>VEPJ01000212.1 GCA_012026925.1 Gammaproteobacteria bacterium | reverse complement strand
CTCCAGGCTCGAGTCGTCCGGTGCCTGCGACGAGTGGATCACCGACAGGTCGCTGAAGTGCGGGTGCTGCTCGGGCCGGGGATTGCTCGTGTCGACATTGAGGTCGATGTGAGGGTGGCGCTCGTGGAAGTCGGGCAGCACCGGTGCGAACAGCTCGCTGGCAAAGAAGGGCGGCATGACGACGGACAGCCGACGCCGGGCCGCCGCGCCCTGTGCGACACGCGCAATGGCCGTCGACAGCGCTTCGAGGACGGGCTCGAGATCCTCGAGCAACTGCTTGCCGGAGGGCGTGAGGACGACGGCGCGCGTGCGCCGTTCGAACAGCAGGACGCCGAGCTGCTCCTCGAGCTCCTTGACCTGGTGGCTCACCGCAGAGGGAGTCAGCGAAAGCTGGTCCGCCGCATCCTTGAAGCTCGAATGGCGGGCGGCGAGGCAAAAAGCTCGCAGCAGGCGCAGCGGAGGCGTCTTCGGCTGGGCAACCATGGTGTCGTTACGCTCTCCGGGGGTCTTAATAGTGCCACAGCCCGCTTGGCCGGAGCCGGAGCGATCGTGCCCGTGCGGAGCAGTCAGCGGAGGCGGGCCATCAGCAGCACGTCGTGGTCGATCCCATCGACGGTCAGGTAGCGTTCGCAGGTGCCTTCGACCTGGAAGCCGAAGCGGCGGTAGAGCGCGATCGCCGGCGCATTGTCGGCACGGACGACGAGCTCCGAGCGGCGGATACCGCGGGCTTCGCCGGATTCCAGCGTGGCGGCGAGCATGCGCGAGCCCAGGCCCTGGCCGCGATACTCCGCCACGACCCCCATCCCGAGGACCGCGCTGTGCCTCTGCGTCACGGCGGACTTCGGCCGGAGGTCGCACCAGCCCACCACCTCGCGGCCCGCAAGCGCAACGACGTGGACGGCGCCATTGCGCAGGCTGTCGAGCACGAAGCGCCGGGTCTTCGCCAGCGCGGGCGCCTCGAGCTGCGCAAGGTAGGCGCGCTCGCGGGCGATCCGGTCCAGGGCGGAGTGAAACCCCGCCAGGTGCTCCTTGCCGATGGGCACGATGCGGGTGACCGGAGGCGGGCCTGGCGCGGGAGTGAAGGAAAGGCCAACCGAAGCCATGCTGCTATCCTCGCACGGACCCCGTGGCCGAGTCGTGAGGAAGTCGGCCGCGGCCCTGTCGCCAGACCACGTATTCTCACCCCGGGCCGGTTCGCCGGCCGAGGCCGCAACCGGAACGCCCCGCACCGCTCCATGCTCTATCTCGTCGACGCCAGCGTCTTCATATTCCGCGCCTACTACGCCGTCCCCATCGAGGTGGCCGACCGCGACGGCAACCCCGTCAACGCCGTGCTCGGCTTCGCCCGTTTCCTGGGCGAGCTGCTCGAGCGCGAATCGCCGCGCCACATCGCCGTCGCGTTCGACGAAAGCCTCGAGCAGGGCTACCGCAACGAGATCTACCCGCCGTACAAGGCGAACCGCGAGCCCGCACCAGTCGAGTTGAAGCGGCAGTTCGCACTGTGCCGCGAGATCTGCACGGCGCTCGGGCTGCCGCAATACGGCAGCTCGCGCTACGAGGCGGACGACATCATCGGCACGCTGGCGACGCGCGCGCGTGCGGCGGGCCTGCCAGTGACCATCGTGAGCCGCGACAAGGACCTCACGCAGCTGCTCTCGCCGGTCGACGTGTACTGGGATGCCATCGCGGACGTGCGCTATGCCTACGGCGACATCGAGGAGCGCTTCGGCGTGATTCCCGAGCGCATGGCCGATTTCCTCGCGTTGATGGGCGACGCGGTCGACAACATCCCCGGCGTGCCGGGCGTCGGCCGCAAGACGGCCCAGAAACTGCTCAAGCATTTCGACACGCTGCACGGCGTGTTCGAGAACCTCGACGAAGTGCGCAAGCTCAAGTTTCGCAACGCGGTCTTCGTCGCGGACAGCCTGCGTGAGCACCGCGAGACCGCGCTGCTGTCGAGGCAGCTCACCGCGATTGCCTGCGACATGCCCTTGCCGGTGAGCAAGGTGAGCGAGCTGCGCCGCCTCGCGCCCGACCTGTCGACGGTCGACACCTTCTGCGAAGCGCAGGGACTCGGCCGCCTGCTGCGCGAACAGGCGCGGCGCATCCACGCGCGTCATCCGGGCTGACGCCGGGCCGTTCCTTGCAGCGCGAGCACCGCGGCATCGCACAGTGGCTCACGTCCCGGGTGGGACGGCAGTTTGCGTCTGCGCCTGCGGAAGCGGTGCACGGCGGCAGCATCAACCAGTGCGTTCGCTGGCCCGTCGCGCAGGACAGCGCGTTCGTCAAGATCGGCCCGGTCGATTCGCTCGCCGCGTACGAGGCGGAAGCGGAAGGCCTTGCTGAACTTGCCCGTGCGCAGGCGCTGCGTGTGCCGGCCGTCCTGGCCGTCGGCGAGGCTCACGGGCATGCGCTGCTCGCGCTCGAGTGGCTGGACCTGTCGGACGCGGAGCCCGATGCCCCGTGCCAGGCACGGCTGGGCGAGCGGCTGGCAGCGCAGCACCGCGTGACGGCCGCCCGACACGGCTGGCATCGCGACAACACGATCGGTGCCACGCCGCAACCGAACACCGGTGATGAAGATTGGGTCCGCTTCTTCCAGCAGAAGCGACTCGGCTTCCAGCTTGACCTGGCCGCGCGCGACGGCCTGGACGCTGCGGTGGTCGAGCGCGGCCGGGAGTTATGCGAGCGTTGCGGGGCGTTCTTCTCGAGCTACCTGCCGAGGCCATCGTTGCTGCACGGCGACCTGTGGGGCGGCAACGCGGGCCGCCTGGCGGCGACCGGCGAGCCGGTCGTCTTCGATCCGGCGGTGTATTTCGGTGACCGCGAAACCGACCTCGCCATGACCCGATTGTTCGGCGGCTTCGGCCCCGCGTTTTACGCCGCGTACCAGGCGGCGTGGCCGCTGGACCCGGCCGCCGGCACGCGTCGCACGCTCTACAACCTCTATCACGTACTCAATCACTGCCACCTGTTCGGCGGCAGCTACGGCCGGCAGGCGGCCGGCATGATCGACCGCCTGCTGGCCGAGTTCGGCTGAGCGTCGCGAGTCAGAGCTTCGCCATGACGTGCCGGACGACCGAGTAGTCCTCGAGCGCGTACGCCGAGAGGTCCTTGCCGTAGCCGGAACGCTTGAGGCCGCCGTGCGGCATCTCGCTCACGAGCATGAAATGCGTGTTGATCCAGGTGCAGCCGTACTGGAGGCGAGAAGCGACATCGAGCGCCTTGCCGATGTCCTGGGTCCAGACCGACGAGGCGAGCCCGTAATCGGAGTCGTTGGCCCAGCGCACCGCATCGGCGGCGTCCTTGAAGCGCGTCACGGAGACGACGGGGCCGAACACCTCGCGCTGCACGATCTCGTCGGACTGCCGTGCGTTGGCGATCACGGTCGGCTCGAAGAAAAAACCGCCGCCGGAGCCTGCATTGCCGCCCGCGGTGATTTCGATGTGTTTCTGCTTCCGGGCGCGCGCCACGAAACCCGCGACCCGGTCGCGCTGCTCGGCGCTGATCAACGGGCCCATCTCGACGTCCTTGGCGGTCTGCAAGCCCATCTTCAATGTGCCCACCGCCGCGGACAAATCGGCGACCAGCCGGTCATAGACGCGGGCGCCGGCGTAGATCCTGCAGGCGGCCGTGCAGTCCTGGCCCGCGTTGTAGTAGCCGAACGTGCGCACGCCGGCGACGACGCTCTCGATGTCCGCATCGTCGAACACGATCACCGGCGCCTTGCCGCCGAGTTCGAGGTGCGTGCGCTTGATGCCGTCGCTCGCCTGGCCGAGGATCTTCACGCCCG
>VEPJ01000126.1 GCA_012026925.1 Gammaproteobacteria bacterium | reverse complement strand
CGACATCACGCGCTCGAACCTCGAGACGCTGGCGAAGCTGCAGGAGAGCATGCTGGGCGCGCTGCTCTCGAAGCGCGACAAGGACCGCGACGAGGACGACAAGCGCTCGTGAGCCGCCGCGCCCGCGCGGCGCGCGGTGGACCGGCACAATGACACCGGGGTAGGACGTGCGCATCTGCTTCCTGTCCGCCGAATACTCGCCGTTCGCCAAGACGGGCGGCCTCGGGGACGTCGCGGCGGCGCTGCCCCGGCACCTGGCCCGCCGCGGGCACGACGTCCGCACCTTCATCCCGCTCCACGGCCAGATGGACCTGCGTGGCGTCGACCTGCACCCCGTCGATTTCCTGCAGGGCCTCAAGGTGCGCGTCGGCCACCACGACATGCTCTACTCCGTGCACACCGCGCGCGTGCCGGGCTCCGATCTCTGGGTGTACCTGATCGACTGCCCAGCGTTGTTCGACCGGCCGCGCATCTATTCCGACGCCCACGACGAGCACGTCCGCTACTTGATGCTAACGCGCGCCGCGTTCGAGTGCTGCCAGCGCATGAGCTTCGCACCGCAGATCGTCCACGCGAACGACTGGCACACCGCGTTCGCGCCGTTGCTGCTGCGGACCGCGTATGCGTGGGACAAGGCGTGCTTTGGCGGCGCGAAGAGCGTCTTCACCATCCACAACATTGGCTATCAAGGGGTGTTCTCGGCGGGGCAGGCCGGTGACCTGGCGCCCGGCGTCGGCGTGGAGGCGCTCCACCAGGACGACCTCGCCGCCGGACGCGTGAACCCGATGCGTCATGGCGTGATCCATGCCGACGCCGTCACGACCGTCAGCCCGACCTATGCGGCGGAAATCCGCACGCCGGAAGGCGGACACGGGCTCGACGCCAACTTGCGGGCCCGCGGCACCGCGGTGTCGGGCATCCTCAATGGCGTGGACTACGAGGAGTGGAATCCCGCCACCGATCGCTACATTCCGCACCGCTACGACGCGAGCAGTCTCGCGGGCAAGGCGCGCAACAAGGAGGCGTTGCTCGACCTGTTGCGGATGCACTCGCCGCCCGCCACGCCGCTCGTCGGCATGGTGTCGCGGCTCACGCGCCAGAAGGGACTCGACCTGCTCTACGACACGCTGCCAGAGGTGCTCGAGCGCGACGCTGTGCGCCTCGTCGTCCTCGGCAGCGGCGAGCACCACTACGAGCACTTCCTGCACGACCTGCAGCAGCGCTTCCCGGGCCGCGTCGTGTTCTACAGCGGCTACAGCGAGGAACTCGCGCACTTCATCGAGGCCGCCGCGGACATCTTCCTGATGCCGTCGCTGTACGAGCCGTGCGGCTTGAACCAGATGTACAGCCTCAAGTACGGCACCGTGCCGATCGTGCGCCGCACGGGTGGGCTCGCGGATTCCGTGCGGCATTTCGATCCAACCACGGGTTCGGGCACTGGCGTCGTCTTCAACGACTTCGACGCCGGCGGCGTGCGCTGGGCGCTCGCGACGGCGCTCGAGTGGTACGGCTGGCCGTCGGTGTGGCGCCGCCTCGTGCTGAACGGGATGGCCGAGGACTTCTCGTGGGAGAAGCAGATCGGGGACTACGAGTCCCTCTACGAGGGCCTCGTGGGGACTAGGGAATAGTGATTAGGGAATAGTGAAGAGGGGACAAGAGGAGGACGTCGTGTCACAGGATCAGGTTCTCGAGCGCCTGCAGGCGCAGGTCGGCCAGGAAATCCACCGCAGTGACTGGTTCGAGGTCACGCAGGCGCGCGTGAACGCCTTCGCCGATGCCACAGGCGACCACCAGTGGATCCATGTCGATGCCGAGCGCGCTGCGCGCGAGTCGCCCTGGAAGGCGACCATCGCGCACGGCTACTTCACGCTGTCGCTGTACCCGATGCTGCGCGGCCTGGTGAACGACGAGCGGCCCGTCTTTGCGGGCGTCCGGCAGGTGATCAACTACGGCCTCGACAAGCTGCGCTTTCCGAGCGCCGTCGTCGTGGGCAGCCGCATCCGTGCACGCTGCGTGCTCCTCAAGGTCGAGCCCGTCACCGGTGGCCTGCAGGTCACCGAGCAGTACACGGTCGAGATCGAGGGCCAGCCGAAGCCGGCGTGCGTGGCGGAGGCGATCATGAGGCTGTATTTCTAGCGGATAGCGGATAGTAAATAGTGGGGGGGCTTGCGCGGCGGTCTGGCCGGCCGCAGGCTTCCTGACTATCCGCTATCCGCTATCCGCTATCCGCTATCCGCTATCCGCTATCCGCTATCCGCTTATTCCTCGCGGGAATGAACGCCGACGCCTGCGTCCGCTATAGTCGGCTCCTCACGCACCGCACCGGGGGGATCCCATGATCTACGAGAGCATCCTGCACACGATCGGCCGCACGCCGATCGTCCGCGTGCACCGCAGTGCACCCGCGCACGTCGCCATGTACGTCAAGTGCGAGTTCTTCAACCCGCTGTCTTCGGTGAAGGACCGCCTCGCCATCGCCATCATCGAGGACGCGGAACGGTCCGGGGCCTTGAAGCCGGGCCAGACGGTCGTCGAGGCCACCTCGGGCAACACGGGCATCGCGCTCGCGATGGTCTGCGCGGCCAAGGGCTATCCGTTCGTCGCCCTCATGGTGGAAACGTTCTCGGTCGAACGGCGCAAGATCATGCGCATGCTCGGCGCGAAGGTGATCCTGACGCCCGCGGCCGAGCGCGGCAGCGGCATGGTGCGCAAGGCCGAGGAGCTCGCGAAGAAGCACGGCTGGTTCCTCGCCCGCCAGTTCGAGAACCCGGCGAACCCCGCCTACCATCGGGAGACCACTGGACCCGAAATCCTGAGCGACTTCGCTGGCCGCCGGCTCGATTTCTTCGTCTCGGGCTGGGGCACGGGCGGCACGCTCACGGGCGCAGGCGAGATGATCCGGCTCGCACGCCCGGAGGTGCAGATCGTGGCGACCGAGCCGGCCGGCGCGTCGCTGCTTGCCGGCGGCGAGTTCAAGCCCCACAAGATCCAGGGCTGGACGCCGGACTTCGTGCCGAAGGTGCTGAACCGCTCGGTGCCTCACCAGATCGTGCCGGTGACCGACGACGAAGCAATCGCCGCGTCGCGGTCGCTGGCGCGCAACGACGGCATCTTCTGCGGGATCTCGGCCGGCGGCACGTTCGCGGCAGCCCTGAAGGTGGCCGAGACGGCGCCGTCCGGTTCGGTCATCCTCGCGATGTTGCCGGACACCGGTGAGCGGTACATGTCGACGCCGCTCTTCGAGGGCATCGCCGAAGGCTCCGACCCGGAGCCCTGAGCCCGGATCGGGATGCCGCTCGCCAGGCTGCCGTGGGCTGCGGTCCGCGGCGGCCTGGGCGCATCTGTCCTCGTACCGGCCGCGAACAAATGGGATAATTCGCGGCCATTTGGTCGAGACTTGCGCCGAGGCGGCGTTCCAGTATGTCCGATACCCTGAAAAAGGTGCTGCTCGGCGCCGTCGTCGGCGCATTGATCGTGGTGTTCTACGGCCACGTCAGCAGTGAGCGCGCCAAGCGCGACCCTTCGGCCTAGGGCGGCCCCCCCGCGGCGGCGGCCGGACGCCCTGCCGGCGGGCCGCCGGGCGGCGGCGGCGCGTGCAGTGCGATGCCGATCAGCGTACTGGCCGTACCGGTGAGCTCGGAGCAGATCTCGTTCGAGCTCGAGGCGCTGGGCACCACCCGGGCCAATGAATCCGTCGAGATCACGGCCAAGGTCGTGAACCAGGTGACGGCCGTGCGCTTCACCGAGGGGCAGCAGGTCGCGAAGGGCGCCGTGCTCGTCGAACTCGACAGCGAGCAGGTGCGTGCCGACCTCGCAGCAGCCGAGGCGGCACTCGCCCAG
>VEPJ01000173.1 GCA_012026925.1 Gammaproteobacteria bacterium | reverse complement strand
GCCGTGGCGCTCGTCAGCGGACGCGCGATCGCCGCCCTGGACCAGCTGTTTGCGCCCCGGCGCTGGCCGGCCGCCGGCCTGCACGGCCTCGAGCGGCGCGACGCGGATGGCCTGCTGCACCGCCACGCGCCCGCCCGGCAGCGCCTCGATGGAGCGCGCCTGACCTTGCTCTACCTTGCGGCACGCACGCCAGGCATCCTGCTCGAGGACAAGGGCCTCGCGATCGCCGTGCACTACCGGGCGGCACCGGAGATCGAACCGACGCTGCGCCGCACGCTGGCCGAGGTCGCAGCCGAACTCGCCCCCGACTACCACGTGCTCGAAGGCAAGCAGGTGTTCGAGCTGAAGCCTGCCGCCGCCACGAAGGCCGCCGCGGTGCGCGCCTTCATGAACGAACCGCCCTTTGCCGGTCGCCGGCCGATCTACGTGGGCGACGACGTCACCGCTCTCGACGGCTTCGCAGCCGTCGAGCGCGTGGGCGGCCTGTCCGTCGCGGTCGGTGACCGCGTCCAAGCACAGTTGCGGGTGGCGTCGCCGCGCGACGTCCGGGCGCTGCTTGCCGACTTGTCCGAGCGGCGCTCCCCGTCACCATGAGCGACCGCCCGCGCGACCTCGATCTCGGCGTCATCGGCAACAGCGAGGTTGCTGCACTGATCGACACCGCGGGCACGATCGTCTGGGCCTGCCTGCCGCGGCTCGACGGCGACCCGGTCTTCTGCGCGCTGCTCGATTCCGACCGCGATCTGGGGGCGCAGGGACTGTTCGCCATCGAACTCGTCGACTGCGCCGAGGTGGTCCAGCGCTACCTGCGCAACACGGCGATCCTCGAGACCACGATGACCGACGTGCACGGCAATTGCCTGCGCGTCGTCGATTTCTGCCCCCGCTTCCGTGCGCGCGGCCGCATCTTCCGGCCCGCGATGCTGGTCCGGATGATCGAACCGGTCGCCGGCCGGCCGATGGTCCGGATTCGTGTACGCCCGCGCTTCGAGCACGGCGAACTCGCGGCCGAAGTCGTGCGCGGCTCCCACCACATCGCCTACCGCGGCCGCAACCAGGCATTCCGCATCACGACCGACTGCTCGCTCAGTGCCATCGCCGATGAATCACCTTGCGTCGTCGACCGGCCGCTGGCACTCCTCCTCGGCCCGGACCAGACGGTCGAGGAGTCGCCGCAGGCGCTCGCTGCAGATTTCCTCGACAAGACCCGCGAGTACTGGGACGACTGGGTGCGGGGCCTCGCCATTCCCTTCGAGTGGCAGGACGCGGTGATCCGCGCCGCGATCTCGCTCAAGCTCTGCACCTACGAGGATACGGGCGCGGTGCTCGCCGCGCTCACCACCTCGGTGCCCGAGAGCGCGGGCAGCGGCCGCAACTGGGACTACCGCTACTGCTGGCTGCGCGACAGCTACTTCGTGATCCAGGCGCTCAACCGCCTCGGTGCGACCCGCACGATGGAAGGCTACCTGCGGTTCATCGACCGCATCGTCGCGAGCTGCGCGGACCGCGACATCGCGCCGCTCTACTCCATCTCAGGCGAGCGCGAAGTGACCGAACGCATCGTGCCGGCATTGCGCGGCTACCGCGGCATGGGCCCGGTGCGCATCGGCAACCACGCCTGGCTGCAGCGGCAACACGACGTGTACGGCGCGATCGTGCTGGCATCCGCGCACTCGTTCTTCGACGAGCGCCTCACCCACCTCGGCGACGCGGTGCAGTTCGGGCAGCTCGAGTGCATGGGCGAGCGTGCCCTCGCCGTCCACGACCAGCCCGATGCCGGACCGTGGGAGTTCCGCGGTTTCGAGCGCGTGCACACGTTCTCGGCCGCCATGTGCTGGGCCGGGGTGGACCGCCTGGCACGCATCGCGCGACGCCTCGGCCTGGAGGCCCGCGCCGCTCACTGGCGCGACCACGCCGCAGCGCTGCGCGAGAACGTCCTGCGGCACGCCTGGAGCGACACCCGGCATGCGTTCACCGGCAGCTACGGCAACGGCGACCTCGATGCCACCGCACTGCTGCTGCCGGAGCTCGGCATCGTCGACGCGACGGATCCGCGGTTCCTCTCGACGCTGGCAGCCATCGAGTGCGACTTGAAGGACGGCGACTGGCTGTATCGGTACCGACACCACGACGACTTCGGCCGTCCCGAGACCGCGTTCACGATCTGCGCATTCTGGTACGTCAATGCGCTGGCGATGGCGGGGCGGCGCGACGAGGCACGCGAGCACTTTGAGCGCCTGCTCGCGCGGCGCACGCGCCTGGGCCTGCTGTCCGAGGACATCGATCCACGGAGCGGCGAGTGGTGGGGCAACTTCCCGCAGACGTACAGCCTCGTGGGCATCGTGAATTCCGCGATCCGGCTCAGCCGGTCGTGGGAGGAGGCACTGTGACGCGCCTTGTCGCCGTGTCGAATCGCGTGACCGTCCCGCGACCGCGCACGACGCCGGCGGGTGGCCTGGCCGTGGGCGTGCTGGCCGCGATGAAGTCCCGCGGCGGGTTGTGGTTCGGCTGGAGTGGCGAGGTCACGGACGGCGAGCCGGGAGCCGCGACCCTCACGGAACGCCAGCACGTCACCTTCGCGACCATCGACCTGCCGCGCGACGACTTTGGGCCCTACTACGCTGGCTACTGCAACAGCGCGCTGTGGCCGATGTTCCACTACTTCATCGGCGACGTGCAGTACTCCGAGTCGCAGCACTCGGCCTACAGCCGCGTGAACCGCCTGTTCGCCGATCGGCTGCAGCCGCTGCTGCGCGAAGGAGACCTCGTCTGGGTGCACGACTACCACCTGATCCCGCTCGGACGCGAGCTGCGCCGGCTGGGCGTCGGCCGTCCGCTCGGCTTCTTCCTGCACATCCCGTTCCCTCACGCCGAGGCGCTGCGCGCCCTGCCGCGATTCGATTCGCTGGTGCGCGACCTGCTCGCTTACGACCTCATCGGCTTCCAGACCCGGCGCGACCTCGCCTGCTTCCGTTCGGCCGCGGCCGAGGCGCTGGGCGCCGGTGCATTGCGAGCAGACGACGTCGTGCAGCACGGCGGCCACCGCACGCGCCTCGGCGTCTTCCCGATCGGAGTCGACGTGGACTCCGTCCAGCAGGAGGCGAGGCATTCCCTGTCGTCGGACAGCGTCAAGCGCATGAGCAGCGGGCTGCTCGGACGGCGCTGCGTGATCGGCGTCGACCGGCTGGACTACAGCAAGGGACTCGTCGATCGCTTCCTCGCGTACGAGCGCTACATGGAAGCCCATCCCGAGAGCCTGAACCGCATCACGTTCCTGCAGATCGCCCCGCTGAGCCGCGTGGACGTGCGCACCTACGCGGAGATCCGCCGCTCGCTCGAGCAGGCGGCCGGGCGCATCAACGGCCGCTTTGCGGACACCGACTGGACGCCCATCCGCTATCTGAACCGCAATTTCTCACACGAGACGCTGATGGGATTCCTGCGCAATGCCTGCGTCGGCGTCGTGACCCCGGTGCGGGACGGCATGAACCTCGTTGCGAAGGAGTTCGTGGCTGCGCAGGATCCCGAGGACCCGGGCGTGCTCGTCCTCTCGACGCTCGCAGGTGCGGCCGAAGAAATGACCGACGCCCTGCTCGTCAATCCACGCGACCCGCGCGCCGTGGCCGATGCCGTACACCAGGCCCTCACCATGCCGCAGGACGAGCGCCGCGCCCGCCACGAGCGAATGATGCAGGTGCCGCGTCGCAACGACATCCACGCCTGGCACGGACGCTTCGTCCAGCAGCTGCAGGCGTGCGCCGCGCCGGACGTGGTGAGCCCGGCCGCGGTCTCGATCGGCCGCACCGGCACCGGCCGCAGCCGCGGCCAACAGGGGGGCCGC
>VEPJ01000057.1 GCA_012026925.1 Gammaproteobacteria bacterium | reverse complement strand
CGTCGCGACGGTCACCGCGGATGCGATCACGATGGCGGGAGGCGCACGCTAAGTGGCGATCCCTGCCTGGTCACGCGGCGCCGAGGAGCGCGTCAGCCGTCACCTGAGCGAGGTGCGGGATGCGCGGCGCCGCCAGTGGCAGGCCTGGCTCGAGTCCGCGGGAACGCCCAGCCCGAAGTGACGACGACGGCTATGCGCTGCGGGCCGACCTGCGGTGCTTGTACACGTACACGCCGAGCGACAGCGCGAAGACGCAGGCCAGCGCGACGGCCTCGCGCATCGTGACCGTCTGCGAAACGATCCAGGCGATGGCGATGCAGGCGAGCACCGGCACGAGCATCCCGCCCGGCATCAGGAACGGCGGCCGATCCGTGCGCACGTCGCGCACCCGGAGCCGCCAGACCGCAACTGCTCCGAGGAAGTAGACACCCATCGCCGCGAGGTTCGAGAGCACGGCGAGCTGCTCGTACGTGCTGCTGAGGGAGACCGCAGTCACCACGATGCCGTACGCGACGATCGCGGCCCAGGGCGTGTGGAAACGCGGATGAACGCCGGACAAGGCTCGCGGCAGGAACCCGTCGCGCGCCAGGGCGAAGAGCGCGCGCGGACCCGCGAAGATCGAGCCCGTCAGCCAGCCGAACATCGAGACGGACGCGCCCGCAAGCAGGAACGTCGCCCCGGCGGATCCCGCAAACGTGCCGGTCGCAGTCGCGATCGGCGCGACCCGGTCGTCGGCCAGCGCACCGCCGAGAAGGCCGAGCGCGACGGCCTGCACCGCGAGGTAGAGCAGCGTCGCGGCCGCGAGCGCCAGGATCGCCGCGCGCGGCACCGTGCGCGTCGGGTCGCGGACCTCGCCGCTCGGCATCAGGGCGGTCTCGATGCCGCTGAACGCGAAGATGAGCGTCCCCGCGGTGGTCGCGACCTGCGCGGCCGCGGGCATCGCGTCCCAGCCCAGGTTCGAAGGCGAAATGAAGAACGCGCCGACGACCACGAAGAAGAGCAGCGGCACGAGCTTCGCGGCCGTGAAGATCTCGATCACCCGCGCGCCCCAGGTGACGCCGCGGATGTTGATCGCGGCGAGCGTGAAGACGAACGCCAGCACGATGGCGGCCGGCCAGGCCGCGCCCGCGAGGCCGAGCAGGCGCGCGACCGTCTGGGCGAGCAGCATCGCGATGGCGCCTGCCGCCGCGATCTGCGACACGGCGAGAAGGATCCCGGTCGCGAAGCCGAAGAAGGGGCCGAGGCCGATCTCGACGTAGGCATAGGGCCCGCCGGTGATGGTCACGCGGCTGCCCGCCTCCGCGAAGATCAGCACCACGAGCGCCATCACCACCGCGCAGGCGAGGTAGGCGAGCGGCGCGGCCCCACCGAGCTGCGCGACGGCGAAGGCAGGCAGCACGAAGATGCCGCTGCCGACAGTGTGGTTGAAGATCGTGGCCGTCAGCTGCCGGACGCCGAGCGCGCGGACCAGCAGGCGATCCGGATCGACGGGCGTTTCGCTCATCACTCGCCCTCCGCACGCGAGGCAACGCGGGCGCGGTCGCGCATGCGTGCAGCCGCCCTACGTGCCATGAGTCGCGTACAGCCAGATGCAGCAGGCCACGACGACACCCGCCGCCGTCGCGATCGCCTCGAGCAGCGGCCCCTGCCTCGTCACTCGGGCGCAGCCGCGCCCCACCAGCGGCGCGAGCACGGCACATGCGACCAGGACCGCCTCCGACGCAACGGTGCGTACGAGGCCGTCGTCGCTCGCGGCCCACGCCAGCGCGACGACCGGCCAACCGACGCTCACGACGGGGATGCCCACGCGCAGTCCCGCCACGTAGCCACCGATTGCGGCGGCCCGCGGCGTCGCGAGCGCAATCAGCATGGCGCGCGCGAGCACGAGAACGAAGAGCGCATTCCCCGCCAGCACGGACGTGGCGACGCCGCCCTCGATCGCCACGCGGCTCGCCCCGAGCCACCACACGACGACCGCCGCGGCGAGCGCGAGTCCAAGTGCCAGTCCGAGTCGCGTACTCACTTGCTCAACCCTGCCCTTCCGTGCTGGCGCGCATCAGCAGCCAGGCCTGCGATTGCTGCGGCGCGTCGGTCACGCGGCTCAGTTCGAGCGGCCAGAGGACGGCGGGCGCGTCGAGCGGCGTGCGCTCCAGTGCCATGCCCTGCGCCCCGTCCTGCGCCGGATTCCCGCCACTGGTCTCCACCGCCACGCTCGCGCCGGGCTGCAGGGCGCCGAGCCGGAACAGCCTGCCGCCCCAGGCAAGCAGGCCGGGCGGCGACGATGAAGCCCCGCGGTTCGCGATGACGATGCTTCCGTCCGGCGCCGGGCGCGCAGCCACGGACCGAGCCACCGGGAACTCGCCCGCATAACACACCGACGCGCGCGAGAAGAGCCGACCTTCGAATCGCACCGACGAGAAACGGCGACCGTTCGCGTCCCATTGCCAGGCCGCCGGATCTTCGGATCGGCAGGATTGCGGCCGCGCCAGCGCGGCCAGCACCGGCACCTCGAGGACCCCACGACCGAGCGCGACGGCCTGCTGCAGGCCGTGATATTGGGCGAGCCGATCGCCCGAGCCGGACTCCGCCCAGACCGTGAGCTGCTCGTCCGGTGCACGTGTCTGCACGAACGCAACGAGGCAGGCGGCCAGTGTGGCCGGGACGAACGTGGCGACCGCGAGCGACGTCGTGAAGATGCCCCCGATCACGACCACTGCGGCGCAAAGGACGAGCAACGTCACGACGAGATGCCACGCCCGCAGGTCGGGCCCCGGAATGGCGGACAACGACGCGGCGTCAGGCGGCCGCACCAGCGTCGCCGACAGCATCCGTTCGAGCGCAACGCCGGCTTCGTCCGGGGAAGCGACGGCCGCAAAGGCCTGTCCGCCGCAACCCACCGCCGCGCGGAACAACGCGGCGTCCTCGGTCGAGGCGCCGACCAGCACCGTACGGCCGCAGCCGGCGACGTAGGACAGCAGCGCGGCGAACTGCTCCTGCGCGAGCGCCGGCAACCTGCCGCGCTCGATCACGAGCGCGTCGATGCTCGAATACGCGGAGGCGGTGTGCGGCAGCTGCTGCGCCTCGAAGGCAATCGTGTGGAAGCCGGCGACAGGCGGACCTGCACTCGGGGGAGCGACCCACGCGAGCAAGGGTGATTCGGACAGCGCCAGTCGCAAGTCGCGCGCCAGCCCATCGCGCCTGCTGCCCGTGGCGCGAACCGAGACCGTCTCCGCCGCGCGCACCGGAACGAACGTGACGGATGGCTGGCCGGGCTCGAGCGCGAGCGTGGTCCGCACCGTTGCGCCGCCCGAATCGATGCGCACGCCGACGGCCCGGCGTTCCTGCCCGACCATCCGTACCGCGATCTCGGTGACCCGGCCCGGACGGCTCCATCCATCCCAGGCCGGGAACGCTTCGGCATCGGTCGCGGCCGCGGACGCCCTGCCCGCGAAGCAGGCTGCGGCGGCGACGCAGGCCGCCGCGAGCCGGCGCCGGACCTCAGCGCAGGATGTACTCGAGCGCAATCACGCTCCACGCCGTGGCGAGCTCGGGCTTGTTCTCCCACCAGAGGCTCGACTCCTTGTTGGTCCACGATCCGTCCGCGTCCTGCAGCTTGATGAGCCGCTCGGCGAGTTCGTTGCGCCAGTTGCGCTTCTGCCCGTTGCCGTCCGTGAACTCCGGCTCGCCGTAGGCGTACATCACCTTGGCGAATGCATTGTAGAAATAGAACAGGCCGTGCTTCGAGCCGGTGTTCGGGTTCGTGTCGAGCGTGTAGTTGGTCGTGAGCCACTTGTGCGCCGCCTGCACTCGCGGGTCGGACTTGTCCACGCCCGAGTAGAGCAGGCTGATGAGGCCGGCCGCGGTGACCGTGCCGTACGACTTTGTGCCGCCACCGTACTCGGGCGGATTCCACGCCGGCGAATAGATGAAGCCCCCGTCGTTACCCGCGTACGGCTGGTCGTTGCTCTCGCTGCGGTTCTGCATGCGGTCGACGAATACCAGCGCCTTCTTCCAGACGGGGTCGTTCGGGTCGAGCGACGTCGCGCGCATCGCCTCGAGCGCGATGTAGAGATTCGAGATGTCCGGCCGCTCGTCGCCGCCGTAGCCGAGGCCGCCGTACCAGTTGTCCACCGGCTTGAAGCCTTCGGTTTCGTCGACCTGGTGCTTCTGGATGAACTTCTGGCCGTTGGCGATCACCGTCGCGTACTTCGGATCCCGGGCCGCGGCCAGCGCGGTCATGGCAACGGCGGTGTTGTAGCTCTGGTCGTGCTGGATCTCGGCGATGGAGCCGTCCGGGTTGGCCTTCGAGACGATGAACGCGGCGTAGCGGTCCACCACGCCCTTGTCCGCGGCACCGTGACCGGCGGGGTTCTCGAGCACGGCGCGCATCGAGAGCGACGTGAGCCCCACCGAGCCCATCACCGAGCCGTTCTCGGCCTGCCTGCCTTCGAGGTACTTGAGTCCGGCGTCCACTGCCTGTTGCGCCCGGGCGCGCAGCTTCGGATCCATGGTGTCCGCGGCGCCAACCGCCTGTCCGCAGGCGAGCAGCGCCACGAGCGTCGTCACAGCGAGTCTCCGGATCGTCATGTACGTCGTTCCTCTTGCACAATGGACGGTTCGACCGGCGAAGTATCCTTCGGGCGACGACCGAAGGGAATCGCAAGCAGCGCGAGCACGACGCCGGCGCCCGCGTAGGCAACGAGCAGCGTCGTGAGGCGTGGATACTCGACCTGCAGCGCGCCGAGGCTCGTGTGCCCGTAGAACCACTGGCTGCGGAGCAGGTCATAGCCTGAGGCCACGGCGAGGTGCGCGAGCGGGCTGCAGGCGAGTAAGGTGGATGGTGTCGAAGCATCGATCCGGGCGCCGAGGTCGGCGACCGGCCCGAGCCAGAGCGGACCGGCAGCGGCAAGCCAGAGAACCGAAGTGATGGTCCACACAGCCCACTCGCGAGCGGCGCGGGCGTTCGCACCGAGCCTCGCCAGCACGCCTTCGGCCAGGATGACGCACAGGTACGCGACGAACAGGATCATGAGCGACGTGACACAGGCGGGCACCAGGGCTGCCAGCGGGATCGCCCGGCCATTTGCGAGCTGCCACGCTGCGGCCAGCAGTGCAGCCGTCACGATGGGCGAGCCGAGGCAGACGGGCAGCTGCCGCAGCGAAACGATGTCCCTCGGCCAGAACAGTGGCGCGAGCAGCACGGGTACCGCAACCACGATGAGTGCAGCGGCGCTAGCGGGCATCGCACCCGCGCTCACCGACAGCGAAAGCACCGCAGCCGCCGACGCAACGACGAGCGCCAGGCTCGATGGCAGCCAGGAGTTCGGGGAGTCGGACCTGCTGTTCATGCCTGCCGTTGCAGTACCGCGGGCGGAAGACGACCCGGATTCTGTCAGCAGCCCGGCCCGCCGCGCCACCGCGCGCCCCGGGACCGTGCGGCGGGACACGACCGGCCGAGTCCTGGCAGCGATGGCGGCGCTGGGGCTTTTCACCGGCACCAGCGCGGCCGCGACCGCCAGGAAGTCGCCCGCAGCGGCGCCGGTCCGTCCCAACATCGTCCTGATCGTGACCGACGACGAGGACTGGCGCGTGCACGAGTACATGCCACTCACGCGTCGGCTCCTGCACGAGCAGGGCGCCACTTTCAGCCAGTACCTGGTCACGTACTCGCTCTGCTGCCCAAGCCGGGCCAGCATCCTGCGTGGACAGTATCCGCACAACACCGGGGTCCTCGGCAACCGCCCGCCGAGCGGCGGTTATGCCCGATTCGTCGAGATGGGCGACGAAGCCTCCACGGTCGCGACCTGGCTCCAGGGCGGCGGCTACTACACCGCGCTGGTCGGCAAGTACCTCAACGGTTACGACATGGCGACCGCGTCGCACGTTCCGCCGGGCTGGTCGGACTGGCATGCAGTGTTCGGGGTGCACCGGTATTTCGACTATCACCTGAGCGAGAACGGACGCGTCGTCAATCGTGGGCACGCGGCAGGCGACTATGAGGCGGACGTGCTGAGTGGTCTCGCGGTGTCGGTGATACGCACGGCAGCGGCGCGTCGACAGCCGCTGTTCCTTTACCTCGCGCCCGCGGCGCCGCACCTGCCGGCGGAGCCGGCGCCGCGCCACGCGAACCTGTTTGCAGACGCGCAGCTGCCGGAGGGCGCCGCCTTCAACGAGGAGGACGTGAGCGACAAGCCGGCGCCCGTGCGCGAGCGTCCGCCCGTGACGCTGCGCGACAAGCTGCGCTTCGAGACGATCTACAGGAACCGGCTCCGCTCGATGCAGGCCGTGGACGAGATGGTCGAGGCGGTCATCGCAACATTGCGGGAGACCGGGCAGCTGCAGAACACGTACGTGATCTACACGTCCGACAACGGCTGGCACATGGGGGAGCACCGGCTGCCGGCCGGCAAGAACACGCCGTACGAGGAAGACATCCGGCTGCCACTCGTGATCCGGGGCCCCGGCATCGCTCCCGGCACGGTCATATCGCGCCTCGCGCTCAACATCGACCTCGCGCCCACCATCGCGGAGCTCGCGCACGTGCGGGCCCCTCCCTGGGTCGACGGGCGGTCGCTCGCGCCACTGTGGAAACATCCGGAACCGCAGGAGTGGCGCACCTGCGCCCTCGTCCAGCGCGGTCCGGACTCCGCGACACAGGAGGACGAGGGCGACGAACCTGGTCTCCCCTGGGGATTCCACGCGCTCCGGACCGAGCAGTACTCGTACGTCGACTGGGCGAGTGGCGACCGTGAGCTGTATGACCTGCTCGCCGACCCCGCGGAACTCCACAACCTCGCGCGCGAGGCCGCCCCGGCCCTCGTCGAGGGCCTCCCCGCCCGCGTCACCGAGCTCGGCAAGTGCAAGGGCGAGCAGTGCCGCCGGGCCGAGGACCGTCCGCTCGGCAGGAACTAGCCGCCCACCTGGAAGCCGATCGCGTGCATCGCGGCACACGCGAGCACGCCCGCGACGACGTCATCGACCATGATGCCGAAGCCGCCCTGCACGTGGTCGTCGAGCCAGCGGATCGGCCAGGGCTTCCAGATGTCGAAAAGGCGGAACAGCGCGAAACCTGCCAGCACCGACAGCCACGAGACGGGCACCAGGAACATCGTGATCCAGTAGCCGACGAACTCGTCGAAGACGATGCCACCGTGGTCGTGGACACGCAGGTCCTGCGAGACCGTCTCGCAGATCCACACGCCGAGGGCGAACGCCGCGATCACGGTGACGGCATAGAGCCAGGCCGGCAACGCACTGATGACGAGGAAGAGCGGGATCGCGACGAGCGTGCCGAAGGTCCCCGGGGCGTAGCGGGCGAGCCCGCTGCCGAGGCCGAACGCCACGAAGTGCCGCCAGTTGCGGAAGACCTGCCGATTGATGGCCGGATCGAACATCGAGGTGTCCGCTCGCTCCGCAGCGCGCCTGTTCCAGTGCGCCGACTAGGCCGTGGCGGCCCGGTATTGCGTCGAAGGACCCGACAGCAACGACTCGAGCACGGCAAGGAAACCGGCCAGGTCCGAGTCGGTGAGGTCACCCATGACCGCGAGCTGGAACCAGCGCGGCGCCAGCGGCGCCTTGGTGCCGTAGACGATGTACCCGCGCTCGCGCAGGGTCGCGTAGAGCACCTCGAAGCTCAGCGACCCGGGAACGCCGACGGTCATTATCGAGCAGGCCTCGCTCCCGGCGGGCAGGTGCAGCAATGGCAGGCCGAGACGGGCGAGTCCGGCGGCGAGCATGGCCCGACGTCGCTGGTACTGGCGGCGCCGCTCCGCGACGCCACCGTTTTCCAGCAGTTCGTCGAGCGCGCGATCGAGCGCGACGAAGGCGGGCACCGCGGGCGTGAACGGCGTCTGCTAATTGGCCTCGAGCTGTTCGTGGTAGCGGCGCAGGTCGAGCGAGAACGTCCGCGGCGGCGAGCCCGCGCGCTCGTCGAGCCACTCGCGGCGCACGCACACGAGTGCGATGCCCGGCACGCCGTGCAGGCACTTGCCGGACGAGGTCACGCAGACGTCGATCGCGTCGCGGGTCACGTCGAGATCCTCGGCGCCCGCGCTCGATGTCGCGTCGACGAAGGTCCTGAGCCCGCGCCGCCTCGCGAGCGCGCAGACCTCCGCCACCGGGTTCACCAGTCCCGCCGAGGTCTCGTGGTGGGTCATCGCGATGACGGCGACATCCCCGGGGCGCCCCGATTCGATCGCCGCCTCGATGCGGGCAAGGTCGAACGGCTCGCCGAATCCGAACTCCACCGGTGTGCAGGGGATGCCGTGGACCCGGAGGATCTCGACGATGCGGTTGCCGAACGTGCCGTTCACCGGGACGACCACCGTCGCGTCCGACGCAAACAGCGACGCGCACACGGCCTCGATGCCGGAAGTCGCCGGACCGGAGATGAATACGACGCTGTGCTCGTCGCCGGCTCCGAGCATTCGCGCCGCGTTGCGGCGCAGGCGGGCCACGAGCTGCGAGAAGCGCGCATCGCGGTGGCCGATCTCGGATTGCGCGAGCGCGGCCTTCACGCCGGGCGACAGGAGCACGGGCCCGGGGCAGAGCAGTATTTCGCTGCGCGTGCGGAGCGGCGTGCCCGACGTCATGCCCGCTTTCCCGCGAGCACCAGCGTGTAGCGCCAGCCTGCGTAACAGCTGAGTGCGAGGCCCGCGCCCATGCCGTAGAAAGCGACGGGGCGCAGCGCCCGCGCCGCGGCGTCCGGGATGTCGAGCATCAGCGTCACGGCCATCACCAGCAGGGCCCAGTAGATGACCGCGGTCGCCAGCTTGCCGAAGGCGTGGGACGGGATCTCGACCCTGGCGAGCGCCGCGTAGCGCCGGACGGTGCCTACCCAAAATTCGCGCATCAGGAAGATCACCAGGAACACGAAGGGAAATCCTCCCGCGATTACCAGCATCGCGAGCGCGATGGCCGTCGTGTAGCTGTCTGCAGCCTGGTCCAGCATCGCGCCGAGCGTCGTTTCCTGGGACAGGCGGCGGGCCAGGTATCCGTCGAGATGGTCGGTGAGGCAGGCAGCCGTGCCCAGGACGACCGTGACCTTCGGATGGCCGGCGAAATACAGCAGTACTGCCGCGGTCACGCCGATGATCCGCGCCAGCGACACGAGATTCGGGAGAGTCGTGAGGTCCGCGCCCCGGATCGTCGCCGGACCCATGGCCTGTGCAGATGCCGTTCCAGGCGCCATTGCCTCTCGTTCCATTCCCGAAGCCCGGTATTCCCGGCTGGAACCGGGAATACTAGCGCAACACCAGGGCGTTTGCCCTCCGCGCGAACGCCAACGCAGTCACGCAAAGGCCACGTATACGCGCTTGTTGTGGCGGCCCTTGTTCTCGACCTTGGTCACGGCGATCGGCCCTATCTCGCCGGTCCGCGCCACGTGCGTGCCCCCGCAGGGCTGCAGGTCCACGCCCGGGATGTCGAGCAGGCGGATCCGCCCGGCACCGCGGGGCGGCTGCACGGACATCGTGCGGATGAGTTCCGGCTGGCGGTCGAGGTCCTCGTCCGTGATCCAGGACGACCGCGTGGCGTGATCGGCCGCGATCAGGGCGTTGACCGCCTCGGTCACGCGGCCGGGATCGATGTCCTCCTGGGTGTCGAAATCGAGCCGGCCCTTCTCTGCCGTGATCTGCCCGCCGGTGACTCCATAGCGGAGCACCGACCCGAGCAGGTGCAGGCAGCTGTGCATGCGCATGTGCGCGTGGCGACGGTCCCAGTCGAGGACGGCGACCACCGGCTCGCCGACCGCGGGCGCGACCGGTCCGGAGGCAAGCACGTGAACGATCGCGCCGGCCTCCCCCTTGCGCGTGTCCTGGACGCGCCATTCACGGCCATCCGCGGCCCGCAGCGCGCCGGTGTCGCCGGGCTGTCCGCCACCGAGCGGGTAGAACACCGTGCGATCGAGAACAACGCCCGCGGGCAACACGTCGACGATGCGCGCGTCGCACTCGCGCAGGTAGGCGTCCTGCTGGAACAGGGGCTCGGTCGGGGGCATGGCCTCGTCACCTCCTCGAATTCGCAGTGTAGCCTCGTTCGGCCGCGGGCGACGCACGGCTCCCGCGGTGGACAGGCGGGCGCGGATGCCTATCATCCGACGTCCCCGGGCATTCCCGACACCGAGCACCCGCATGACTCCGACGAAGCTCCCGCGTTCGTTCCTCCGGCAGGCGCTGCATTTCGCTGCCGGCCTCGCGGTCGCGCTCTGCCTGTGCGCCGTGGACCCGGCGCTGGCCGCGCAGAAGCACGACCTCGTCATCCGCGGCGGCACGATCTACGACGGCAGCGGCGGCAAGCCCTACGCGGGCGAAGTCGCGATCGACGGCGACCGGATCACCTACGTGGGCAAGCCGCGTGGCCTGCGCGGCAGGACCGAAGTGGACGCGCGCGGCAAGGCGGTCGCGCCCGGTTTCATCAACATGCTGAGCTGGTCGAACGAGTCGCTGATCCAGGACGGGCTCGGCCAGAGCGAACTGCGCCAGGGCGTGACGCTCGAGGTCATGGGCGAAGGCTGGTCGATGGGGCCCGTCAATGCGCGCATGAAGGAACAGGCGGTCCAGCGACAGATCGACATCCACTACCCCATCGAGTGGAACACGCTCGGCGATTACCTGTCGTGGCTCGCTGCACGCGGCATCGCGCCGAACGTCGCCTCCTTCGTCGGCGCGACGACCGTGCGCGACTACGTGCTCGGCGAGGGCGACGTGCAGCCGAACCCGGACCAGCTCGACCAGATGCGCGGCCTCGTGCGGCAGGCGATGGAGGAAGGCGCGCTCGGCGTGGGCTCCTCGCTCATCTACGCACCCGCGACCTACGCGAAGACCCCGGAGCTGATCGCGCTGGTGTCGGAAGCCGGCCGCTGCGGCGGCATGTACATCACGCACATGCGCAGCGAGGGCGACCGGCTGCTGCAGTCCGTGCAGGAGACGATCGACATCGCGCGCGCCGCGGCGACGCCGGCCGAGATCTATCACCTGAAGGCCGCGGGACGCACCAACTGGGGCCAGCTCGACCGGGTGATCGCGATGGTCGAGGACGCTCGACGGTCCGGCGTGCGGATCACGGCCAACATGTACACGTACATCGCCGGAGCCACCGGCCTCGATGCGGCGATGCCGCCCTGGGTGCAGGACGGCGGGCTCGAGGCATGGATCGCCCGCCTGCGCGACCCGGAGATCCGCGCGCGGGTCATCGCCGACATGCGCAATCCGAAGCCGGACTGGGAGAACCTGCTGCTGCACGCCGGTCCGGACGGAACCCTGCTGCTCGCCTTCAAGAACCCGAAGCTGAAGCCGCTGACGGGCCGTACGCTGGGTTCCGTGGCGACGGAGCGCGGCGTGTCGCCCGAGGACGCCGCGATCGACCTCGTGATCGAGGACGGCTCGCGCGTCGGCGTCGCCTACATGCTCATGTCCGAGGACAACGTCCGCCGCCAGGTCGCGCTGCCGTGGATGAGCTTCGGTTCGGACGCCGAGGCGATGGCGCCCGAAGGCGCGTTCCTGCTGTCGAACCCGCACCCGCGGGCCTACGGCAATTTCTCGCGCGTGCTCGCGCGCTACGTGCGCGACGAACGCGCGCTCACGCTCGAGGATGCCGTGCATCGACTGAGCGGACTGCCTGCGCAGAACCTGTCGCTCGCCGACCGCGGGCTGCTGAAAGAAGGCTACTTCGCGGACGTGGTGGTCTTCGACCCGAAGACGATCCAGGACCACGCGACCTTCGAGAAGCCGCACCAGTACTCGACCGGCGTGTCCGACGTGCTCGTGAACGGCCAACTCGCGATCAAGGGTGGCTTGCCGACCGGCGCCAGGCCGGGGCGCTTCGTGCGCGGCCGGGCGTGGACCGGACGGGAAGACGGCGGCTGTCGCGCGTCGAGTCGCGACTGGCCCTGGACATGGTGAGCACCGACGGGGCTCACAGCCCCCACTTGTCCATGAACCACGCCGCATTGGCGGGCGCGTCCACGAGCCCGTGCAGCACGACGACCAGCAGGAAACTCCGCGTGCGCGCCCAGAGCACGCCGAACATCAGCCCTGCCACGCCCTGCGTCGCGACCACGTAGGCGAGCGTCGTCGCGAGCGATGGGTTGCTCCCCAGTCCCTCGCCCACGCCGGCGCCGCGCAGCCAGATGCCCGGCGCGTGCGCGAGACCGAACACGAGCGAACCCAGGAAGACCGCGGATACCTGGGACCCGGACCACGCGGCCAGCCGCGACTGCAGGTACCAGCGAAAGAAGAACTCCTCGACGAGGCCCGCCTCGATCGTCAACCAGGCGAACGCGAGCAGCGAGCCGATGACCACGTGCCGCTGCAGGTATTCGTCCGTCAGCACGACGCGGAATTGCCTGCCGATCAGGTACTGCACGCCCAGGCAGGCGATGGCCAGCACGGCGAGGACCAGGACCAGCCGACCGGGGGAGGCAACGGGCCGCCCGGCCTGCCGCCACCCGAAGCCGCGCCTGCGCAGGAAGATCGCCGGCAGGGCCACGAAGGCCAGCAGCTTGAGCGCAGCATTGACCGTATCGCGGAGCGCCTCGCTCGAGCCGTACGGCACGAGCGCGTCGAGCAGCGGCCCCTTGACCACGAGGAATACGACGATCCAGCCGACCAGGATCGCCATCGTCGCCGCGTCATCGGGGCGCCACGACTGGGGCGGCGCGGGCTCGGGCATGCGCCAGCACGCTCCGAGCGCGAGGAGCGGCAGCGCGATGCCCAGGATCACCAGTGCCCCGAGGGCCTCCTCGACCGGCCGGCCGCCGGCGACGAGTACTCCCAGTGCCAGCGCGTAAACACCGACGAAGAGCCGGAAATGCCTGTTCCGGAACACGGCCGACATGATCCCCCCGACGGTCCGGTGCGCCGCCGGCACTATACGGCCATCCCGCCGGCGCGCCGCAAGTGCTAATCTCGCGCCCCTCGGCGGACCGGCTGCCACCAGCCGCGCCGCCATCAGAACAAGAGCTCAAACCCGGAGCATCCATGATCCGAACTCAACTCGTACTGTGCGCCTTCCTGCTGGGCCTCGCCGGCACGGCGCAAGCCATCACGGCCGAGGAACTGGCCGCGAAGAATGCCGAGGCGAAAGGCGGCGTCGCCGCGCTCGACGCCGTGAAGAGCGTACGGCGCACCGGCAAGCTCATCGTGAATGGCGGGCAGTTCGTGCTCGCCATCGTCGAGACTCGCCAGCGACCGGACTCGATCCGCGACGACGTCAGCCTGCAGGGCCTCACGCAGGTCGAGTCCTACGACGGCAGGGAAGGCTGGCGGATCGATCCGTTCGGTGGCCGCAAGGACCCGGAGCGCATGCCGGCGGACGACGTGAAGGGACTCATCGAGGATTCCGACATCAGCGGCCCGCTCGCGAGCTACAAGGAGCGCGGCGCGAAGCTCGAGTACCTCGGCACCGAGGACATCGACGGCACGGCGGCGCACAAGGTCAAGGTCACGAGCCGGGCCGGTGACGTCCAGTACGTCTATCTCGACCCCGACTACTTCCTCGAGATCCGCATCGAGAGCCAGCGCAACGTCCGCGGCGTCAAGGAGACCTACGTCACCGACCTCGGCGAATACGAGAAGGTCGGCGGGGTCTACTGGCCGATGGCGCAGACGTCGGGCAGGAAAGGCGATCGCGACCCGGTCAAGTTCCAGTTCGAGAAAGTCGAGATCAACCCGCAGGTCGAGCCGGGATTCTTCTCCTTCCCCGCCGCCGCGAAGAACTGAGGTCAAGCCATGACACGCACTTTCCTGCTCGTGGCGGCCCTGCTGCCCTTCCCGGCCGCGTTCGCCGCGACGACGACCGCGACCGTCGACTCCGGCACGATCTCCGGCCTCGGCGCCCGCAACATCGGCTCGGCGACGATGAGCGGGCGCATCGCCTCGATCGACGCGATCACCATGCCCGACGGCAAGCTGACGCTCTGGGTCGGCGCCGCGAGCGGCGGCGTGTGGAAGTCGCTCGACTCCGGCACCACGTTCGAGCCGATGTTCGACGACCAGCCGGTCCAGTCGATCGGCGCGGTGAGGATCGACCGACGCAATCCCCAGACCGTCTGGGTCGGCACCGGGGAAGCATGGACCCGCAACAGCGTGTCGATCGGCGATGGCATCTACAAGACCACCGACGGCGGCGACACCTGGAAGAACCTGGGCCTCGCGAACTCCGAGCGCATCGCGGAGATCCTGATCGATCCGCGTGACGGCAACACCGTCTACGCCTGCGTCACCGGGCGGCTGTGGAGCGACTCCGCCGATCGCGGCGTGTACAAGACCACCGACGGCGGCGCGACGTGGCAGCTAGTGCTCAAGGGCGGCAACCCGTCCACGGGCTGCGCCAGCATGAGCATGGACGAGCAGAACCCGGACGTCGTCTTCGCGGCGCTGTGGGACTTCCGCCGCAAGGGCTGGACCTTCCGCTCCGGCGGCGAGTCGCCGACGGCGCCTTCGGCGAGTGCGCTGATGGTGACGCGCGACGGCGGCCGCACCTGGACCGAGGTCACGCCCGAGGCGAACAAGGGTTTCGCGAAGAAGCCTTACGGCCGCATCGCCGTGAACGTGGCGCCGAGCGACTCGAAGCGCGTCTATGCATTCGTCGAGTCGCCGGCGAGCGCGCTCTACGTGAGCTCGGACGGCGGCCAGACGTGGGAGGCCCGCGACAAGAGCCAGTGGATGGTGTGGCGGCCTTTCTACTTTGCCCGCATGACCGTGGACCCGAACAATGCGGACCGCATCTTCAAGGACGACGGCAACCTGATCCTCTCGGAGGATGCCGGCAAGAGCTTCAGCGTCGTCGGCGGATTCCGCGGCATGCACGGCGACATCCACGACGTGTGGATCAACCCGAAGAACTCGAAGCACGTCATCAGCGGCGACGACGGCGGCCTCTGGCAGAGCCACGACGGCGGCAACCGCTGGTGGAAGGGCGAGAACCTGCCGATCTCGCAGTTCTACCACGTGAGCCTCGACGACCGGGACCCGTACAAGGTCTATGGCGGCCTGCAGGACAACTCGAGCTTCGTCGGCGACTCCGCCTACCCGGGCGGAATCACGAACAGCCGCTGGGAGAACATGTACGGCGGCGACGGCTTCTGGATGTTCAACGACCCGGCCGACCCCGACTACCTCTACGCGGAGGCGCAGGGCGGCCACATCGGCCGCAGCAATCGCTGGACGCACGAGGCGCGCGACATCCAGCCGACGGCGCGCGCGGGCGAGAAGCTGCGCTTCAACTGGAACACGCCGCTGCACCTGTCGCCGAACGAGAAGGGCACGCTCTACATCGGCGCGCAGTTCCTGTTCCGCACGCGCGACCACGGCCAGACGTGGGAGCGCATTTCCCCCGACCTGACGACGAACGACCCCGAGATGCAGCGCCAGGAGGAATCCGGCGGCGTGACCGTGGACAACTCCGCCGCCGAGATGCACACGACCATTTACTCGATCAGCGAGTCGCCGAAGGCGGCGGGCACGATCTGGGTCGGTACCGACGACGGAAACGTGCAGCTGACGCGTGACGGCGGCAAGTCCTGGACCAATACGGTGGCGCCGCTGCTGAAGGGCAAGGACGCGCTGCCGAAGGGCCTCTGGGCCAGCTGGGTCGAGGCGAGCCCGCACGACGCAGCCACGGCCTTCGTGACCTTCGACCGCCACACGTTCGGCGACTTCGCGCCCTACGCGTACGTGACGCGCGACTACGGCAGCACGTGGCAACCGCTCGTGACGCCGAAGAACGCGAAGGGCGTGCGCGGCTATGCGCACGTCATCAAGCAGGACCCGGAGCAGCCGAACCTGCTCTACCTCGGCACCGAGTTCGGCCTCTGGGTCTCCATCGATGGCGGCGCGAACTGGGCGGAGTTCAAGGGCGGCAAGTTCCCGTCGGTGGCGGTGCGGGACCTGGCGGTCCACCCGCGCGACAAGGATCTCGTGCTCGCGACGCACGGCCGCGGCATCTGGATCGTGGACGACATCACGCCGCTCAGGGCGCTCTCGTCCGAGCTCCTGGAGAAGCCCGCGGCTTTCGTCGCTGGTCGCCCGGCGCAGCAGCGCATCAGCGGGCCCGGCGGCTGGGCGCCGGGCTCCGCGACCTTCATCGGCGACAACCCGGTGGACGGCGCCGTGATCAACTACTACCAGAAGTCGCGGCACCTCTTCGGCAAGCTGAAGATCGAGGTGCTCGACGCGAACGGAAACGTCATGGACGAGCTGCCGGCGAGCCCGCGGCGCGGGCTGAACCGCGTCGTCTGGTCCATGCGCACGAAGCCGCCGCGCGTCCCGCCGGCGGTGCAGCTCGCCGAGGCGGGGACGCAGGGCATACCCGTGCTGCCGGGCACCTACACCGTGCGCATGACGAAGGGCGGCGAGGTGTACGAGTCGAAGCTCGACGTGGTGCTCGACCGTCGCGCCACCTACTCGCTCGAGGATCGCAAGCAGCAGTACGACGCCGCAATGCGCGTGCGCGCCCTGTTCGGCGAGGAAAGTGCGGTGATGGACCGCATCCTCGCGGTACGCGCGGCCCTCGCGGAACGCGAGCGGGCGACGAAGGACGAGGCGCTCGGGAAGCGCATCGCCGAGTTCGACGGCAAGGTGGACGCCGTGCGCAAGCGCATCGTGGCGACGACCGAAGGCGGCGCGATCACCGGCGAGGAGCGGCTGCGCGAGTACACCGACACGCTTTACGGCGCGATCCTGCGCTACGACGGCGCGCCGGCGGCGTATCAGCTCGAGCGCATCGACGTGCTGAAGTCGGACCTCGCCGACGTCGAGAAGCAGTTCGACGCGCTGATGGACAAGGACCTGCCGGCGCTCAACGACGCGCTGAAGGCGGGTGGGCTCGAGCCGATCGCGGTGCCGCCGAAGGAGGCAGCCGTCGCCGACGCGGACATCGGCTCCGGATCCGGGCGACGCGCGGGCGGAGAGCTGGGAGACCCCGACGAAGGCTCCCTCGCGGAGAGCCTGCCACGCGCGTGGGTCGGGTACCGCTGACGCCAGGCCGCGGTCACCGTCGCCGGGCTACAGCTGCCCGGCGACGTACGCCGTGATGTAGGTGCCCCAGCCGGCGGCGGGCGCCTCGACGAGTTCCTGCGAGCGGGCAAAGTCCCGCTCGAAGAGCTCGCGGCGCAGCTGCGCGACGAAGCCGGGGTCCGACGTGGCGACGTTGGTCTCGCGATTCACCCGCAGGCTGAGCTTGTCGAAGTTCGCCGAGCCGAGGCACGCCCAGCCGTCGTAGAGCGCGGCCTTGACGTGCGTCATGCCCGGATACACGTAGACGCGGATCCCGTTGCGAACCAGGGCGCTTGCAGCCAGCAGGTTGGCGCTGTTCATGAAACGCGAGTCGCCCCGCGTCGGCACGATCATCCGCACGTCCACGCCTCGCCGTCGCGCGGCGATGAGCGCCGCGATGAGCGAGTCGTCCGACACGTAGGGCTGCTCGATCCAGATCGCGTGCTCGGCCCGCCGGATGGCGGCCAGCTGCGCGCGCAGCACCTGGGGATCCAGGGTCCGCGTGTAGAGCGGCCTCAGGTTCACGTAGTCCGGGCGGTCCGCGTCGCCCTCGAATGCTTCCTTGCCGCCGAGGGCCTTCAGGTAAGCGAGGTCTCCGCCGAGTCCCGCGTAGGCCCACGCCACGTCGAAGTCGTACTGCAGGCGCCCCACGATCGGACCCTCGAGCGCCACCATCATGTCGTGCCATTCGTGCCGATACTCGTGGCCGATGTTCATGCCGCCGAGGTACGCGAGCCGGCGATCGACGAGGATGGTCTTCGTGTGGTCCGTCACCAGCCAGGGGTTCGGCGTCTCCCGCACCTGGATGTTCGAGTCCGCGCGCAGGTAGCCCGCGATGGAGAACGTGCGCGGTCCATTGGCCGCGCCCGCCGGGGCGCCCTGCCCTGCGCCGAGGGTGCCGAGCGCGTCGATCAGCACGCGCACGCGCACGTCGCGGGAGCGTCGCTTCAGCAGGTCGGCGATGCCGACCGCGTAGTCGTCGTTGTCGAAGATGAACAGGCGTACGTCGATGGATCCCCGTGCGTCCTGCACCGCCTGCACGAAATCGGTGAAGAACGCCTCGCCCCCTATCAACGGCACGATGCTGCCACGGTATTGCGGCGGCAGCCCGATCGAGTCCAGGTGCCGCTCCCACTCCGCGAGGTCCATGCCGGGGCGCTCGACGACGGGTGGCGGCGGCGTGTCGGGTTCGGCGTAGTGCGGCGGCACGAGCTTGATCGCCGACTGCGACACCAGCCACACGAGTCGGCCGATCGAGCTCACCGGTCGCGTCAGCACGCCGAGCGCCTGGCCGCGGATGATCAGCGTGTCCGGCAGGCGCACCATCGTCTGCAGCATGCCGGACAGGCCCGTCTGCTGGCCGATGTACGGGTCCGCGATCAGTACCGACTGGCGGCGCTCGAGGTCGAACAGGACGAACGTCTCGTCGTCGTATGCATCGCCGACCTGGAAAAGCAGCACGTCCTGCGCGTCGCACCGCTGGCGCAGCACCTCGTCGGCGTGCGCCGCGAACTCCCCCTCGCCCACGAAGCGCGTCACGTGGCGGTCGGCCGGCTTGTCCGCGAGGCGGTGCACGCGTAGTTCGCGCGTCGGGGTCACGTAGAAGGCAATTTCCTCGCCCTGCACGAGCGTGAGCGCGGACTCGCCCTCGCCCTGCGGCGCGAGTTCGATCATCACCTGCGTGACGACCGCGTCCCACTCGGCGCGGCTTCGAACCGGAACCGGCTGGGCGGACCGCAGGGCCTCGGCCGAGGCAGCATCGTCTTCGAGCAGTTCGAGACGTGCCGCACGGTAGCTGTGGCTGCCTTCGGGGACCGCCTCCACCGTCCAGTGCGCGACGGCCTGGACACCGGCTGCGCCGCCGGACCGGATCACCAGCGTGCCGGGATGGTAGACGGCACTTAGTTCGCGGCTGCCCGGCGATTCGGCAGGCGCGTCGCGGCGCGGCGTCGGACCGGCGATGGCCGGCGGCGCCGACACGATCAGCAACGCCGCGGAGGCTGCGGCCAGGAACTTCGCCGGGCGGACAGGTGACTGCGGACGCATGGGTACCTGCACCCTATTCCACGCCCTCAGTCTGCTGTCACGGCCGGCCCGGGAATATCGGGAGATTCCGACGGTACGCGCGCCCCCGGGTCGCGTTGCGCCGCCGAGGGGGCTCGTCCATCATCCCGCGATGTCGCAGACCGGGACCGTCGCCGAATTCACGCTGAAGGCTGTCGTCATCGGTGTCGTACTCGGCATCGTCTTCGGTGCGGCCAACGCGTATCTCGGCCTGCGCGTCGGCATGACGGTCTCCGCCTCGATCCCGGCCGCGGTCATGACGGTGGCCAGTTTCCGGCTGCTGCGCTCGAACGGCACGATCCTCGAAGCGAACCTCTCGCAGACCGTCGCCTCCGCCTCGACGGCGCTCGCAACCGGGACGATCTTCACGATCCCCGCCCTCTTCCTCTGGGGAGCGGTCCCGCCGTACCTGCAGGTCGTCGCGCTGGCGTTCCTCGGCGGCCTCCTCGGCCTGTCGGCGATGATCCCGCTGCGGCGATTGCTGATCGTGAAGGCCCACGAGGAGCTGCCGTACCCGGAAGGCACGGCCTGTGCCGAGGTGCTGCGCGCCACGAGTTCCGGAGCATCGAGTGCTGCCAGCGGCAGCGTCTGGATCTTCCGCGGCATGATCCTCGGCGCCGCGGTGAAGCTGCTCATCTCGCTCGCCTACGTCATGCCCGGCGAGTTGCGCGCCGCGCTGCCCGTGCTGCCGAAGGCGGAACTGGCACTCGAAGTCGCACCGGCGCTGCTCGGAGTCGGCTACATCCTCGGGTACCGCCAGTCGGCGGTGTGCGTCGCGGGCGCCTTGATCTCGGCCGTCGTGATCACGCCATTGATCGCGTGGTTCGGCGCGCACCTGTCGGCGCCCGTGTACCCCGAGGCCACGCGGCTCATCTCACAGATGGATGCCGGCGACATCTGGTCCCGCTACGTCCGTTACATCGGTGCCGGCGCCGTGGCCGCCGCGGGAATCCTCACGGTCGTGCGTGGCCTGCCGACGATGGTCGGCGCGTTCGTGGCCGTGGCGCGCGGCCTGCAGGGGGACGGCGCGAAGTCCGCGAGTGACGCGCAACGGACCGACCGCGACCTGCCCGCTGCGTTCGTCCTCGGCGGCATCGCCACGGTCGTGCTCGTGGCCGGGTTCGTACCCGGCGTATTCGCGGGCGACATGAACGCCGTGCAGCGAGCGGTGCTCGCGGCGGGTGTCGGATTTTTCGGCGTGCTGTTCGTCGCGGTGGCGGCGCGCATCGTCGGCATCGTCGGTGTCTCGTCGCAGCCCACGTCGGGCATCGCGCTGGTCACGCTGCTTGGCACCGCGTCGGTGTGCGCGGCCGCGGGC
>VEPJ01000174.1 GCA_012026925.1 Gammaproteobacteria bacterium | reverse complement strand
TGCCGTTCACCATGCAGGACATCGACCGCATCTCGCGCAGCACGCCGCACCTGTGTGCGGTATCGCCCTCAGTGCCGTCCGTGCACATCGAGGACGTGCACCGCGCCGGCGGCGTGATGGGCATCCTCGGCGAGCTCGACCGGGCCGGGGTGATCCATCGCGACGTGCGCACCGTGCACGCACCGAGCCTCGGTGCGGCGCTCGACGAGTGGGATATCGCGCGGACGACCGGTGCGGCGGTGCAGGAGTTCTATCGCGCCGCACCCGGGGGCGTGCGCACCACCGAGGCCTTCTCGCAGTCGCGGCGCTATCCGAGCCTCGACCTCGATCGCGCCACCGGCGTCGTGCGCAGCCCGCAGCACGCCTTCAGCCAGGATGGCGGCCTCGCGGTGCTGTACGGCAACCTCGCGCCCGACGGCTGCATCGTGAAGACGGCGGGTGTGGACAAGAGCGTGTTGACGTTCAGTGGCCGTGCGCTCGTGTTCGAGAGCGAGAACGCCGCAGCCATCGGCATCCTGGCGGGCAAGGTCCAGCCGGGGCACGTGGTGATCATCCGCTACGAGGGCCCGCGCGGCGGCCCGGGCATGCAGGAGATGCTGAAGCCCACGGGGCTCCTGAAGGGGAAGGGCCTTGCGACCACCTGCGCACTGGTGACGGACGGGCGCTTCTCGGGTGCGACGTCGGGGCTGTCGATCGGTCACGTGTCGCCCGAGGCGGCCTCGGGCGGTGCGATCGCACTGATCGAGGACGGCGACGAGATCGTCATCGACATCCCCGGCCGGACGATCCGGCTCGCCGTGCCCGACGACGAACTCGCGCGCCGACGCAACGCGATGGCCGCCCGTGGCAAATCGGCCTGGCAGCCGTCGCAGCCGCGGCAACGGCTCGAGTCGAAGGCGCTCAGGGCCTATGCGCGCTTCGCCACGTCGGCCGCCTTCGGGGCCGTCCGCGACGTCGATCAGTAGCGCGTCAGGGTGCGGCGACCAGCGAGCCCAGCGCGCGTTCGACGGCCTCGGCGTCGTGCGCGGGGTCGGTGAACCAGTCGGCCATCGGGATGTCCTCGAATCCGCCCGAGCTCATCAGGCCACCGGACTTGAACCGCACCAGCAGCTCGATGCCGCCGTAGCCGAGGAAGACTTCCTGGATCGACGAATCCAGGGCGCGCAGCTCGAGCGAGGCTGCGGGCACCGTGCCGCCGAACGCACGCGACTTGTCGAACAGGGCGCCGCCCTTGGCGAGATCCACGGTCGCGCCGTCCCACTTCGCGTTGCCGGACTCGATGCGCGCCTCGCGCGCGGCGATGCTCGGCACGAACACCAGATCCACCGGCGACTCGCCGCCGAGCTTCGCGAACGCCTCGCGAAGGGCCGCCATGCGCTTCCCTTCGAGCAATTCGCCGGTCATCGGGTCGTAGAAGCCACCGGATGCCACGTAGATCGGCTCCCACACCGCGGCGTACGCGGCCGGCGGCACGACCTCGAATCCTGCCTTGGCGAGGCCCGCCTCCAGTGCGGCCGCATACCGCTCGCGCACGAGCGCGCGATTCGGCAGTTCGTCCGGCAGTTCGATCGCGGCTACGGCGACGCGGTGGTACTTGGCGAGGAACGCCGCGCGGTCCACGTCCGCCGGCTTCGCCGGGCGCTCGCCCTTGGCGGCCGGCTTGATCTGCTTCCACGCTTCCTTGTTCGCATCCTTTGCGGCGTCCTGCTGCGCCGCGTCGAGCAGCAGCGGATCGAGCGCGAGCGCGATGGCGCGTTGTTCCCGCGCCGGATCGGTGAGGATTGCATCGGGACTGACCGGCACGTAGCCGATGTGCTCCGGAAACCCGAACGCAGAGGCGCCGCTCGATTCCTCGTAGTACTCGAGCAGCTGCAGGGCGCCATAGCGGTGATACAGCACTTCGCCCTGCGGCGTCAGCACGCCGACGTGCAGCGAGAGTGCCTGGAGGGAGCCCGCTACGGCCGGCGAGCGGAACACCTTGCTGCCGAAGGAGGCCGCGCCGATGGTCGACTCCTGCACTCCGTCCCAGGAGGCCCAGGCGCCCTGTGCGGGGACGCGCCGCGATTCGACGCGCGAGTAGAGCCACGCGTCCGCCGGGTGCAGGCGGCGGAACTCGCTGTCGACGTGCTCGTTGAATGCCTTCGCACGCTGCTCGTCGACATCACCGGTGCGCGGGTCGTAGTAGCCGCCGAGCGCGGCACGCACCTTGTCCTGCAGGGCGCGCATCTCCGACGCCGGAATCACCGCAATGCCGGCTGCGACGAGCCGGGCCTCGACCGCCTGCTCGATGCGCATCTCCGCCTGCGCCCGGTTCGGCACGTCGGCCGGCACCCTGGCGGGCATGACTGCGACCGTCTTGAGTTGCGCACGCACCGTCTCCGGCGCCGGCAACGTGGCCGCCGCGGCGGTGGCGCACGCGAACAGCGCCGCGATGAGCGTCGCGCAGTGGAGTCGTTTGTCGATGATCATGACGTTCTCCGCGCGCGGTTCGCCTACGGCGGTGCCGCGCTGAGTTCCTGCAGGTAGAGGCGCACGATGCCGGCGTCGACGGCCTGGGGATCGAGCGCGAGGTACTTCTCGAAGGCTTCCCGTGCCAGCTCGTTCTCGCCGCGCTCGCGGTGCAGCAGCCCCTTGTTGCGCAGCGCGGTTGGAGGAGTCCCTGGCAGTGCCGCGGCTTGGGCGTAGGCGGCAATCGCGTAGTCGATGGCGCCGCTCTCATTCGGCCGCGCACGCCAGGCCTCGCCGGCCACGAAGTGCGCCTGTGCGCTGTCCGGGTGACGGTCGAGGTAGCGGCCGACGCTGAGCTGCGCGAGGGCCGGTTGCTCCGCCTCGATCAACAGCAGCGCCTGCTCGAGCGGCAGGTCGCCGATCGCGGCGAGGTAGCGCTCCGCGTTCGTCGCCCCGGCCGGGCCTCCAGCCTGGGCAGTTGCGAGCTCGCGGAAGCTCGCGATGCGCTCCTCGAGCTTGGGGTGGGTGGCGAAGTAGGGGCGCACGCCTCCGGCATCGTCGGGCGTGCGCGCCAGGAGCAGCTCGAACACGACCGGGGCTTGCGCCGTGTCGTAGCCTGCAGCCGCCACACGCTCGAAACCGACGCGATCGGCCTCGCGTTCGTTGTCTCGTGAGTAGCCGCTCACCGCGCTGATCGTCCACAGCTGCCCCGCGCTCGCCGTGAGGGCGGCCAGCGCGGCGCCGGCCTGGCTGCCGCCGTAATACGCACCGACCGCCCCGACCAGCACGGCCAGGGCCGTGGCCCAGCCCTGCCGGGTGCGCTGGGCGCGCATCTCCTGGAGCGCGTGCTGCTCGACGAGGTGCGTCATCTCGTGGCCGAGCACGCAGGCGAGCTGGGCTTCGTTGTCCAGCATGTCGAGCATGCCGGTCGTGACGTAGCTCGCGCCGTTTGGCAGCACGAACGCGTTGGGCCACGGGCCCTTGATGGCCTTCAGGCGAATGGGTTCCTGATCATCCGGGCGGGCCAGGGCGTCTGCCACGCCCTGCAGGTAGGCGTCGAGGTCGGAACTGCCGTAGAGCAGGCCGCTCGTGGCGATGCGCTTTTCGATGTCGTCCGCGTCCCGGTGCAGTTCCAGTGCGTCCTTGCGTGGGGCCGAGTCGGCCGGGGCAGGGACGTCCGCGGCGCTGCAAGCCCCGTACGCGAGGGCCGCCGCCAGAGCGAGCAGCGGCAAAGTCCGCAAGAACCGGAACCGCACGGCCATCTCCGGGACCCCGAAGGCAGCCTACGCCCGGCGGCCCGCCCGGTCAGCCGCGTACTTTCCGGTGGGCCGGCGGCCGTCCGGCGCCGCGGTTGACGCTCTCCCGTGGCGCATGGATACTGCAATGCGATATGACCGCAAGCCTCCGACACACGCTCCATCGCTGGTGGTGGCGCCACTCCTGAAGGAGTGGGCCCGGACGCGCGCGTCTCGTAC
>VEPJ01000226.1 GCA_012026925.1 Gammaproteobacteria bacterium | reverse complement strand
GTGTGTAGGGGGTAGTGTAAGAGGAAGAAGGCGGATGGCGGACAGTGATCGGCGGACAGCGGCTTGCAGGTGGGCAGGACGGCCGGCGCCGTCGGTCTCCTGACCATCCGCTCGCTGCGCCTGACACCGGGCCCGAGTTCTCCTAGCATGGGGGCACCAAGAAAGGTTCGAAGGGAGCTCCATGTCCATCGCCCTCGACCAGGTGACCAAGCGTTACCAGGGTCTGCCGGTCGTCAACGACGTATCGCTGGACGTCGCCGAGGGCGAGTTCCTGGTGCTGCTGGGACCCAGCGGGAGCGGCAAGAGCACGCTGCTGCGCGCCATCGCGGGCCTCACCGGGATCGACCACGGGACCATCGCCCTGCACGGGCGGGACGTCACGCGCGTTTCGGCCCGCCAGCGCGAGGTCGGGTTGGTCTTCCAGCATTACGCGCTGTTCCGGCACATGACCGTCGCCGAGAACATCGAGTTCGCGCTGCGGGTACGGCGGGTGAAGTCGGCCGAGCGCCGCAAGCGACGTCGCGAGCTCCTGAAACTCGTCGCCCTCGAGGGGATGGACGACCGCCTGCCCACGCAGCTCTCGGGCGGGCAGCAGCAGCGCGTCGCCGTCGCACGCGCGCTCGCGCATCGGCCGAAGGTGCTGCTGATGGACGAGCCGTTCGGCGCGCTCGATGCGAAGATCCGCGAGGAGTTGCGCCGCACCATTCGCGCCGTGCAGCGCGAACTGCGCATGACCACGATCCTCGTCACGCACGACCAGGAAGAGGCGTTCGCACTCGCCGATCGGATCGGCGTCATGAACCAGGGCCGCCTGCTCGAGTGCGGGCGTCCGGACGATCTCTACGCGCGGCCGGCCACGCGCTTCGTGGCCACGTTCCTCGGTGCCGCCAACCTGCTGCTCGGCTATCCCACGCCGAAGGGAGTGCGCTTCACGGCCCGGGCAGCCGAGGCCGCGGGCGCGGGATCGCCGGTACAGCCGCCGCGGGAAGTCGTCGCGGTGTTGCGACCGGAGGAGGTCGAGCTCGCGGCAGGCGAGGGCTCGCTCGAGGCAAATTACGTCGGCCACGGACACATCGAGGAGCTGCTGTTCGCCGGCGCGGTCGAGCGACTGCGCGTGCGCATGCCGGAGAACGGGCCCGTTGCGGCATCGCCCGGCCGCGACCCGGGCATGGACGCGGCGGGATCGCTGCTCGAAGTCTCCCGGACGATCCCCGAGCAGCGCGAGTTCCCGGTGGTGGCCGGCCAGAAGGTGGCGGTGGGCGCACGGCGCATCCATGTCCTGCCGACGCCCATCTCGAGCTTCACGATCATTGCGGCCGATGATTCGGTCGCGGCGCGGCTGCGCGACTCCGCGTTGCTGACGACTCTCGCGAGCCGCATGCACACGCGCGTGTCGACGACTTTCGCGCCGCGGCCCTGGAACGAGGCCGACGACCGGCGGGAGCTGCGCCGTGCGCCCCCGGGCATGCCGGTCATCGAGACCGGGCCGGGCAGCGCAGCCTCGGCGGACTGGCTGCTGCGACACGGCGCGCTGCAGTTGCTCTGCATTCCGCCCGCGTCACCGTTGCCGCGGCACGTGGTGATCCACGCCCAGGGCGACGATGTCCACGACCAGACCATGGCGGTGGCCGCGAGCCTGCTGCGCCACGTGCCGGCGGAAGCAAGCCTGTTCGGGTCCCGGCCGCTCGAAGCGCCCGAGGCGGAACGCGGCGGCTATATGCAGTTGCTGACGGACCTGCGCAAGGCGGCGCGCGGCCAGCAGAACGTCCCGGTCAAGGCCGCCGAGCTGTCCGGGGCGCCCGAGGAGCAGCTCGCACAGCAGCTGGCCCTGCTGCCGGACTCGATGCTCGTGCTCGGCATCTCCCGGGCCGACGAGTTCGGCCGCGCGCGCCTGCAGCGACTGCTCGAAACCGAGCCCGTCCGGCCGCTCCTGATCGTGCGGCCGTTCGGAGCATACGAGACGCAGGGCAGCTGAACGTGGCGAGAAGCGCCCTCAGGCAACCGAGCATCCTGCCGGGATTCGGGCTCACGCTCGGGTTCACGACGTTCTTCCTGAGCGTGCTCGTGCTGATGCCGCTGGCAGCGCTGGTGCTGCGGGCCGCTTCGCTCAGTCCCAGGGAGCTGTTCGACATCGTGTTCGACGAGCGGTCGCTCGCCTCGTATCGCCTCAGCTTCGGCGCGGCATTCCTCGCGGGCAGCGTCAACGCCGTGTTCGGCTTCATCGTGGCGTGGACGCTGGTGCGCTACGACTTCCCGGGCCGACGGCTCGTGGACGCAGCCATCGACCTGCCGTTTGCGTTGCCGACGGCCGTGTCGGGCATCGCGCTCGCGGCGGTGTTCGCGCCCACGGGCTGGCTCGGGCAGAAACTCGCCATGGCCGGCGTCCAGGTTGCCTACACATGGGTCGGCGTCGTGGTCGCGCTCACGCTCATCGGGCTGCCGTTCGTCGTGCGCTCGGTGCAGCCGGCGCTGATCGAAGTACAGCGCGACCTCGAGGACGCCGCGGAGACGCTCGGTGCCGGTCCGTGGCACATCTTCCGCCGGATCATCCTGCCGGCCGTGATGCCGGCGCTGCTCACGGGCTTCACCATGGCCTTCGCGCGCGGCATCGGCGAGTACGGCTCGGTGGTGTTCATCTCCGGCAACCTGCCGCTCAAGACCGAGATCACGCCGCTCCTGATCGTCATCAAGCTCGAGCAGTTCGACTACGACGGCGCGGCGGCGCTCGGCCTGGTCATGCTCGTGATGTCGTTCGTCATGCTGTTCGCCATCAACCTCGTGCAGGCGTGGGGACGACGCCGCCAGACGGTGGGGAAGGGCTGATGGCCGGCGCGGCACCGATGGTCGAGGAGCGCCGGGTCTCGCTGCCGAGGAAGATCGGGCGCTGGCTCCTGATCGCGGTCTCGATCCTGTTCCTCGGGCTGCTGCTGATCGCGCCGCTCGGCGCGGTGCTGGCCCAGGCGCTCGCGAAGGGCGTGGCGGCGTATTTCCAGAGCTTCACCGACCCCGACACGCGCTCGGCCATACGGCTCACGCTGATCACGGCTGCGATCGTGGTGCCGATCAACACGATCTTCGGCATCTGCGCCGCGTGGGCGATCGCCAAGTTCGAGTTCCGCGGCAAGAGCCTGCTGATCACCCTGATCGACCTGCCGTTCGCCGTGTCGCCCGTGATCGCAGGCCTGGTGCTCGTGCTCGTCTTCGGAGTGCAGGGCTGGTTCGGCGCCTGGCTGGTCGAGCGCGACTACTCGATCATCTTCGCGCTGCCCGGGATCGTGCTGGCGACGATGTTCGTGACCTTCCCGTACGTGGCGCGCGAGCTGATCCCGATCATGCAGCAGCAGGGCAGCGAGGAAGAGGAGGCCGCGATCACGCTCGGCGCCGGCGCCTGGACGACGTTCCTGCGCATCACGCTGCCCAAGATCAAGTGGGCGCTGCTGTACGGCGTGATCCTCTGCAACGCGCGCGCGATGGGCGAGTTCGGCGCGGTGTCGGTCGTCTCGGGCCACATCCGCGGCTACACCACGACGATGCCGCTCGACGTCGAGATCCTCTACAACGAGTACGACTTCGTCGCGGCGTTCGCGGTGGCATCGCTGCTCGCGCTGCTCGCCCTCGTGACGCTGGTGCTGAAGAACCTCGTCGAGTGGCGCGCCGCGCGCCGCATGTCTCAGCGGTAACCGCGCGCCTGCAGCGAGAAGAGGTGGGCGTAGTGCCCGCCGAGCTTCATCAGTTCCTCGTGGCTGCCCTGCTCGAGTATGCGGCCGCCCTGCACGACGAGGATCCGGTCGGCCCGCCGCACGGTCGAGAAGCGGTGCGAGATCAGGATCACCATGCGCTCGCGCGCGAGCTCGCGGAACTGCTCGAAGATCTCGGCCTCGGCGCGCGCATCCATGGCGGCGGTCGGCTCGTCGAGGACGAGGATGTCGGCGTCCTCGCGCATGA
>VEPJ01000118.1 GCA_012026925.1 Gammaproteobacteria bacterium | reverse complement strand
TTACCCCTTGAGCAGTCGGTAGAGCACGGCCATCTGCACGACCATGCGGTTGGCGGCCTCCTGGATCACGCGGCTGCGCGGCCCGTCGAGGACTTCGTCCGCGACGGCGACGTTGCGACGCACGGGCAGGCAGTGCATGAAATGGCAGTCGCTCCGTGCGCGGGCGAACCAGTCGTCGCGGACGCACCAGTCCTTGAGCGGGTCGCGGAGCTTCGTCTCGGCTTCCGCATCGCCGTAGGCCAGCGGTGAGCCCCACTCCTTGGCATAGAGCACGTGCGCGCCGGCGAGCGCCGCAGCACGGTCGCTCGTCTCCGTGACGGTGCCGCCCGAAGCGGCAGCGGCGGCACGGGCCTTGGCCATCACCGGCTCCGGCAACGAGTAACCCTCGGGACGCAGCACCACGACCTCCATGCCGCGCTGGGCGGCCATGTGCACCGTCGCGGCCGGCACCGCGAGGGGCAGCGCCCGCGGGTGATAGACCCAGCTCAGCACGAACCTGCCCTGGCGCGGCACGCCGAGGTCGTCCATCGTCTTCCAGTCGGCGAGCGACTGGCACGGATGGTTCATCGCCGATTCCATGTTCACGAATGGCTTGTCGCAGAGGCTCGCCATGAGCTGGAACTGCGTCTCCGCGATGTCAGAAGCGAGATCCTTGCCCTCGGCGAAGGAGCGGATGCCGAGAGCGTCGCAGTAGGACGCGAGCACCGGGATGGCCTCCCGCACGTGCTCCGCGGCGCCTGCATTCATCACGGCTCCGGTGCGTGTCTCCACCTGCCACGTGCCCTGCCCCGGCGTCACGACGAAGGAGCTGCCACCGAGCCGCATCATGCCGGCCTGGAACGACGATAGCGTCCTGAGCGACGGGTTCATGAACAGGAGCCCGAGGATCTTCCCGGCGAGCGCCTGCGGCTCCGGGTGCTCCTGGAGCCGGCGTGCGAGGGCAACCAGGTCGGCCACCTGGTCGCGGTTGAAGTCGGCGAGGTCGAGGAAGCGCTGCATGGGGAAGTGATCAGTGACTGGCGGATGGCGGATAGTGATTGGCGGTCAGTTGGAACGGCCCCGGCCGCGAGTCACGTCGGGAGGGAGGCCAGCGCGTCGCGCAGCTGCGCGACGTGCCGTTCCTCGAGCACGTACGGTGCCAGCACGCGGACGACGTTCGGGTCGCCGCTGGTGCCGGTGAGGATGTCGCGCTCGAGCAGCTCGCGCTGCACGTCCTTCGCCGGCCGGCGCGTGCGCAGGCCCGCGAGCAGGCCTGCGCCCTGCACGGATTCCACCGGGCCGACGATGCACGTCTCGCGCAGCTGCTGCGCGCGCGCGCGGACATTGGCGAGCAGCCCCTCGCTCTCGATGATGTCGACGACCGCCTCGATCAATGCGCAGGCCATCGGCCCGCCGCCGAACGTCGTGCCGAGATCGTCGGTCTTGAGGTGCGCCGCGACGTGGTCTGCCATCAGGACGGCCGAGCACGGGAAACCCGCGCCGAGCGCCTTCGCCGTCGTGATCATGTCGGGAGCGATGCCGTGCATGTTCGCGGCGAACGGAAAGCCCGTGCGCCCCATGCCGCACTGCACTTCGTCGCAGATGAGGAACGCGCAGGTTTCCGCCGTGCGGGCCCGCAGCGCCCCGAGGAACGACGCGCCGAGATCCACGGCGCCCGCCACGCCCTGCACCGGCTCCACGATGACGGCCGCCGTGTCGGGGCCGACGGCGCGGGTGATCGCGCCGAGATCGCCGCGCGGGATGAACTCGACGTCGAACGGAGCCTGGGGAAAGCCGTACCACTTCTTCGCAGCGCCCCAGGTGACGGCGCCGGCCGCAGCGGTGCGCCCGTGGAAACTGCCCTCGATCGCGACGACCTTGCGCCGGCCGGTGATCCTGAGCGCCAGCTTCAGTGCATTCTCGTTCGCCTCGGCCCCCGTGTTCACGAAGAACACGGTATTGAGCCCGAGCCCGGCGAAGTGCGACAGGCGCATGGCGGCGCGCGAGCGCACCTCGAGCGGCACGGCATTGCTCTGGAACAGGAGCGACTTCGCCTGCGCCTCGAGCGCCGCGAGCCAGCGGGGATGCGAGTAGCCGAGCGCGGCGACCGCGTGCCCGCCGTACAGGTCGAGGATCCTGCGGCCGTCGCGCGTATGGAGGTGGACGCCCGACGCGCCGACCACGTCGAGCGGCCACTGGGAGTAGACGGGCGCGAGATGGTCGGCGGTCACGTCCATCCGGGTGCCGGCAGCATGAGGCCTGCCGTCTCCTCGTATCCGAGCATGCGGTTCATCCACTGCACGGCGCCGCCCGCCGCGCCCTTCGTCAGGTTGTCGATCGCGCACATCACGGCGACGCTGCGCCCGTGGGCGACGCCGGCCAGCTGGGCGAAGTTGCTTGCCACGACGTCCTTCACTCGAGGCGGCTCGCCGCCGACGCGGACGAAGACCGACTGGTCGTAGTACTCGCGCAGCGCGGCCGTGAGTTCGTGGCTCGTGACCGGCTCGGGCGCGGCCGCCTGCACGGTGACGTGGATGCCGCGCGCGAGCGGCCCCGAGTGCGGTACGAAGTTGAATTCCGCTTCGACGTCGGCAGCGGCGCGCGCAAGCGCGGTGATCTCCGGCGTGTGGCGGTGGGTCAGCGCGTTGTAGGCGTACAGGTCACTGTGCCGCTGCGGGTGATGCGTGCCGGTGGTCGGCTGGCGGCCCGATCCCGTGCTGCCGGTGATGCCGCTCACGAAGAGCCGCGGCTCCGCGAGGCCGAGCGACAGCAGCGGGACGCTCGCGAGCAGGACGGCGGTGGCGAAGCAGCCCGGATGCGCGACGTGCGTCGTGTGCAGCGCGTTCAGGTGCTCCGGCACGGCGCAGGTGAAGTCGGCGATGCGCGCGGGCGCGCCGTGCGCGTGCTTGTACACGGCCTCGTAGGCTTGGGCGGACGAATAGCGGAAGTCGGCCGAGATGTCCACGACGCGCGGTTTCGTGCCCGCCTGCTCCGCTGCGGACAGCAGCTTGTCGACCAGGCCCGCCGACACCCCGTGGGGCGCCGCGGAGAACACCGCCGTCACGGGATTCGCGGCGACGTACTCGAGCACTTCGTCGTGGCCCGCGAACCGCAGGTGTGGCAGCACTGGCTGCAGGTGGCGGAAGAACTGCGCGACGGGCTCGTCCGGCTGGCTGTCGGAGGCGACGGCGGCCAGGTCGAGGTAGGGATGGGCGGCGATGAGTCGCAGCAGCTCGCCGGCCACATAGCCGGTGCCGCCGAGCACGATCGCGGGGACGCGCGTCGTCATTCGGAGACCGCCCTGGAAAACTGCGCCCCGAGGCCGAGGCTGTCGATGATGTGGTCGCCGAGCGCCGCGCCGGACGACATCGCGTTCAGGGCGCGCACGCCCATCTGCTCCTCGATGATCTTCACGCCGACGGCGTTGTCGGTGGCCGGACCCGTGACGGCGCACGGCTCGATGTCGAACCGCTCACGCAGCAACTTGACGCCGCCCCACGCGGCGACCGGGTCGTTGGCGGAGAGGATCACGGCCGACAGCGCCCTGCGGATGTCTTCGGCTGCGAGGATCGACTCGACGCCGTACGCGCCGAGGATGCCGTCGCCGAGTTCGAAGACGACGACGTCGGGCCGGCCCTGCGTCATCTCGCTCAGCATGGTGCGCGTGAGCGCGGGGCCCGAGGTCGCCGTGGTCGTGACGATGCCGAGGTCGGTGAAGATCATGCTGCGCCGCGCGCCCGAGTCCTCCATCGCGAGGATGTCACGCCGGAGCGACACGCCCGTCGCCTTGAATGCGTGCACCGACAACCCGCGGTGACGCATGCGACTCACGATCGCGCAGGCGGCCGCAGTCTTGCCGGCCTCCATGCAGGTACCCGCGAGCGCGACCACGGGGACGCCGTGCGTCTCGAGGGAGGCTGCGTAGTCGAGGCGCCGGTGACCGACTTTCGCCGGCACGCCGATGCGCTCGCCGAGGAACGGGAACTGCAGCACGCAGCCGAGCACGCGGCAGTCGAACGGCTTGCCCTTGTCGGGGTTCACCGAGTCGCAGACGCCGAGCACGCCGCCGATGTTCAGCACCTGCAGCACGTCGCCTGCCTCGACCTTCTCCGGGATGTGTCCCGAGTAGCCGAAGAGCGCCTGGCGGTGGCCGAGCGCGCCCACGATCACGTCGCCACGGGACACCTTCGCCATGCGTCCGCTGGTGAGTTCGAGCGTGTTGTAGGTGGACTTGTTGTTCAGGATCTCGACCACGAGCACGACGCCCTCTTCGCAGGGGATGTCGCTCGTGGCGATGCGGATCTCGTGGCCGAGGCCGCAGGCCTGCGCGATCGAGGCGATCTTGTCGACGACGACGGTGCGCATCTGCATGGCCATCAGCCCTGCCGCCCGGCGCGCGTGTAGAAGATGCCCGGCAGCGCCAGCATCTTCGAGAAGCCGTGCGCGTCCTCGGGAGTCCACTCGCCCACGGACTCGCCGTAGGCGCCCTTCGACGCCTTCATGAGCGAGTAGGGCGAGGCGACGCCCTCGACGAACACGGAACCCGGGCGGAACAGCACGTGCACTTCGCCGGTGACGCGCTGCTGCGAGGAGAGCATGAAGGCCTCGATGTCCCGGCAGACGGGATCGAGGTGCTGGCCCTCGTGAACGAGGTCGCCGTACGGCGCGGCCAGGGTGTCCTTCATGCGCGCCTGCCGGGCGGAGAGCACGAGCTTCTCGAGCTCGCGGTGCGCGGTGAGGAGCACCTCGGCGGCCGGCGCCTCGAACGCGACCCGGCCCTTGAAGCCGATGATGGTGTCGCCGAGGTGGATGCCGCGGCCGACGCCGAACTTCGCCCCGATTGCCTCGACCTGCTCGATGAGGCTCACCGGGTCGAGCGCGTTGCCGTCGAGCGAGCAGGGAATGCCCGCCTCGAATCCGACCGTGTGGCGCTCCGGGGCCTGCGGATTCGTGAAAGCCTCCTTCGTCATCACCCAGGCGCCGTCGGGGATGCAGCCGTCGGAGGTGAGCGTCTCCTTGCCGCCGATCGTCGTGCCCCACAGGCCGCGGTTGACGGAGTAGGCCGCGCCGAACGGCGGCACCGGCAGCTTGCGCGACTGCAGGTACTCGAGCTGCTCCGGGCGCTTGAACGCGCGGTCACGCACCGGCGCGAGGATCTCGATCTCCGGCGCGAGCGTGCGCAGCGCCACCTCGAAGCGCACCTGGTCGTTGCCGGCGGCCGTCGAGCCGTGGGCCACGACGTCCGTGCCGAGCTTGCGCGCCCACTGGGCGACGGTCTGTGCCTGCAGCACGCGCTCGGCGCCGACGCACAGCGGATAGAGGCCGCCGCGCCGCACGTTGCCCATGATCAGGAAGCGGATCACCTGGTCGAAGTAGGCGCGACGCGCGTCCACGAGGTGGTGCGCCACCGCGCCCAGCGCCCGCGAGCGCTCCTCGAGGACCTTCGCGGCCGCGGCGTCGCTGCCGCCCGTGTCCACCGTCAGCGTCACGACGGGGCGGCCGTAGGTTTCCGCGAGCCAGGGCACGCAGAACGAGGTGTCGAGGCCACCGGAGAAAGCAAGCAGGATGGGCTGGGCGCCCGCAGGGGTCTGGCTCATGGGATTCTCAGCGTCCGAAGGTGGAACGGAGGTGATCGTGCAGCCGCCGCTGCGCCCGGGCACTCTCCGTCGCGATGAAGATGGTGTCGTCGCCGGCGATCGTGCCGACGATCTCCGGCCAGTGGGCCTTGTCGATGGCGATGGCGACGCTCTGCGCGGACCCGACCGTGGTCCGCAGCACGGTCAGCGTCGGCCCCGCCGCCCTGTAGCCCTTCACGAAGGCGCGCACGTCCTCGAAGTGGCTCGGCGCGAGCGCGTCCTCGACGGCGGGCAGCAGGTAGCGGTCCGCGCCCTTCACCACCCCGAGCTCGCGCAGGTCGCGGCTTACGCTCGACTGCGTCGCGTCGAAGCCCTCGCGGTGCAGGAGGTCCACGAGTTCCGCCTGCCTGCCGACGGCCGTCTGCCGCAGGATGCGCACGATCGCGTCCCGTCGCAGGGTCTGGGCGTCGAGGTGGGTGGCCAAGGGCGGGTCTCGCGGCGGTGAATAAAAACCTCTCTAATGTGCATAAATATGCAGACCCTGTCAAGCCCGGGCGTGCGCGCGGGCGGGCCGCCCGGTCAGAAGAACTTGGTGACGCCGATGAAGGCGACGGTCCCGATGCCGAACCAGTAGAGGTACGCCAGGCGACGGGACATGCGGATCTCGCGCGTGAGCTGCGCCTCGAGCCCGGCGTCGGGGCCGCCGGCCGCGAGCTTGCGGAAGGTCTCCGTCCAGTGGCGCATCACGAAGCGCAGGATCAGCCCGATCACGAGCAGCCCGGAGTAGATCAGCACCTTGGCCGCGTACCACTTCGCGGTGAACGGATGCCCGGTGACGAGGGACAGCGTCGCCGTGCCGGCAAGGACCGGGATCAGCACGTAGCGGATCTTGTCGTCGAACATCGTGAGCCGCAGGCCCGTGTCCGTGCCGCGCTTGACGAACGCGGCGAGCGCGAGTGCGACCCACGCCGCTGCGAGGACCCAGATCAGCACGAGCCAGCCGCCGCCGAGCGGCTGCACGCCGAAGTTGTGTCCCATGTGCAGCCCGATCGGCAGCAGCAGGATGATGCCGAGCCGCGCGAGGATGTCGATGCGGTAGGCGGTCTCCATGTGGCGGCGGCGCTCGTCGAGCGGCAACCTGGGGTTCGTCACGTGGTACGAGGTCTGGAAGACGCCCCACTCGCCGCCGAGCCAGTAGACCATGGCGATGATGTGGAACCACTTCAGGACGAGATGACTGGCGATCATCGTGGATTCTCCTCGACGGGAAACTGGACGAGGCCGCTCAGGCGGCCGTGAGACGGCGCCGGACCCCGGACGCGCGCCGCGCCCGGGTTGCGCCACGGCCGGTCGCATCGACCTGCTCGCGGGAAGTGGCCTTCTCGACGCGGTCCGCGAGTCCCGCGAGCGACGCGGCGACTGCGTCGAGTTCCGCACGGCTGGCGCCACGCAGGCACCGGCCGAGCCAGGCCTGCTGCCGTTCCTGCAGCGTCTCGAGCGTCCGGCGGCCCTCGGGCGACAGCCCGATCAGGCCGGCGCGCAGGTGATCGACGTTCGGCAGCACCTCCGCGAGGCCATGCTCGCACAGGCCGTCCGCCGTGCGCTGCACGCTCTGTCGCTGCAGCCCGAGGCGGCGCGCGACCTGCGATACCGTCATCGGCCGCCGGCCGATGACCTTCATCACCTGCCAGCGTGCGCCGCTCAGGCCCGCGTCCGCCGACATCACGTCCGCCGCGTGCAGCACCTGGCCGTGCAGCCGGAACAGCGCCAGCAGCACGTCCTGGAACGCGTCTTCCGTGGTGCGGTTCGCGCTGCTCAAGTGTCACGGTCCTCGGGCCGGGGTTGTTATGAGGGTGTCAGAGTGACAGTGTGCTGTCAACATGCCCGCGCCCTCGCGGTCGCGCGACAATCACCGCCGGAAACCGAGGGACTGCCATGCCCGACCGACACCTGGAACTCGCGCGCCGGCTGCACGCGCTGGCCCGCACCGGGCTGCACTTCTGCCGGGACGAGTACGACCGCGAGCGCTACGAGGAGATCGAGGGCATCGCCGCGGAGCTGCTCGCCGGCAAGTCCGGTCCGATGCGGCAGGCCCTGCTCGAGGTGTGGTCGCGCGAGCGCGGCTACGTCACGCCGAAGGTCGAGGTGCGCGGGGCCGTGTTCCGGAACGGCGACGTGCTGATGGTGAGGGAAAGCGCCGACGGGCTCTGGACGCTGCCCGGCGGCTGGGCCGACGTGAACGAGAGCCCGTCGCAGGCCGTCGAGAAGGAGGTGCTGCAGGAATCGGGACTGCGGGTGAAGGCCGTCAAGCTCGCGGCGCTCTACGACCGCAACCGCCACGGCCACGGCGAATTCCTGTTCCACAGCTGGAAGGCGTTCTTCCTCTGCGAGGTCCTCGGGGGCGAACCACGCGGCAGCTACGAGACCGACGCCGTGGGATTCTTCGCGCCGGACGCACTGCCGCCGATGTCGCTCGGCCGCTGCACGCCACGCCAGGTGATGCGGATGCAGGAGCACTGGCGGGACCGCGCGCTGCCCGCGGATTTCGACTAGCGCTCGATGCGGTACTCGATGTCCGCACTCTGCGCGAGGCCCGCCTCGGCCTTGAGTGCCCAGCGCGAATTGATCGTGTACCGCAGCTTGATCGTGTTGATCGCCTCGGCGATCGAGATGCCGTAGCTCACGAACAGCTTGGGCGAGAGGAACTTGCCGAGCACCACCTGCGTGTCCGTGGTGTTCGCGCCGCGCGCCGCGGTGCTCTCGACCGACACTTCGTCGAGCCCGAGCCGCTTGCCCAGCCCGCCGAGCAGGAGACCGCCGCCGCTCACGGCGAGGCTCTCCGCGGCCTTGTTGACGGACGCCGCCTCGGTCGACTGCAGCGTGTTGATCGAGCGGCCGGTGAGCAGGTAGGAGAGCGCCTCGTTGCTCGGCATCGGCGGCTCGGAGGAGAGCGTGATGAACGGATTGTCGAGCGTCCCGCGCACGTTCACCGAGACCCGGATGTTCTCGTCCTTGATCTCGCGCTCGGCGACCAGGTCGAGCGTGGGCTCGGCGAGCGGCGCGTTCTGGTAGCTCAGGACGCCCTTCGTGATCTTCAGGTAGACGCCGAAGGCCTTGTACTCGCCGTCGATGACGTTGATGGCGCCGGTGCCTCGCGCGAGATCGCCCGGTTCGGTCCTCACGGCCACCTCGCCACCGAGGTGGGCCTTGAGCCCGAAGGTATCGACCCGCACGTCGTCCCCGAGCTTCACGCGGATGTCGCTGTGCACGCGCTGCATCGTGGACGGTCCGGCCGGCTCCTCGGCACGGGTGCCGACGATCCGCTCGTCGTCCGACGCGCTCACGGACGTGCTCAGGTCCTTCGGCGAGATGCGCGCCGTGGGGATCAGCACCTCGCCGGTCACGGTGAACCGGCCCGCGTCCGCCGCGACGACCAGGTCGGGCGAGGCCTGGATGCGGTACTCGGGCGTGTCCGCGACCAGCAGGTTGTCACCCTTGAGACGCATGCCGCCGGTCATCACGCCGTCCGGCCACGTGAATCGACCGCTCAGCGTCACCGGGCCCTTGCGCGAGGTGGCGGTGCCGTCGAACTCCAGCGCGTCGCCCTCGAAGCGACCGTCGAGCGTCGCGGCCGTGAGCGAGAGGTTCACCCGGTACAGGTCGAGGCGGCCTTCGCGCAGGTGGAAATCGCCGTCGAAGCGCGGATCGCCGAGCGTGCCACCGACGCGCACGGATCCGTTCAGGCGACCTTCGGAGTGGTCGATCTCGGGCACGAACAGCGGCAGCGCCGTGAGCACCGACGACTCGGCCTCGATCTCGCCGCTGACCGGGCTGTCGGCGAGCGGCCGTCCCGGCTCGCGGCTGGCCTTCACCTGCCCGTGCAGCTGCGTGCTGGCCGCCATGTTGATTGCGGTCGTGGCCCGCAGCTCGTCCTCGTCCGCGTAGAAATCGACGCGGCCGCCGCCGAGCTCGATGGTCTCGGTACGGAACTTGTTGCGCCGCACTTCCACCGTCGGCTGGTCGACGACGAGGGCCGCGCCGCCGACCCAGTCGTGGCCCGGCTGCCGCTCCGCCCAGCCGCTCGCCTGCAGCTTGCCGTCGAATTCGCGTCGCCCGAGCAGCGACGTGAGCAGGCGGCGCAGGGGCCAGTCCTGCGCGCTGTAGAGCACGCGCCACGACCCCGGCTCGCCGTGCCACTCGCCCTCGCCGCACAGCCGCGCGTCACCCGTGACCAGGCACAGCGGTGCCGACTTCACGAGCGTCGGCCCGACTTCCAGCGCCGTCGGCTGCGCGAGCCGGGCCCCGCCGTCCGGGAACTCGAATGACGCGTCCTCCAGGGTTCCCGTCCACGAGCGGCGATCCACGTCGAGCGAGCCCGACGCCGCGAGCGTCGCCCTGAACCCGGCTATGCGGTGCCCGGGATCGCCCTGCGACTTCGCGACGAGCCTCAGGCCGTGGTCGCTCGCGCGGCCATCGAGCGTCACGCGCATCGAGTCGAACAGCAGTCCACCTGCCCCGAGACCGCTCGCCACGATCTCCGCGCGTGAACCGCGACGGTCGGCGAGGTCCACGTCGACGCTGGCGTCCAGCGTTTCCGCGCTGATGCTGCCGTAACGAAGGCGGCGGATGCGCGCCTCGCCGTCGATCTCCGGGCGCGACTGCGTGCCGCGGGCGGTGCCCGACGAGAGGAGCTCGCCGTGCAGCGACGGGTCGATCACGTTCAGCGAGCGCAGGTCCGCGTTCCAGCGCAGCTCGATCGTCGGACCCCAGCGGCCATCGACCTCGAGGTGCGAAGCGGCGTTCGCGACGCGCACGCGCTGCAATTCGTAACCACCGGCGCGGTGGGCGATTTCGCCGCTGCCGGTGAGGCTGCGACCGAGCAGCGTGCCGGAGAGCTGGCTGACCCGCAGTGTCCATGGAGCAGTCGCGCCGAAGCCGCGCCCGTCGATTGAAGCCGCGATGTCCACGCGACCGGACAGGTCCGGCCGGATTCCCGCGATGTCGAGCGACCGGCCGTTGAATCCGGCACGCCATGGCTGCTCACCTGTCCAGGAAACCCGGCCCGAGCCGCTCAGCTGTCCCTTGAGCACCGTGCCGGTCACGCGGTCGATCACGAGCTGCTCGCTGTCGAGCGAACCGGCGGCCGTGAAATCGGCGGGAGGAACCTGCGGCCCCTGCGCCTTCGCCGCGACCTCGAACCGGTACGGCATGCCTCCGGACAGCTTGTAGCGACCCGCGGCGCTCTCGACGGCGGCCTCGCCCGACAGCGGCCAGCGCAGCTTCGTCCAGTCGCCGGACAGGTCGAGCACCGGCGAGTGCTCGGCGAGGCGCACGCGGCCCGCCGTCGTGAGCGACATCTGCGAGCGTGGCAGCCACGCCTTCAGCGATACGACGCTGATGGTGTCGTCCGCATAACGGGCCGCGCCGTGGACGCGGACCGGCTCGTCGCCGAACACCGGGGAAGTGAGCGTGCCGTCCAGGCCGATGCCGTCGTGACGTGCGTCCACGGCGACCGAGCCGCTGAACTTCGGCAGCCGGCCGGCGGGGACCCACGGCGAGCCGTCGAACTCGATGGCCCGCAGCGTCCCGACCAGCCGCACGTCGTGTTCCAGGTCGAGGCCCGTGCCGGCGAAGGCGAGCCTTGCCGGCGCGGTGATGGCTGCGTCCAGGCCGAGGCGACCCAGGTTCCCCGTCACGGCCGCCGTGAACCGGTACTCGTGCGCGTCCGGCAATCGCCACACGCCGCTGGCCTCGCCGCGCAGGCCGAGCGGCAGCGTGCCACGCACGAACAGCCTGCCGCCGACGCGGCCGGCGGGATCCGCGATCGCGAAGGGATCGAGGTCGAGGCGCCAGCGCGTGAGGCGCAGGCTGGCCTTGATGCTCGCCACGTGCAGCCGCGTACCGTTCTTGAGCGTGACGCCTGCCTGCTCCACGGTGGCATCGGGTGCCACGATGCTGAGCCACGCCGGCAGGAAGTGAATCTCCGATTCCGGCTGCGGCCCGCGATCCTTGATCGTGACCTCTACCCGGCCGACCCTGGCATCGTCGAGCGCGATGCGCCCGGCGAGCAGGTTCACGATCGACGGTGTCGCGCTCAGGTCATCCGCCACGACGTGCACGGCCGCGTGGTCCACCACCACCCTGTCGAACGCCAGCGGCCCCGCGATCACGCCCCGCGGGTTCATGACCTCGATGCGCACGCTCTCGATGTGCTGCAGCTGCGCCAGGACGAACTGCAGTCCCTGCGTCGTGTAGAGCAGCCGGTGCAGCAGCGTCGCCGGCACGGCGAGCAGCAGCACCAGCATCACGACGAGGGTCCAGCGTTTCCACCTCATCACAGCACCTGCGTGATGTTCAGGTGCAGTCGCGGGCGCTTGCCCGGCTCCGACAGCGCCTGCGCGACGTCGAGGCCGATCAGCAGCATCGGCAGCCTGAAGCGGATGCCGACCCCGACGGAGTACTCGAGCGGCGTGTCCCAGTGGTCGAAGGCGTTGCCTGTGTCGAAGAACACCGCGCCGCGCAGGTTCCTCGGCAGGTCGCGCTCGATCTCGACGCTGCCGACGAGCAGGTTCTCGCCGCCGACGCCCTTGTTGCCGCTGCCCGGCGGGGCATTGGGGGCCGGGGGGCTCAGCGAGTCGAGCGCGAAACCGCGCACGCTGCGGTCGCCGCCGGCGAAGAAGCGCTGCGAGCCGGGGAGCTGCGAGAAGTCGTCCACCCAGCTCGTGCCGAATTCGCCGCGGAGCCGCAGGTACCAGGGCCCGGCCTGGATCGGCCACACGCGCTCGCCCCGCGCGTAGAAGCGCAGGTACGACGCCGACGAGCCCAGCGTCGAGGGGCTTCCCGAAAGCTCGACGTAATAGGCGGCGTCGCGCACCCAGCCGGTGAGGAAGTTGGGGGGCAGGCTTGCGAACGCGATGCCGGGAATGAGCAGCAGCGACCGGAAGTCGTTGTCGGGGCCGGGATACGTGGTGAGTTCCTGGCTCAGCTGCAGGAACAGCACGCGCTGCCACTGTCCGTACACCTGCGTCAGGCTCGAGCCGATCTCGTAGCGCTCGCTCGTCAGGCCGCCGAGCTCTTCGTTCGTGTAGCCCGCGGAGAACTCGAGTTTCTCGAGGGTCGGGTCGCGGACGGGAATGATGTAGCGCGCCACCGCCTGCTGCAGCACCTTCGACAGGGTGGACTCGAAGCTCAGGCGGTGGCCGTCCTCGTTCACCAGGCGCCGGTCCCAGCGGAACTGGCCGCGTGGGCCGGTGTCGGTGCCGAAGCCGGCGCTCACGCCGTAGCGGTCGCGCTTGATCCGCTCGGCGTGGATCGTGACCGGCACGGTCAGCGTCGCGGGGTCGCGATCGCCCGGCGTCACCGTCACCTTGGAGAAGTAATAGCTGTCCTCGAGCGCGAACTGCGTGTTGCGGAGCCGCTCACCCGAGAAAGGCTGGCCTTCGCTGAAACGGATGAACCCCTGCAGCAGTTTCGGATTGATGGCGTCCTGCTCGATCGTGATCTTGCCGAACTCGTAGCGTCCCCCCGTGTCGAGCGTGAGACGGATGTCAGCCGCGTGCTGCGCCGGGTCCACGTCGAGTTCGTGCCGGGTCAGCTTCGCATCGAGGTAGCCGCGCTCGAGCGACGTCCGAACGAGGTCGGTCTTCAGCTTCTCGTACGCCGAGTGCTCGAGGCGCGCCCCCGACCGGAGCGGGTTGGTCGCCACGACGTTCTGGATCTGGTCGTCGTCCTTGCCCGGGCCGACGATTTCGACCTGCACCTCCCGCAGCAGCACCGGCTCGCCCGGCTTGATGCGCAGGCGCACCACCCAGCCGGGCTCGTCCCGCGTCGTGCGGCTGTGGACTTCCGGGGCGTAATAGCCGAAGGGACGCAGCGCGTCTGCAGCCTCGTCCACCGCGCGATCGGCGAGCCGCCGCACCTGCTCGTCGGTGAGGTCGGAGCGCTGCACGTACCGCGTAAGCGAGAGGTAGCTCCGCACGTTGTCGGCCATGGCGCGGTCGACGCCGTCGATCTCGATGCGAACCGAGTCGGTCGGCCCGAGCACGGCCGCGGAAGCGACCGAAGCGACGAGCCACGCGACGCAGGCGATGAACCGGGCGCAGCGCCCGGCGAGCGGCGCTTGCGGCACGCGCTTCATCCGCGGGCGTCTGCGCCGGCGAATTCGAATCGCGTGGCGCCGGTCTGCCGGCCCGTGGCGTCGAAGCGCCGCTCGTGGACGACGGTGCGTGCATCTTGGCCCAGCAACAGCACCGTCGAACAGCGTGTGCCGTAGCGCTCGTTCACGACGAAGGGCGACGACAGGACCCGCTCCCACTCGGGCGACAAGCCGGTGTCCGGAAGACCCGCGGGCCCGGCGCGCTCGCGGTCCGCGAGCAGGTCGAAGAGCGCGGTCGCGTCGACGTCGTCGGCTGCGAGCAGTGCCGCGAATCGCTCGCGCGTCCGCACCAGCTTCGGCCACGGCGAATCGAGCAGGTGGTTGCTCAGGCCGTAGATGCCGGGCGCGAGCTCGCGTGGGCCCCCGGCGTCGCGGTTCGAGAAGTAATGCAGCGCGTCGGGACCGCCCACGAGCAGGTTGAAGCCTGCGTAGCTCGAGGCCGAGCCGTTGAGACGGCGGACGAACGATCCGGGCGCCGAATCGCCCGCGAGGAACTCCGGTACGAGCCGTCCGCGCGAAGGCGAATCCGCCGCCGGCGCAGCCTCGAGGTCCCGGTAATTGGTCACGACGCCGAACCGGCCGTCGCGGGTCAATCCCAGCCACGTGCCGCCGGCGCGCAGGTCCCGCCCTCCGAGCACGCGCGCATCGTCGTTCCACCAGCCGAGCGGCGCCGCGGGACGGTCGTGGAACTCGTCGCGGTTCGCCGCCACCACCAGCCGGTAGCGCGGGTGCTTCATCCAGGCGAGCACGAGCAGGCACATGGCCGCTATTGTAAGCGCGGCTCGAGCGCCGGCAGGCCGCGTGGCGGCGAGTTCAGGGCCCGGTGCCGGGGCCGCGATCGCGGCCGAACAGCAGGCGCCCCGTCTTCTTCGTCGCCCAGTAGAGCAGCGCCACGATTGCCGCGAGGCACACGAGTGGCACCACTATGGCGAGGATCGCAAGGGCCGCGGCGCCCAGCGTCTCGACGGTCGCGACGACCGGGTTCGCGAGGCCGAGCGTCATCACGCCCGACTTGGCGCGCAGCAGCGCGGTGCTGCCCTTGGTGAGCCCCGCGACGCCGCCGCCCGCGATGATCGCGAGCGGCCACATGACCGCCGGCGGGACGTCGGACATGACCGACGCGCTCGCGACCACGCCCGCGCCGACGGCGGCGGGACCCGCGATCAGGTCGAGCGCGTGGTCGACGCCCGGGATGTAGTACGCCAGCACCTCGAACACCGCGGCGGTGCCGAGCGTCAGCAGCGCAGGCGTGCTCGCGAGCCACTGGAAGCCCTCTGTCAGGGGCAGGATGCCCGCGCGTGCGGCAATGCCGGCCGCGAGCAGCGGCACGAAGACACGGAAGCCGGCAGCCGCGGCGAGGCCGATCCCGAGCGCGATGCTGAGCAGCGATTGCAGCGACACGTCCATCCTGTGCCTTCGGCGCCGGCCGGGAAGGGACCGATCGCCGGAATCCTGACGCAAACGGCTCCCGCAGACAATTCAGAAGTGCAGCTGCAGCGCGTCCCAGGCGGTCTTGGCGATCAGGCAGGAGACGACCGCGATGAAGACCGCGCGCACGAAGCCGCTGCCATGCCGGATGGCGAGATGGCTGCCCAGTTGCGCACCCGCGACGTTGCACGCCGCCATCGCGATGCCGAGCAGCCAGAAGAGTTCGCCCGTCAGGCCGAACATCAGGATGGCCGCGAGGTTCGCGGCGGCGTTCACGAGCTTCGCCGAGGCCGATGCGTGCAGGAAATCGAGCCCGAATACGCGGACGAAGAGGAAGACCAGGAAGCTGCCCGTCCCCGGGCCGAAGAAACCGTCGTAGAGACCGATGACGCCCGCGCCGGCGGCAGCGAGCGCGCTGCCGTGCCTGTCCTGCCGGCGCGGGCGATGCTCGCGCCCGAAGTCACGGTGCAGCAGCGTGTAGGCGAGCACGAACGCGAGCAGGACGGGCACGAGCGCGCGGAAGCGCACGGAAGGAATTCGCGTCGCGATCCACGCGCCGACGAGCGCCGCGACGACCGCGCCCGCGGCGGCGGGCAGCACGAGCTTCCAGTCGAGCCGCACGTGGCGGACGAACCGCGCCGCGGCGCTCGTCGTGCCCGCGAATCCCGCGAGCTTGCCCGTCCCGAGCAGCGTCGGGTGCGGGGTCGCGGGATACGCAGCGAACAGCGCCGGCAACTGGATCAGGCCGCCGCCGCCGGCCATGGCGTCGACGACGCCGGCACCGAAGGCCGCCACGAGGACGAAGGCGGTTTCGACCGTCACGTCGGGGCGCGCAGGCGGATCATCGGCGCGGCGCGCCCCAGAGCTTGAGCCCCGGTGTCAGTCGCAGCGGCACGCTCGCGCCCGAGTCGTACCAGTCCTCGATCAGGCGGAACGAGACCGAGGCGGGCAAGGGCAGCCGGGGAAAGCCCGACGCGATGTCCTCGCGCGTGAACCAGCGTGCATCCTCGAGTTCTTCGTCGGCCCGCGGCACGGCGTCCGGCGAAGCGGTGGCCGTGAAGCCGACCATGAGCGAGGATGGAAACGGCCAGGGCTGCGACGAGTGGTAGTCGACGTCGAGTACCGTGACCCCGGTTTCCTCCAGCACCTCGCGCGCCACCGCGTCCTCGAGGCTCTCGCCGGGTTCGACGAAGCCCGCGACCGTCGAATAGCGGCCCTCGGGCCACGCTGCCTGGCGACCGAGCAAGGCGCGCTCGCCGTCCGTCACCAGCACGATGATCGCCGGGTCGAGACGCGGGAAGTGGTCCTGGCCGCAGGCGTCGTTCGTGCACTTCATGACGTGGCCCGCGCTGGCGCTCACGGTCGGCGCCCCGCACGTCCCGCAATGACGATTGCGCCGCCGCCAGAGCACCATGGCCCGCGCGTAGGCGAGCAGGCCCGCTTCGTCCTCGGGAACCCGCCCGCCGGTCATCCGCAGGTCCTCGAAGCACGTGTCGTCCGGTAGCCCGGCCGGCGGCTGATCGCCGGCCACCTCCGCAGCGAAGCAGACGCGGCCGCGGAAGCGGCCGAGCATGACGAGGCTTTCGTCGACGATCGTGCGCCGGAGTTCGTGCCGGGCTGCGAGGAGCCCGGCCGACCAGCCCTGCGGCTCGCGCCGCAGCAGGCTGCGCGATTCCCAGACGGGCACCAGCAGGCTGTCCGGGTCCTCGAGCGCAGCCGCGACGAACGACGCATCCTTGCGCAGGTGCGCGACGCGATCGAGGTAGGGCCCGGCGAAGACGTTGGGTGTGCGCAAGGACTCGGACTCCCGGTGCGGCCCTCAGTCTAGCAATCCTCCGGTGCCGCGTCGGGCAAGCGGGCCGCGCGGCAGGCCGCACAGTTGTCGGGGAGGATGTCGAGCGTGTCGCGGACCCAGAGCGCGTGGCAATCGGGGCAGCGCGCGAGCACGAACTCGTCGCGGTGCGCGAGCACCTGTCCGAGGTACCACGCGTGCTCGAAGGTGATGAGGGGCGCGGGACAGATGCAGAGGAACGTCTCGTACACGTCGCAGAAACGCGCGACTTCCTCGATGCGGGGACCGGGGAGGCGCTGCGGCCGGCCGAGCAGGCCGCAGCAGCGGAGCAGGGCCCCGAAGGTCGCCGCCTGCAGTTCGTGCTCGACGGACCTGCGGAAGAAGGACATCTGGCGAGGCGACTTGCCGCGCTTGCGCCTGACGCGCGGCCCGGCCTGCCCCTGCATGTAGTGGCGGTAGAGCTTGCGGATCCGGTCGCCCGAGAGGCCCGTGCAATGACGGATCGTCTGTGTGCGGGCTTCGTGCGCGATCAGGCGGTAGGCGACTGTCAGGCGCAGGCGGTCGCGGTCATAGCGGCAGTCCGTGATACGCATTGGCTTCCCCCGTCATTTTGCATATTCCCGCCATATATGGTCCAACAGGACCATATATGGCAGTCTATAACCAAATGTGGTCCAAACGGACCATATTTGGAAGGGTGTCATCATGAGACGGACCGATCATCCGCTCGACCTGACCGCCGAAGTGCTCCTGCAGGGAGGCGTCCTGACACCTTCGGTACGTCGGGACTTGGCGGACCTCAACCGGCAGTTCCTCGAACTCGGAGTGGCGCAGGAACTTGCGTCCGACCCGCGCTTTGCATGGTCGGAGGCCGTCCGGGCGGATCTATGCCAGGCGGACGCAGTGACACGGGAACGGATGGCTGCCTGTCCGTTCGCGCTCTTCGAAATCGTACTGCCCGCGGCCTGTCCCGGGGGCGGCATGGCGTCCTCGCGGGTCGAGGATGCCGCCACGACCGGCGTGAGCGGAGAGCCCTTGCATACCCGGTGCCTGGCATTCGTGTACGCGGCTCTCTTCGTCGCGTGGCGGCTTGCGGACACCGTGCCCCTCGCGACCCGGGTGACGCTCGGGCTGTCGCCGGGCTCCGAGCTGCGGCTCAATGAAATGCCTCTGTCGGAACTCTCGCGGCTGGCCGCCTGCCCAGGCCTCATCCGTCCGCGGTGGCCCTCTCACCCGCGCTTCTGGGCGATGCTGCGCGGGGCGGCGCGGGCCCGCTCGTCCTCCGCGCTGCAGTGGGCGCACTGCGTCGGCGTCTGCCTGCTCGGCAGCGACTTCAGCGAGGGCGGGGGCGGCGAGCCCGCCGGCCCACCACCCGGGCATAGACCGCCGCGTTGAAAGCTACCACCGCGAGCCCGAGGGCGAGCTGCACGTTGCGCGTGAGTCCGCTCGGATAGAGCCACGCGAGCAGGTAGTGCTCGATGAAGCCGCCGGCATAGCCCGCCTGCCCCGCGAGCGCGCGCAGGTGGTTCTCGAGCGGTGTGAGTGGGCAGATCCAGCCGCCGAACTCGATCAGGGCGCCCCATGCGGCGGCAGGCAGGTGGAACCACGCCGCGCGCGGCCACCTGAGCACGAGCAGGCCGCCAAGGACCACGAACAGTACGAACGTCCCGTGTATCACCAGGACGAGATCCGCCAGCCATCCGTACGCCATGTGCCCACGATGAGCGCGCGGGCCGGGGCCTGCAAGTCGCGGCTGGCGGGCCTCGGCAGCGGCCCGCTTCCTTGTTTACGGGGGTGCGCCGCATTACCCTTCGCTCCCCTCTCGAGCATCCCTCCCGTGCCATGAAAGCCCTCTCGCTGCGCCAGCTCAGCAAGACGTACAAGACGGGCGTGCAGGCCCTGAAGGGCATCGACCTCGACGTCGAGCAGGGCGACTTCTTCGCGCTGCTCGGCCCGAACGGCGCCGGCAAGACCACGGCGATCGGGATCGTGTCCTCGCTCGTGACCAAGACCTCCGGCAAGGCCTATGTGTTCGGCTACGACATCGACACCGACCTCGAGAGTGCCAAGGCCTGTCTCGGCCTCGTGCCGCAGGAGATCAACTTCAACCAGTTCGAGAAGGTGTCCACGATCCTCGTGAACCAGGCCGGGTTCTACGGCATCCCGAGGTCCGTCGCGAAGGAGCGCGTCGAGCACTGGCTCGTGAAGCTGCAGCTCTGGGACAAGCGCGACGCGGTCTCGCGCACGCTCTCGGGCGGCATGAAGCGGCGCCTGATGATCGCGCGGGCGCTCGTGCACGAGCCGCGGCTGCTGATCCTCGACGAGCCGACGGCGGGCGTCGACATCGAGGTGCGCCGGTCGATGTGGGACTTCCTGCGCGAGATCAACGCACAGGGCACGACGATCATCCTCACCACGCACTACCTCGAGGAAGCCGAGAGCCTGTGCCGCAACATCGCGATCATCGACGAGGGCCGCATCATCGAGCACGACCGCATGTCCACCGTGCTGCGCAAGCTGCACAGCGAAGTGTTCGTGCTCAACCTGCGCAACCCCGTCGCCGCGGCGCCCGAGCTGCCCGGCTACGCGGTTTCGATGGCGGAGGACGGCTCGCTCGAGGTCGAGGTCAACAAGGAACAGAACCTGAACGACATCTTCGCGGCGCTGTCGGCGCGCGGGATCGAGGTCGTGAGCATGCGCAACAAGGCGAACCGTCTCGAGGAGCTGTTCCTGCGGCTGGTCGAGGGACGCGACGCGGCGACGGGCCTGCCGCGGCCCGCGGTGCCGGCATGAGCGAAGCGACCCGGGCCACCGCCGCGCCGCCCGTCGGTTCCGCCGCCGACCGGCGCTGGGTGGGACTGCGCACGATCGTCATCCGCGAATTCTCCCGGATCATCCGCATCTGGGGGCAGACGCTGGTGCCGCCGGCCATCACGGCGACGCTGTACTTCCTGATCTTCGGCAGCCTGATCGGCCGCCGCATCGGCGACATGGGCGGCTTCACGTACATGCAGTACATCGCGCCCGGGCTGATCATGATGTCGGTCATCACGAACAGCTACGGCAACGTGGTCTCCTCCTTCTTCGGCGCGAAGTTCGGCCGCCACGTCGAGGAACTGCTGGTCGCGCCGCTGCCGAACTGGCTGATCGTGCTCGGCTACGTCGCGGGCGGCGTGGTGCGCGGCCTGCTCGTCGGGCTCGTCGTGACCGCGATCGCGCTCTTCTTCACCCACCTGCGCGTCGAGCACCTGCCGGTGGTCGCGAGCGCCGTGCTGTTGAGCTCGCTCGTGTTCGCGCTCGGCGGCTTCATCAACGCGGTGTTCGCGAAGAACTTCGACCAGATCTCCTTCATCCCGACGTTCATCCTCACGCCGCTCACCTACCTCGGGGGCGTGTTCTACTCGATCACGATGCTGCCGCCGTGGGCGCAGCACGTGTCGCACGCGAACCCGATCCTCTACATGGTCAACGCGTTCCGCTACGGCTTCCTCGGCGTGTCCGACGTGAATGTCGGCCTCGCGTTCGGCATCATGCTGGCGGCCGTGGCGGTGCTGTTCGCGCTGAGCGTCTGGCTCATGGAAAAGGGCACCGGGACCCGGGAATAGGCGGGCCAGCAGGCATGTGCGGTCGCTTCGCCTTCTATTCGCCGCACGAAGCGGTTGCGCGTCTCTTCGGCGTGGCGGACGCGCCGGCCATCGAGCCGCGCTACAACATCGCGCCCACGCAGTACGTCGCTTCGGTGCGGCAGGGCGAGGAGGGACGCGCGGTCGCGATGCTCCACTGGGGGCTGGTCCCCTCGTGGGCGAAGGAGCGCACGATCGGGGCCCGGATGATAAACGCGCGCGGCGAGACG
>VEPJ01000140.1 GCA_012026925.1 Gammaproteobacteria bacterium | reverse complement strand
CGTCATTGCGGTCGCCGTGCTGGCGGCGATCGGCTGGTGGGCGCTGGGCCCTGAACCGCGGCTGGCGCACGCCCTGGTCGTGGCGGTGAGCACGCTGATCATCGCCTGCCCCTGTGCGCTCGGCCTCGCCACGCCGATGTCCATGACCGTGGCGATGGGGCGGGGCGCCCAAGCGGGGGTGCTGTTCCGCAGCGCCGAGGCGCTCGAGCGGCTCAAGGACGTTGATACCGTGGTCCTCGACAAGACCGGCACCCTCACCGTGGGGCGGCCCGAAGTCGTGAGCGTCATCCCCGTGGACGGCATCGCTGAGTCGGAATTGCTGCGCTTTGCGGCGAGCCTCGAGCAGGCGAGCGAACACCCCGTCGCCGCGGCGGTGGTCGAAACGGCAAAGGCACGCGGGCTCAAGCTCGGGCGCAGCTACGGTTTCCGCGCGGTACCCGGCAAGGGCGCACTCGGCGTGGTGCAGCTGCGCAACGTGTCCGTCGGCAATGCAGCGCTGATGGCCGAGGCGGGCGTGGACGCGCACGCGCTCGAGCCCGAGGCGCAACGCCTGCGCATGCTCGGCCAGACGGTGATTTTCGTCGGCCTCGACGGCGTTCCCGTGGGCCTGCTGGGCGTGGCCGATCCGCTCAAGGCGGAAGCCTGGGACGTGGTGCAGCAGCTCAAGTCGGAAGGGATCCGGATCGTGGTGCTGTCGGGTGATCACGAGGAATCGGTCCGCGCCGTGGCAGCCCAGCTCGGCATCGAGGACGTCGCTGCGGGCGTGCTGCCCGATGCAAAGGCGTCCCGGGTCAGTGAGTTGCGAGCGTCCGGCAACGTCGTTGCCATGGTGGGCGACGGCATCAACGACGCGCCGGCGCTCGCCGCCGCCGACGTCGGCATCGCGATGGGCGGTGGCACCGACATCGCCAAGCAGACCGCGGGCGTGACGCTCGTGAGCGGCGACCTGCACGGGCTCGTCCGGGCGCTGCGGCTGAGCGAGTTCACGATGCGCAACGTCGGCCAGAACCTGATGTTTGCGTTCGGCTACAACGCGCTCGGCGTGCCGCTCGCCGCCGGCGTGCTGTACCCGGTGGCGGGACTGCTGCTGACGCCGGCGTTCGCCGCAGCAGCCATGTCCCTGAGCTCGGTGAGCGTGATCAGCAACGCGCTGCGGCTGCGTTCGGCGCGCCTGTAGAATCGCGCTAACATCGCGTCCCCAGCACAGCAGGCGCCCAGGATGACCCGCACCCTCGACAGCGACCCGCGTCGCGACGGCTACCGCATGCCCGGCGAGTTCGAGCCGCACGCCGGCTGCTGGATGCTCTGGCCCGAGCGGCCCGACAACTGGCGCCTCGGTGGCAAGCCCGCGCAGGCGGCCTTCGTCGCGGTCGCCGCCGCGATCGCCGGCAGCGAACCCGTGTCGGTCGGCGTTGCGGCGGCGCAGTACGCGAACGCGCGACGCCTGCTGCCGCCGGCCGTTCGCGTGGTCGAGATTTCGAGCAACGACGCGTGGATGCGTGACGTCGGCCCGACCTTCGTCGTCAATGACCGCGGCGGCCTGCGCGGCGTGGACTGGAAGTTCAATGCGTGGGGTGGCCTCGAGGGCGGCCTGTACTTTCCGTGGGACAAGGACGATGCGGTCGCGCAGAGGGTGCTCGAGATCGAGGGCTGCGATCGCTACCGCGCGCCGTTCATTCTCGAGGGCGGCGCGATCCACGTCGACGGGCAGGGCACGGTCATCACGACCGAGGAGTGCCTGCTCAACCGCAACCGCAACCCGGGCCTCTCGCGAGGCGAGATCGAGCAGAGGCTGCAGCGCTACCTCAACGTCGAGACCGTCGTGTGGCTCGGCCGCGGCGTGCACCTCGACGAGACCGACGGCCACGTGGACAACCTGTGCGCCTACGTGAAGCCGGGCGAGGTGGTGCTCACCTGGACCGACGATCGCAGCGACCCGCAGTACGAAATCTCGCGTGATGCGTACGAGCGCCTGATGACGGCCCGAGATGCATGCGGGCGCCGCTTCAAGGTGCACAAGCTGGTGCAACCCGGGCCCCTCCATACGACGGACGACGAGGCGGCGGGCGTGGACGCGGCCGCGGGCACGAAGCCGCGCGAGGCCGGCGTGCGCATGGCGGCTTCCTACGTGAATTTCTACCTGGGCACGAAGAGGGTCGTGGCGCCACTGCTCGATTCGAAGCGCGACGGCGCCGCGCTGCGCAAGCTGAAGGCACTGTTCCCCGGTCGCGAAGTGGTCGGGGTCCCCGGCCGCGAGATCCTGCTCGGCGGTGGCAACATCCACTGCATCACGCAGCAGGTGCCGGCGGCGCGGACGCGCCGCAAGTAAATAGTGAATAGGGAATAGGGAATAGTGAATAGGGGATAGGCCGGCATGCTGCACGAGGCGCTGAGCGGGCGGCGGCTGACGAAGCTCGAGTACGAGCACGAGCTGCCGCAGCTGCAGGACAAGCTGCTCGACGCACAGTTCGAGTTGCGCAAGTCGCGCCCACGGTCGGTCGTCGTGATCGTCACGGGCATTCCCGGTGCCGGCCGCAGCGAGGTCGTGAACGAACTGCTCGGGTGGCTCGATCCCAAGTTCGTCACGGTGTACGGCTTCCGCGAGCCGAACGAAGTCGAGCAGCAGCGGCCGCCGCTCTGGCGTTACTGGCGCGTGATGCCACCGAAGGGGCGCATCGCGATCCTGCACGGTGGCTGGTACGACGACTTCCTGACGGCGTCGGTGCGCAAGCCCGGTCGTCCGGCGGCAGGGATCCGGCGCGAGGTCGACCGAATCCAGCGCCTCGAGCGGATGCTGGTGGCGGACGGCGTGGCCGTCGTGAAGATCCACCTGCACATCGGGCCCGAGCTGCAACAGCGGCGCCTGCGCAGGCTCCTGAAGGACAAGACCACGCGGTGGCGGGTGACCGCCGAGGACCAGTGGTACGCGCGGCACTACGCCCGGGTGGAGCGCGCGTTCGAGCACTGCCTCGAGGTGACGCAGCAGCCGTGCGCGCCGTGGCACGTGATCGACGGCACGGACCGGCAGCACCGGGCCCTCGAAGTGGGCCGCGTGCTGCTGGAGGGCATCGAAGGCCGCATCGGCGCGGCCGCCTCTCGCCCTGCGGGGCCTCCGCCTGCGAAGGTGCGCTCGCTCGCGGCGCGCGTGAAGCTGCCGACCGTGCTGCGCGGCCCCGCCGTCGCCGAGGAAGACTACGACCGTCGCCTCGAGGAACTGCAGGGCCGGCTCGCCCTCCTGTCGCGGCGGCGGAAATTCGCCAGGCACTCGGTCGTTGCGGTGTTCGAGGGGATGGACGCCGCGGGCAAGGGTGGCGCGATCCGGCGCATCACGGCCGCGCTCGACGCACGGCAGTACCGGGTGGTGCCGATCTCGGCGCCGACACCGGAGGAGATCGCGCGCCCCTACCTGTGGCGCTTCTGGTTCCAGCTGCCACCACGTGGCAATTACACGATCTTCGACCGGTCCTGGTACGGGCGCGTGCTGGTGGAGCGGGTGCATGGCCTCGCTGCCAAGCCCGACTGGCGGCGTGCCTACGGCGAGATCAACGAGTTCGAGCTCGAGCTGACCGAGCACCGCGTGATCGTCGCGAAGTTCTGGATGTCGGTGAGTCCGGCCGAGCAGCTGGCACGTTTCCGCGAGCGCGACCGCAATCCACTGAAGCGCTTCAAGGTCGATCCCGAGGACTGGCGCAACCGCAAGGAGTGGAAGGCGTACCAGGCGGCCGCGCGCGACATGATCGCACTCACGAACACGAGCCACGCGCCGTGGGCGGTGGTGCCGGCGGACGACAAGCGTCGCGCGCGCCTCGAGGTACTCCGGGTGCTGTGCGACCGGGTGGAAGCCGCGCTCGACTGACGAAGGCGCGAGGCCGCCATCCCGGGCCCCGGCGCGTGGGGCGCCGGGGCCGGGAGTGGCAGGTGGGGCTCAGAAGCCGATCGAGACCCTGCCGTAGATGAAGCGGCCGGAGCGGC
>VEPJ01000137.1 GCA_012026925.1 Gammaproteobacteria bacterium | reverse complement strand
GCCCAGCTCGTGCCGCCCTTGACGATTTCGCCGAAGCCGGCCGTCCGGCCCGACGGCAGGCTGGTGATGCTCGAGGGGTTCAGGACGCCCTGCAGGATCTGGCCGAGGCCGGTGCCGTCGATCGGGTTGATGAAGCCGCCGGCCGGCAGCGTCGCGCCGTTGGCGTCGGTGTCGCCCACGACCCAGTTCACGCCGAGGTCCATGGCCTTGTCGACGGACATCTCGACGAGGATCGCCTCGACGAGCACCTGGGCGCGGCGGATGTCGAGGCGGTCGACGATCGCCATGACCGAGCGCATGACCTTCGGCGGTGCGGTGACCACCAGCGCGTTGGTCTGCGGCTCGGCCCAGATCGTGACGCTCTTGTCGCCGGTACCGCCGCCCGTGCTCACGACCGGAGCGGGAGCGGCGCCGGGGGCGGTCCCGCCGGAGGGCGTCGTGATCGCGACGATGCCCTGGATCTGCTCGCGGAGCTTCGCGGCGATCTTCTCGGCGTCGGCGTAGTTCAGGTAGCGGACCTGCGTGTCGCCGCCCGCCTCGAGCGGGGTGTCGAGGTGCGCGATCAGCGTCTTCAGGCGCAGGCGCTGCGACGACTCGCCGCTCACGAGCACGCTGTTGGTGCGGTCGTCGGCGATGACCTTGACCGCCGGCATGCCGGCGCCTTCCGCCGCCGCGCCGCCGCTGTAGAGGCTGTTGACCACGCGCACGACCTCGGCGGCACTCGCGTGCTGCAGCGTGACGATGTCGACTTCCTCGTCGCCCTGCTGGTCGATGCGCTGGATGATGCGCATGATGCGGTTCACGTTCGACGCGCGGTCCGAGATGATCAGCATGTTCGACGCGGGATACGCGGCGAGGTGGCCGTACTGCGGGATCAGCGGACGCAGGATCGGCACGAGCTGCGCGGCGCTGACGTTCTTGACCGCGACGACCTGGGTGACGATCTCGTCGGAGCTCGCGCTGACGCGCGAGGGCAGGTCGTTACCCGGGATCTGGCGCGCGTTGGCGTCCGGCAGGATCTTGATGGTGTCGCCCGAGGGGACCGCAACGAAACCGTGCACCTGCAGGATCGAGAGGAACGCCTCGTAGAAGGCGTTCGGCGTCATCGGCGTGGCGGAGAGCATCGTGACCTGCGCCTTGACGCGCGGGTCGACGATGAAATTCTTGCCGGTCACCGCGCTGACCGCCTCGATGATCTGCGAGAGGTCCGCGTCCTTGTAGTTCGGCGTGATCGTGCCCTGCGCCTGGGCGACGGCGGTCGCCGGCACCGTGAGCGCTGCGCCGCCGAGCGTGAGCAGCAGCGCAAGGCCCGTGGCCGCCAGGGTGGTTCTTGGGAGGATGCTGGAGTTCATCGTTATTCCTCGGAGTCCCCACCGGTCGTCGCCGGCACTTCATTGACCGGGATCGCCTCCGGCGCGGCCTGCGCAGCCGCCGCGTCGGCGGCGATCTGGGCATTGTTGATGTTGACCTGGACCGTCTCGCCGTTGCGTTCGACCGAGACGGTCACGTTGGCGGCGCTGTTCATCGTCGAGAGCACTTCCATGCCGCGCGCCGGGTCGTCGAGCGGGGTGCCGTTGATGGCGGTGACGAGATCGCCCGGCAGCAGGCCCAGCTTGTTGAACTGCATGCGGTTGCGCCCCGGATAGACGCGGTAGCCCCGCTGCTGCCCGTTGGCGAACACCGGCTGCGGCCGCAGGATGTCGGTGATTGCAGCTGGGTTGGACGCGGCGAGCTGGCGGAGCCGGTCGCCGAGGTTCATGTCGGGCTGGCCGCCGGTGGACGCCGGAGCCGCAGCCGTCAGGCCGCCGCCCTGGAACTGCTTCGGCAGCATCAGCGCTTCGAGCCGCCCGCCCCGGTCCAGGATGACCCGGTCGGGATAGACCTCGTGGAGCTTGGTGCCTCCCGTGATCGTCTTGCCGACGCCATAGACTTTGGCCGTGGTCGCGCTCTCGCCGATGATCGCGTACCCGAGCTTCGGATCCGAATTCGCGATGGTGCCGACCAACACCAGCGGCATGTTGGTCGCCGTGACCGCGTTCGGGTCCGTTGCGCCCGGGGCGCCGCCCTGGCCGAAGATGTGCGCGTTGACGATGGCCGCGATGTCGAAGCGCGGCTGGGCGGGAGCCGATGCGGCAGGGGCGGTCGGTACCGCGGTCGCTGCGGTGTCCAGGCCCAGCAGCCTGTACGCCAGCTGCACCAGTTGCCAGGCGAGCAGCACGACGAGCACCGCCGAGACGGCCAGCGGCAGCAGCCGCTGCCAGCCTTCGGAGGTGGCCCCCTGGGCGGCCGCGGCGAGTCGGCTGAGGCGCGTGTTCACGCTCTGGGGCAGTTGCATCAGGTCCTTTGTAAGTGTCCGTCCGGCAAGGCCGTTCCACGGGGTCCCGGCATCATACGGACTCGGACGACACCGCCTCAAGACAGTTGCGTGTGATACGGATGAACGGCCGGGGGAGCCGGTCGGCCGAGACCGGCCGCGGCAGGGGAAATATGCGGCTTGCGCCGGGAAATGTGACCCCCTGCGCACGCCCGGGCGCGGTGGTCGCCCAGGGCCTGCGCCGGGTCTCCCGGAATCGTGCTCACGAAGTCAGCCGTGCTGCTTGTCAGGGCGGGTGGCCGGCCCTATATAGAACCTCCGGTCACGTTGGTAAGAAATGAACGAGGAACATACACAGCAGGGCCATGGTCTGATCGTGGAAGAGGCGCGGCCGCAGACCAAGCGACCGCCCCTCTACCAGGTCGTCCTGCTCAATGACGACTACACCCCGATGGAGTTCGTAGTGGACGTCCTGGAGCACATTTTCGGCATGGATCGCACGACCGCAACGCGGGTGATGCTGGAAGTCCACACCAAGGGCAAGGGAGTCTGCGGCGTGTACACGTACGAGATTGCCGAGACCAAGGTCGCGCAGGTGACCACGTACGCCCGGCAGCACCAGCACCCTTTACTCTGCACCATGGAAGAGGCCTAGACGCACGTGTTGAGCAGCGAACTCGAGATCTGCCTGAACGAAGCTTTCCAGGGCGCACGGGAGGCCAGGCACGAATTCATGACCGTCGAGCACCTGCTGCTCGCCATCATCGACACGCCGAAGGTCCGGGAGATCCTGCGCGCCTGCGGGGCCGATGCCACGCGCCTGCGCAAGGAGCTCAAGGACTTCGTCGACCAGACCACCCCCCGGCTGAAGCAGGACGACGAGCGCGAGGTGCAGCCCACCCTGGGCTTCCAGCGCGTGCTGCAGCGCGCGGTGTTCCACGTGCAGTCGAGCGGCAAGAAGGAGGTGTCGGTCGCGAACGTGCTGGTGGCGATCTTCAGCGAGAAGCACTCGCATGCCGCCTACCTGCTCACGCTGCAGGACGTGTCGCGCCTCGACGTCGTCAACTACATCTCGCACGGGCTCGCCAAGCCGGGTGACGAGCGCGAGCAGCGCCCGGAGGAGGGCGCGCAGCCGGACGGCGAGCGCGAAGGCGACGGTGCTGCGGCGCTCGAGAAGTACGCCACCAACCTCAACAAGCTCGCGCAGGAAGGCCGCATCGACCCGTTGATCGGCCGCCAGCTCGAGATCGAGCGCACGGTCGAGATCCTCTGCCGCCGCCGCAAGAACAACCCGCTCTACGTCGGCGAGGCGGGGGTCGGCAAGACTGCGCTCGTCGAGGGACTCGCGCGGCTGATCGTCGAGGGCAAGGTCCCCGAGGTGCTCCTCGGCAGCACCGTCTATTCGCTCGACCTCGGGTCGCTCATCGCCGGCACGAAGTACCGCGGCGACTTCGAGAAGCGCCTCAAGGGCGTGCTCGCGGAACTCAAGAAGCTGCCGGGCGCGATCCTGTTCATCGACGAGATCCACACGGTGATCGGCGCCGGTGCGGCGTCCGGCGGCGTCATGGATGCGTCGAACCTGATCAAGCCCGCGCTCGCCAACGGCGAGCTGCGCTGCATCGGCTCGACGACCTACCAGGAATACCGCGGCATCTTCGAGAAGGACCA
>VEPJ01000079.1 GCA_012026925.1 Gammaproteobacteria bacterium | reverse complement strand
CGGCGCCGTTCACCATGCAGGCGATGTCGCCGTCGAGCGAGACGTAGTTGAGGTCCGCCTCGCCGGCGATGCGCTCCATCTCGTCTTCCTGCGAGGTGTCGCGCCAGGCGAGCAGGTCCTTCTGGCGGAAGAGCGCGTTCTCCTCGAGGTTGATCTTCGCGTCGAGCGCCACGACGTGGCCGTCGCCCGTGACGATCAGCGGGTTGATCTCCACGAGGCTCGCGTCGCAGTCGAGATAGAGCTTGTAGAGCCCACGGACGATCGACTCGAACTCGGCGACCTGCGAGCCCTTGAGGCCGAGACCATAGGCGAGCGCGCGGCAGTGCGAGCCCTGGATGCCGACCGCCGGGTGTATCTCGACGCGGATGATCTTCTCGGGCGTCCTGGCGGCGACTTCCTCGATGTTCATGCCGCCCGCCTCGGACGCCACGAACGCGATGCGGCTCGTGTCGCGATTCAGCAGCAGGCTGAGGTAGAGCTCGCGCTCGATCTTCGAGCCGGACTCGACGTAGACCTGGTTGATCGGGAGGCCCTCGGCGCCGGTCTGCTTCGTGGTGAGGCGTTTGCCGAGCATGCCGGCCGCCGCCGACATCACGTCGTTGACCGTCTTCGCGAGCTTCACGCCGCCCGCCTTGCCGCGGCCGCCCGCGTGGACCTGGGCCTTGACCACCCAGACGCCGCCGCCGAGGCGACGGGCCGCATCCGCGGCCTCCTCCGGGGTGGAGGCGACGAAGCCGGTCGGGACCGGGATGCCGTAACGTGCGAAGAGTTGCTTGGACTGGTATTCGTGCAGGTTCATGCGTCGAGGCCCGGTCTGGGGAACGAAGTTGCGTAGTTTACGGGAAATAGGGGACATTCACCGCCCATGGCATCCCCCCTGATCCCCGGCCCGACCACGGACACCGCTGCCCCGGCCGAGTTCCAGTGGCGGGTCCTCGGCTTGATGAACGTCTTCCGGCTGACGGCGCCGATGGTGCTGCTGCTGGTGTTCCTGTTCGACGCGCCCAACCGCAGCATCGGCACCCAGAACCCCGGGCTCTTCATCGGCATCTGCGCGGCCTATTTCGCCTTCGGGCTGGTCTCGCTGCAGCCGATCCGGCGCCGCTGGCCGTCCCTGCAGTGGCTCGCCCTGCTGCAGGTCGCCGTGGACGTCGTCGCAATCGTCCTGCTGATCCACGCCAGCGGCGGCGCGAGCAGCGGGCTAGCGACGCTCCTGATCCTGCCGGCGGGCGCCACGGCCACGATCGTGAGCCCGCGCCTCGCGTTGCTCGCCACGTCGGTCATCGTCCTCGCACTGCTGTTCCAGACAACGGTCGCCGCGCTGACCGGCATAGCGACGGCTGCGGATTTCCTGATCGCAGGACTGACCGGGGCAAGCCTCTTCGCGATCACGCTCGTGGCGATCCCCCTCGCCCACCGGCTTCGCGAGAGCGAGGCGCTCGTAAAGCAGCGCGACATCGACGTCGCCAACCTGAACGAGCTGAACGAGTTCATCGTGCAGCACCTCCGCGAGAGCATCCTCGTGGTGGACGACCAGGACCGCATCCGCCTGGTCAACGAGACCGCGGCGCAATTGCTGAAAGGCGGACCCGTGGTTGCGGGGGAACTACTCGGCGAGGTGTCGCCCCGGCTGCTGTACCTTCTGGAGACCTGGCGCAAGCAGGAGTCCGACCGGCGCGACACCACCGGCGAGGTCGTCTCGGCCGACGGCGGAACCGTCATCCGTCCGCATTTCGTGTCGCTGTCCGAGACGGGACCCGGCCCGGTGCTGGTGTTCCTCGAGGACACGAGCATCGTCGCCGAGCGCGTCCAGCAGTCGAAACTCGCGGCGCTCGGCCGCTTGAGCGCGAGCATCGCGCACGAGATCCGCAACCCGGTGGGCGCCATGAGCCACGCGGGCCAGCTGCTGCGCGAGTCGCCCGCCCTCGGCGCGGATGACCGCCACCTGACCGAGATCATCGAGAAGAATGCGGTGCGGGTGAGCCAGATCATCGAGAACGTCCTGCAGCTCTCGCGCCGCGAGACGACCCGGCAGGAGCGGATCGACCTCCCGGCATGGCTCGAGATGTTCCTGCCGGAGTTCACGGCGACCGTGCAGTGCGATCCCGCCTGGTTCCGCCTGCAGGCGGAGGCGAGGCCGCTCGAGGTGCAGTTCGACCCGACGCACCTGCACCAGGTCCTGTGGAACCTGTGCGACAACGCATTGAAGCACGCCCAGTCGGACGACGGCTCCCCGATCGGCGTGCGCCTGGGCCGTATCCCGTCCACCGGCCGGCCGTTCCTCGAGATCGCGGATCGAGGCGTCGGCATCGACCCGGCCAACGCGGAACGCATCTTCGAGCCGTTCTTCACCGACAAGGCGAGCGGCACCGGGCTCGGTCTCTTCATCTCGCGGGAGCTGTGCCAGACGAACGGCGCGTTGCTCGCCTACGAGGCACGGCCGGGCGGTGGCAGCATCTTCCGCATCATCTTTGCCGATCCGCAGCGTTGGGAGTGAGGGGCCGGGCTCCTCCCGATTGCCGGTCGCGCAAATTCGCGCATTCCGGGTCCAAGTCGGCGCCGACAACCGTCCATGGCCGTTGGTATAACCGCGGTTATACTGTGGACATGAAGACCGCCATCTCATTGCCGGACCCCGTCTTTCGCTCGGCCGAGCGCCTCGCGGCGCGCTTGGGGGTGTCGCGCAGTGAACTCTACTGCCGCGCCCTGAAGGAATTGCTGGCGCGCCACGACGAAGACGCGGTGACTGCGCAGCTCGATGCGGTCTACTCGAACCCCGAGGACAACGCAGGTCTCGACCCGGGCCTTGCGGAGCTGCAATTCAGTACGATCGCGAGGACGCGCCGGTGAAGCGCGGCGAGATCTGGTGGGCGCCGCTGCCGGTTCCTTCGGGCTCCGGTCCCGGACATCGGCGTCCGGTGCTCATCATCTCGGCGGATGGATTCAATCGAAGCCGCATTTCGACCGTCGCGGTTGCCGTAATCACGGGTAACGAGCGCCTTGCGGCGGCGCCGGGCAACGTCCGCGTCGGCGGTCGCGGCACCGGCCTCGCGCAGCCCTCGGTCGTCAACGTGTCGCAGATCATCACGGTCGACAAGCAACTGCTCGAGCGCCGCGCCGGGAAGCTGGATGCCACTCGCCTCGAGTCGGTGGACCGCGGACTGAAGCTCGCGCTCGGCCTGTAGTTCCCTGCGGCGCAGAGAACCGCGGAGGAGCGCGGGGACAGTCTGCGGTATAGTGAGTTTCGAGACGCATGGAAGACTGAGCAAACCCGCCCGATGCGCAAACCTCGTGCACTCGTCGTCGACGACGAGCCCGACATCCGGGAACTGCTGGCCATCACGCTCGGCCGCATGAACATCGACGTCGAGACCGCGGGCGACTATGCGTCCGCGGTGAAGCGGCTCGGCAGTGAGCGATACGACCTCGTCCTCACCGACATGCGCCTGCCCGACGGCGATGGGCTCGACCTCGTCGGGTGGATCCAGGACCATCGGCCCGGGGTGCCCGTCGCGGTCATCACGGCCCATGGCAACGTAGAGGCGGCGGTCCGCGCGCTCAAGCTGGGCGCGTTCGACTTCATTTCGAAGCCGCTCGACCTTGCGGCACTCCGCAAGCTCATCACCGCCACGCTCAAGCTTGGCGAGTCCGTCGAGGAGACGGGACGTCGCGCGACACTGACCCTGCTCGGTACGTCGAAGCCGATGCAGCAGCTGCGGGAGATGATCGCCAAGGTCGCACGCTCACAGGCCCCCGTGCATATCTCCGGTGACTCCGGTACGGGCAAGGAGCTCGCCGCGCGGCTGATCCACGAGTCGGGGCCGCGCCGGGAAGGGCCCTTCGTGCCGGTGAACTGCGGCGCCATCCCGTCGGAGCTGATGGAGGCCGAGCTCTTCGGGCACAAGAAGGGCAGCTTCACGGGTGCGGTCGCGGACAAGGAAGGCCTGATCCGCAGCGCCGAGGGCGGCACGCTGTTCCTCGACGAGG
>VEPJ01000197.1 GCA_012026925.1 Gammaproteobacteria bacterium | reverse complement strand
GCCGCGAGCAGGGGATGGTCGTGCTGCGCGATGAACCCCGGCACGATGACCTGGTTCGCGAAGGTCGTGTCGATGTTGTAGTGCTGCTGGCCGGCCGCTGCCTTCAGGGAGTCGACCGAGCCGACCCCGAAGATGCGATCGCCCCGCACCGCGACGGCCTGGGCGCCCGGGTGCGCCGGGTCGAGCGTCACGATTTCCCGCGCTGGATAGATCACGATCTGCGATGTCGAGCCGTCCGTGCCGGCCAGCTTCGCGATGTCCTGCAGGGATGCTTCCGCAGCATTGGCCATGTGCATGGCCAGCGTCGCGCAGGCGCCCAGGGCGCTCACCAGGAGCGTGGCGCGGGTTCGCAGTGCGCAGTTGCGATCGGACGGGCGAGTGGCCCGTCCAGGCGATGAGCTGACCATGGATCTTCCCCCTCGGTTGGGCTTGAACACGGTGCGGTGTGCCGGGCTCCGTCATCCGAAGGGGGTGGGGATTTCGAATGGCCGGTCCGGCACATGCACCGCAGGCCACAACATGCCTTGTTGTCCGCCGGAAGTCCTGATTCAATTCTGAACACTTCAAGCCGCCGTGGGGCTCATGAGCTACGAATTCGCCGGCTACCGATTCGACTCGGAGCGCGGGCTCGATGGACCCTCCGGGCGGATCTCGTTGCGACGTACGGACGCACGGCTGCTGCAGTTGCTGCTGGATGCGGACGGTCGTACGGTCACGAAAGACGCGATCGTTGCGGAGGCCTGGGAAGGCAGGGCGGTTACCGACGATTCCATTTTTCAGGCGGTGCGCCGGCTGCGCCAGGCGATGCCCGCTGCGTCGGGCACCGAGATCGTCCAGACCGTGCACGGTGCCGGTCTCAGGATTGGCACGCGGGTGCTCAGGCTCGCTGCAGGTGGCGGGAAATCGCCGCCGGCCTTCGCTCCATCCCCGCGCGTCGAGGCCACAGCCGCACTGACGAGCGCGCGTGAGTTGTCGGCAAGGCGTTCCGCGCGCGATCTCTCGAATGCGATCGAAGCCGCGCGATCCGCGCTCGAGCTCGATCCCGAATACGTTGCGGCCTGGGTCGCGCTGGCGGATTTTCACTTGCTGCAGGCGGGGCGGATGGTCGCCCCGCCGAAGCAAGCGGGTGCGGCGGCCGTGGAAGCGGCGAACAAGGCGCTTGCGCTCGATCCCGCGTGCCTGCAGGCGCTCGCGGACCGCGGCTGGGTGAAGGCGGTCGTCGATCTCGACGTTCGGCAGGGTCTCGCGGACTTCGACGCATGCCTGCGTGTCAGCGACAAGCACTGGCTGGCGCGAGGACTGCACGCCTGGGCGCTCATCGCTGCCGGTCGCCTGGACGAGGCGGTCGCGGAGATGAAGGCGTCGCATGCGCTCAACCCGTGGGCAGGCTGGTCCAGTGGTGTGCTCGCGATGTACCTTTTCTTCTCGGGCGAAGATGCGGCCGCAATCGCCCACGCTCGCGAAAGCGCGAGCCGGTTTCCGGACGTGGAGATCTCGCACCAGCAGCTGTCGATGGTGGCGTCGGGACTGGGATTGCACGATGAGGCGATCGCCGCGGGCCGCCGCGCGATCGAGCTCGCTCCAGACACGCCGCTGGTGCACAGCGCGTTGCCGTGCGCGCTGGCGCTTGCGGGCCGCCGTGAGGAGGCGCTGCCGCTCATTCGAGCCATCGAGGATGCCGACTTCCCGGTAGCCAGCACGTGGCTCTCGATCGCCTGGCTCGCTCTCGGCGACCGTGCGCGGGCCCTTGACCGGCTGCGCGAGGCACGCGATACGGGCGCGCCGCAGTTCGTCTACGCGTTCGTCGACCCGCGACTCAGGGCTCTGCGCGGTGATCCTGGCCTGGAGCGACTTCGTCCGACGGCGTGAGTCACGGCACTGTTCGGGCGCTCGGCAAGTGCGAAAAACCTAACTTTCAGCAGGCTGCCTTTCCGGGGGGCATCGCGCAGAGTTCGCTTCCACGGCTATTCACGCAGAGGAGCGGACCATGTCGGGTTACGTGCAGCTTCCCCTGAGCGGCCTCGAGCCGCCCCTGTCCGAGATGGAACGCGCGGTGCAGGACAACGTGCACCGCTACGCGGTCGAGGTGATGCGGCCGCTGGCCGCGGTGCTCGACAAGATGCCGGCCGACAAGGTGCCGGCGCCGGACTCGCCGCTCTGGGGCGCGCTCGCCAGGGCGGGCGACCTGGGTCTCTCCATCATGGCGATGCTGGAACTGCCGCCGGCGGACCGCGCCAGGCTGCTGTTCATCGCCACGGAGGAACTGGCGTGGGGCGACGGCGGCATCGCCGGCGCGATCCTCGTGAACAACTTCCCCGTAATGTATTCGCTCCTGGCCGGCAACATGGCGATGGCCACGTACTGCGAAGGCAAGCTCGGTTGCTGGGGCATCACGGAGCCGGACCACGGCAGCGACATGCTCGATGCCACCGGCGTGATCGCCGCCCCCAACGGCGCCTACGGCAAGCCCAACTGCACGGCGCGCATCGTGGGCGACAAGGTGATCATCAACGGACAGAAGGCGGCGTGGGTGTCGGGCGCGATGACGGCGCAGGTGTGCGCGCTCTTCTGCCACTACCAGGACGACAAGGGTGGCGTGCGGCCAGGCGTCGCGGTCATCGTGCCGCTCGACCTGCCGGGCGTCTCCCGCGGCAAGCCGCTCGACAAGCTGGGCCTGCGCGGGCTCAACCAGGGCGAACTCTACTTCGACAACGTCGAGGTGCCGGTCTCGCACCTGCTGGCCGGGCCGGACAAGTACGCCGAGCTCGCTTACCACATGCTGTGCGAGGCGAACCCGCACGTCGCGACCGTGGCGGTCGGTCTCGCTCGCGCGGCCTTCGAGCATGCGTGGGAGTACGCCCACCGTCGCAAGCAGGGCGGCGTGCCGATCATCCATCACCAGAACGTGCGCTTCCGCCTGTTCGATATGTTCCGCAAGGTGGAGGCGGCCCGGGCGCTCACGCGGCGCGTCGTCGAGTACAACGCCACGGCCACGCGGCCCTCGATGCTGGCGTCGACCTCGGCCAAGGTCACCGCGACGCAGACGGCGTTCGAGGTCGCATCCGACGCGCTGCAGATCTTCGGCGGGAACGGCGTGAGCCGCGAGTACCCGATGGAGAAGCTGTTCCGCGACGCGCGCGCGATGCTGATTGCCGACGGCAACAACGAAGTGCTGGCGTTGAAGGGCGGCGCAGACCTCGTCAATCCGGACTGGCTGTGAGGGCGCCTGCATGAAGATGCACGCCTACGTTGCCGGCGTCGGCATGACGCGCTTCGGCAAGCAGATGGACAAGACACTGAAGGGACTCGCGGGTGAAGCCATCACGGCGGCACTGGCCGACGCGGGCATGGACAAGTCCGCGATCCAGGCGGCGTGGATGGGAAACGCCGCGGCGGGTGTCGTGACCGGCCAGGAGATGATCCGCGGCCAGGTCGCCCTGCGCAGCATCGGCATCGGGAAGATCCCGGTGGTCAACGTGGAAAACGCCTGCGCGTCGTCCTCGACCGCGTTCCAGCAGGCCTGCGCGATGATCACCGCCGGCCTGTACGACGTGGTGCTGGCCTGCGGCAGCGAGAAGCTCTTCCACGAGGACAAGGCGCGCAGCTTCGGCGCTTTCTCGAGCGCGGTGGACGTGGAGGATCCCGACGGCGCGATGAACGTGCTGAAGCGCATGTCGGAGGCGGCCGGCGAGCCGTTCGACGCCGCGACCGCGGGCGTCAACCGCTCGATCTTCATGGACATCTACTCCGTGATGGCGAAGAAGCACATGCGCAAGTACGGCAGCACGAAGGCGCACTTCGCCATGGTCGCTGCCAAGAACTCCTTCCACGGCAGCATGAACCCGCGTGCGCAGTTCCAGGACGTGATGACCGTCGCCGACGTGCTCGCGGCACGCACGGTCGTCGAGCCGCTCACGCTGCCGATGTGCTCGCCGATCGGGGACGGCGCGGCGGCCGTGATCCTCGTGAGCGAGCGCAAGGCGCGCGA
>VEPJ01000196.1 GCA_012026925.1 Gammaproteobacteria bacterium | reverse complement strand
CGGACGCCCGAAGGCCCTCTACGGCCAGACCATCCACGACCGCTGCTACCGGCGTCCGTTCTATGAGCGCGGGCAATTCGCCGGGAGCTTCGACGACGAGGGCGCGCGGCAAGGCTGGTGCCTCTACAAGCTCGGCTGCAAGGGCCCGACCACCTACAACGCCTGCGCCACGGTGAAGTGGAACAACGGCACGAGCTTCCCCATCGAGGCAGGGCACGGCTGCATCGGCTGCTCCGAACCGGGCTTCTGGGACAAGGGCGGCTTCTACCAGCCGTTGTCCACGGGCCGATGGGGCGATGCTCGAACGGTGGGTACGGCGATCGGCGTCGGCGCGGCGCTCGGCGTCGCGTCGGCGGCGCTGGCGCGCAAGCGGCAGCGGGACGCGGAGGGAGGCTGACATGGACCTGCTCGAACTCGCGCGCGGGCCCGCACTCCAGTGGGCGATCAGCATCTTTATCGCCGGCGTGCTGTGGCGCCTGCTCGGTGTGTTCCTGCTGCGTTCGAAAAAGGACCTCTCCGAGCCGCGCAACCCGGCGGCCTGGAAGGGCCTGCGGCTGATCGCGCTGCGCTCCTGGCCGCGCCGCGAGTTCCTCGAGGGCACGGCGTTCGGCGTGGTGATGGGCTACGCATTCCACGTCGGCCTCCTCGTGTCACTGTTCTTCTTCGCTCCGCACGTGCTGTTCTTCGCAGACGTCGCACGGGGGCTGATCGGCACCGACCTGCGCGGCCTCGTCGGTTTCGGCTGGCCGACGCTGCCGAACGGCATCATCACGCTGCTCGCCGCCATCTCGGTCGCGGCACTGCTGGCGGTGCTGGTGCACCGCTTCGTCAACCCGGTGAAGCGCCTGATCTCGAACTTCGACGACTACTTCAGCTGGTTCGTCACCTTCGCTCCGCTCGTGACCGGCATGGCCGCGTTCGCCCACCTCGCGGGTTGGCCGTACGAGCGATTGCTCGCCTTCCACCTGCTGTCGGTGGAGCTGCTGCTCGTTTGGTTCCCGTTCGGCTAGCTCATGCACGCGTTCACGATCTTCGCGGCGCGCGGCACCACCGGGATGCTCTTCGAACGCAGGGGGGCCTCGCTGTGACCGCTTCTACCGGACAACCGCACGTCCGCAAGCCCGAGCCGCTCGAGTTCGACAAGCCGCGCGTCTCCATCGCGACGCCCGAGTACCGCTACGACATGCAGGGCGAGATGCCCGAGGCCGAGCGCGTCGAGCGCGCCATGAAGAGCTTCGTCAAGGACTTCGGACGCACGGCCGCGATCTACATGGAGTCGTGCATACACTGCGGGATGTGCGCCGAGGCCTGCCACTTCTACGAGGTCACGAAGGACCCGAAGTACACGCCCATCTGGAAGCTGGAGCCCTTCAAGCAGGCCTACAAGCGCGAGTACGGACCGTTCGCCGTGATTTACCGCGCGCTCAACCTGAAGCAGAAGGTGACCGTCGAGCGGCTCCAGGAGTGGCAGCAGCTCATCTACGACTCGTGCACGGTCTGCGGCCGCTGCTCGCTGATGTGCCCGATGGGCATCGACATCGCCTCGCTGGTGTCGCAGGCGAGGCACGGCATGTATGCCGCCGGCCTGATCCCGCACGAATTGTGGGCTGTCACGGAACGTGCCCGGCTCGAGGGCAGTCCGCTCGGTGCGACGCCGAAGGTGTTCAAGGACCGGCTCGAGTGGCTCGCGGACGACCACGAGGTGGAGATCCCGCTCGACAAGCCGGACGCCGACGTGCTGTGCGCGATGTCGTCCATCGAGATCATGAAGTATCCCGACTCGGTGGTGGCCACGGCGCGCATCATGAACCACCTGGGCGTGAGCTGGACCTTCCGCCTCGACGGCTATGAAGCCACCAATTTCGGCCTGCTGTCCGGTAACGCGGCCGCCCAGAAGCTGCTCACGATGAAGATCATCGACGCGGCAGTGGCGTGCGGCGCGAAGACGGTGATCCTGCCCGAGTGCGGCCACGCCTACACGGCGTTGCGCTGGATGGGCGCCAACATGTACGGGCAGCCGCTGCCGTTCCGCGTGATGCACATCGCCGAGTTCCTCGCCGAGCAGGTGCGGGAAGGCAAGCTGCGGCTCAAGAAGGTGGCGAAGAGCGCGACATTCCACGACCCCTGCCAGGTGGTCCGGCGCGGCGGCGCGATCGAGGCGCCGCGCGAGGTGTTGAAGGCCCTGGGTGTCGAGCTTCACGAGATGTACCCGACCAGGGGCACCAACTGGTGCTGCGGCGGTGGCGGCGGGGTGGTCGCGAATCATCGCGCCGACGAGCTGCGCTACAAGACCTTCAAGCTGAAGATGGAGCAGATCGAGGAGACCGGTGCCGAGCTGCCGGTGACCACCTGCGCCAACTGCCGCCAGACCTTCGACGACGGGCAGGCGCATTTCAAGTGGGACCGCAAGATGCACAGCCTGCTCGAGCTGGTGGCCGACAACCTGATCGAGGATGAGTCATGAGCGCCCCCGCGCCGCGGGTCGTGGTCGACCCGGTCACCCGCATCGAGGGCCACCTGCGCATCGAGGCCGCGACCGACCCGGAGGGCCGCATCACGCAGGCGTACAGCGCCGGCACGATGGTCCGGGGCCTCGAGATCATCCTGCGTGGCCGCGATCCTCGCGACGCGTGGGCGTTCGCACAGCGCATCTGCGGCGTGTGCACGCTGGTGCACGGCATCGCCTCCGTGCGCGCGGTCGAGGACGCGCTGCGGGTGGAGATTCCGCCGAATGCGAACCTCGTGCGCAACCTGATGATCGCCGCGCAGTACGTGCACGACCACGTCATGCACTTCTACCACCTGCACGCGTTCGACTGGGTGGACGTCGTCTCGGCGCTGCGGGCCGACCCGGCCGCGACCAGCTCGCTCGCGCAGTCGCTGTCGGGATACGCGCGCTCGTCGCCGGGGTATTTCGCCGACGTGCAGAAGCGCGTCAGGACGCTGGTCGAGAGCGGCCAGCTGGGCATCTTCGCCAATGCCTATTGGGGACACCCGGCGTACAGGCTGCCGCCCGAGGCCAACCTGATGGCGGTGGCGCATTACCTCGACGCGCTCGCCTGGCAGCGCGACGTGGCCGCGCTGCACGCGATCTTCGGCGGCAAGAACCCGCACCCGCACTTCCTGGTCGGCGGCGCGCCGAACCCGATCGACCTCGAGTCCGACTCGGCGATCAACGCCAAGCGGCTCGCCCAGGTGCAGGACATCGTCGCCCGGATGCGCCAGTTCGTGGACGAGGTGTACCTGCCGGATACGCTCGCCATCGCGGGCTTCTACAAGGACTGGGCGACGCAGGGAGAGGGCTTGGGCAACTTCCTGTGCTATGGCGACTTCCCGGCCAGGTCGATCTTCGAGACTGCTGGGTTCCTGGTGCCGCGCGGAGCGATCCTCGGCCGCGACCTGTCGCACATCGAGGAAGTCGACCTCGACGACCCGGCACAGGTCCAGGAATTCGTCAGTCATGCCTACTACGATTACGCCGTCGGTAACGACCGCGGCCTGCACCCCTACGACGGCGAGACGAAGCTCAACTACACGGGCCCCAAGCCGCCGTTCGAACAGCTGGAGGTGGAGCAGGGATATTCGTGGATGAAATCGCCGCGCTGGCGGGGCCATGCGATGGAGGTGGGCCCGCTCGCGCGGATGCTGATGCTGGTGGCGGCCGGTCACCCGCAGGCGAAGGAGCTCGTCGATCGCACGCTCACGACGCTGCAACTGCCGGTGGAAGCGCTCTATTCAACGCTCGGGCGCACGGCCGCCCGGGCGCTGGAGACCAAGATCTTCGCCGACGCGATGCAGGGCTGGTACGACCAGCTGGTCGCCAACATCAGGTCGGGCGACACGCGGACCTTCAACGGCGAGCGCTGGGACCCCGGCACGTGGCCGGCGCAGGCGCGGGGTGCCGGGTTCATGGAGGCGCCGCGTGGCGCGCTCGGCCACTGGATCGTGATCGAGGACGGCAAGATCGCCAACTACCAGGCGGTGGTGCCGAGCACGTG
>VEPJ01000143.1 GCA_012026925.1 Gammaproteobacteria bacterium | reverse complement strand
AGCTTGCCGGCCTCGTTCATGCCGAGGTCGAGCGCCTCCGGGCGGATGTCCTTCATGATGATGGGCGTGCCCTTCACCGCGCTCTGGTACGCAATGCCGCCACCCATGATGCCGGCGCCGAGCACGGCCGCCTGCTTGATCTCCTTCGTGCCCTTCTTCGCCCAGCTGCCGGCCGTCTTCTTCACGGCCTGGTCCGCCATGAAGAGCCCGACGAGCGCGTTCGACTGCGGCGTGACCGCGGCCTTCGCGAAATACTTCGCCTCGACCGCGAGCGCGTCGTCACGACCCTTGGGCGCCGAGTCCTGCATGCTCCTGATCGCGAGCATGGGGGCCGGGTAGTTCGGGCCGGCCTGTGCGCCGACGAAACCCATGGCGCTCGAGAACGCCATCATCTGCTCCATCGGGTTCAGCTTCACGGGCGCGAGCTTCTCCGCGCGCTTGGCCTGCCAGTCGAGCTTGCCGGCGATCGCCAGCTTCAGCATCGAGAGCGCCGCGTCGCGCAGCTTGTCGGGCTCGACGACGGCGTCCACCGCGCCGTCCTTTAGCGCCGCGTCCGGCTTCTTGTCCGCGCCCGTGCAGATCCACTCGATCGCGTTGTCCACGCCGATCACGCGCGGCATGCGCACGCTGCCGCCGAAGCCCGGGAAGATGCCGAGCTTCACTTCGGGGAAGCCCACGGATGCTGCCGTCGACATCACGCGGTAGTCGCACGCGAGCGCGAGTTCGAGTCCGCCGCCGAGGCAGACGCCATTGATCGCGACGACCTTCGGTACCGGGAGATCCTCGAACCGCGAGAGCATGCGGTTCACCTCGAGGACGCCCTTCGCGACGGCTTCCTCACCCTCGGCGAACATTCCACCGAACTCGGTGACGTCCGCGCCGACGATGAACACCTGCTTGCCCGACGTGACGAGCACGCCCTTCACGCCCGGGTCCTTCGCGATCGCCTGGGTGGCGGCATCGAGGTCCTTGAGCGCGGCCTGGTTCAGCTTGTTGACCGATTCGCCGGCGAGATCGAACTTGAGTTCGACGATGCCGTCGCCCAGCGCCGTGACGCTGAAAGCGGGTCCGGAGTAGAGCATGGAGTGGTCTCCCTTCTTCAGATGCAAAGAGGCGAGCGCCGGCCGCCGCCTCGCAGGGGTGGTCGGGCGTCGGGCCGAGTTTGCGGCACCGCACCAAGAAAGTTAATGCGGCTTTCCGAGACCCGGCGGGGAACCCGCGGTACCCCTGATTCATCATAGACTTAGTCCCATTATCCAAGTCCGCGACGCGCCTTGAAGCCAATCCGCCATTCCGTTCCTGCGCTGATTCCGCCCTTGCTCCTGGTGATCCTGGCGGTCGCCGGATTTGCGACGCGCACTGGGGCCGCGCCGACGGATCCCTATGCCGATGCCCGTCGACAGTTCGTGGCGGCGTACGCAGTCGCCGAGAATGGTGCAGCAGGTGCTGCCGCCGCCGACAGCGAGGTGCTGCACGAGTACCCGCTCTATCCGTACCTGCTCTCCGCCCGCCTGGAGCGGCGGCTCATCGATCCGGCGGCGACGCCCGACATCAAGGCGTTTCTCGAGAAGTACGGGGACCAGCCGGTCTCGCGACCGCTGCGGCGGGAATGGCTCATGGCGCTCGCGCTCCGCGCGGACTGGGCCACGTACCTCGCGATTTATCGGCCCGACGTCGACGACACGATCGCGGCGCGCTGCAACGCGTACGCCGCCCGCATCGCGCTTGGCCGCACCGACGGCATGTCCGACGAGGCGCTCGCGCTGTGGTCGACGCCGAAGAGCCTGCCGCCCGCCTGCGACCCCGCCACGGACTGGCTGAAAACGCAGGGCTTGCTGACACCGGACCTGATCCGGCGTCGCGCGATCGCCGCACTCGACAAGGGCGAGTCCGGGCTGGCGCGCTTCCTCGCGCGGTCGCTGCCCGATGCCACGGCGGCCCCGATCAGCGCATGGGCTGCACTGATCGAATCGCCACGCACGAGCGTGGATGCGTACATCGCGGCGCCGGAGCGCGAGGTGGCCCGGGAGGCGCTCCTCGACGGGTGGCAGCGTTATGCCCGCGCCGATGCCGCGGGTGCGGCCGACCGGTATCCCGCGCTCGTCGAGGCCCGCAGGCTCGATGCCCGCGCCGCTAGCCCGTTCGCGCTGGCCGTGGCGGTACCGCTCGCGCTGGGCCGCAATTTGCGTGCGCTCGAGTTCTTCGCGCTTGGCCACCCCGACGACTTCGACGAGCGTGCTCACGAGTGGCACGCGCGCGCCGCGCTCTGGGCGGGCGACTGGGCGCGAGTCCGCAAGGCGATCGACGCCATGCCCGATTCGCTGCGCAACCAGAACCGCTGGAGGTACTGGTCGGCGCGAGCGTACGAGCAGCTCGGGGACGCGAACGCCGCGAAGCAGGGATACGCCGCCGTCCTGCCCACCGACAACTGGTACGCGGTCCTTTCCGCGGCGCGGCTCGGCCAGCCTTATTCGCCGACGCTGCAACCCGTCGGCTTGAGCGACGCCGAGATGGACAAGCTCGCGACGGATCCTGCGTTCGTACGCACGCACGAACTCATCCTCTGCGACATGCAGACGGAAGCCGCCAGCGAGTGGAAGGCGGCGCTGGACGGGCTCACGCCGAGCGTGCAGCCGCAGGCGATCGGGCTCGCGGCGCGCTGGGGCTGGTACCTGCAGGCCATCGCGGCTGCAGCCAAGCTTGGCCTGTTCAACGACTACGACCTGCTCTACCCGCGGCCGTACGACGCGGACGTTCGTCGCGGCGCTTCGCTTTCCGGGCTGCCGCCGGAGCTGATCTACGCCATCATCCGGCAGGAAAGCCTGTATCGAGCCGACGCTCGCTCGAGCGCCGACGCGCTCGGTCTGATGCAACTGCTTCCGGCGACGGCTCGCCACACGGCGAAGGCCTGGGACATGCCCGCGCCGAGCCGGGCCTCGCTGCTCCAGCCCTCCGTGAACGTCCCGCTGGGCTCGGCTTACCTGCGCGGCCTGTTCGATCGCTTCGGCGAACAGGCTCCTCTCGCGATCGCGTCCTACAACGCCGGACCGGGCGCCGTCCGTCGCTGGCTGCCGGATGCGCCCATGTCGGCGGACGTCTGGGTCGAAAACATCCCGTACAACGAGACGCGAGGCTACGTGCAGCGCGTGTCGTGGCACACGATCGTGTTCGGCTGGCTCGACGGTCGCAAGCCGCGCGACGTGGCGGGCTGGCTCGGGACCGTGCGTCGCCCGTCCACGGATGTCGCCGCGGCGGGGGCAAGCAACTGACCCCGTGCCGGGCGGAGCGCCCGGCTGCACCGTTCGATCAGGCAGCGCGGGCCCGTGTTTCGGCCAGGGCGGCCGGGATCATTGCGGCCTCGGGCGGAACCGCTTCTTCTCCGGCCAGCAACTCGATCCAGTTGCGGAGGAACTCCCGCGTCGCCTTGCGTCCGTCTCCCGAGGCGCGACGGCAGACGATCGCGATTTCGTCGGGCGTGAGCGTCAGCCGGTACGGCGCGAGGCGCTCGTTGAGCGCAGGATCGGCCAGTGACAGCAGCGCCGCGAACACGGCGCCGCGATTGAGCGCAAGGCTGCGGCGCACCCATTCGATCGCATCCTCGAGCGCCGGTTCGTGGATTCGGGCGCCCTTTGCACCAGCCGAAACGTAGGCGATGGTCGCTTCGAAGACGACCTGCTCGTCGATGTCGCCGAGCGCGAACGTGACGAGCGATGCCGGATGCTCGCGATCCGCTCGAACGCGGGCGCGGGCTTCGTCGAGGCTGCGCCGGCGCGAGTCGAGCGGGATGCCGGGCAGCCGCTGCCAGTAGTCGATCAGGACGGGCGTAATCGTGTTCATGGTCAAACCTCCATGCCCCATGCGGGCGTTGCAGACCTGACCGGGGATCAACGAGCGGCGCGCGACGGGCGGGAGGCTTAAAACGAAAAACCCTCCGGGGCCACGTTCGAGCGCCGGAGGGTTCGATAGCTACCCGCTTCGTTGCCTTCCGGCCGCATCCGCGCC
>VEPJ01000201.1 GCA_012026925.1 Gammaproteobacteria bacterium | reverse complement strand
GCCGCCGCAATCGTCCACTTCGCCAGCTGCCCCATGTGCACTGCGTCCGGACCGTCGGCAAGCCGCACGTACCGGCCGTAGGCGAAGGCTGCCGGAATCGGTGTGTCCTGGCAGAGGCCCATGCCGCCGAACGCCTGGATGGCGCGGTCCGCCACGTTCTGGCACATCTGCGGCGCGACGATCTTGATCATCGAGATCAGGTCCTTTGCGCCCTTGTTGCCCTCGCGGTCCATCTTGTCGGCGGCGGCCAGCGTGAGCAGCCGGGCCTGCTCGATCTCGCAGCGCGAGCGCGCGATGTCCTGGCGGATGCTGCTCTGCTCGCTCAGCTTGCGGCCGAAAGCCACGCGCGAATCGACGCGGCGGCACATGAGGTCGAGCGAACGCTGTGCGGCGCCGATGAGACGCATGCAGTGATGGATGCGGCCCGGGCCGAGCCGGCCCTGCGCGATCTCGAAGCCTCGGCCCTCGCCGAGGACGAGGTTCGTGACCGGTACTCGCACGTTCTCGAGCGCGACCTCACCGTGCCCACCGGGTGAGTGAAGCTCGCCGAAGACCTTGAGCGGACGGACGAGGCGCACGCCCGGGATCTTCATCGGGACGATGATCGTCGAATGCTGCGCGTGGCGCGGGCCGTCCGAGCGCGTCTTGCCCATGACCAGCGTCAGCTCGCAGCGCGGGTCGTACGCGCCGGTGGACCACCACTTGCGGCCGTTGATCACGTACTCGTCGCCGTCGCGAACGATCGAGCACTCGAGGTTGGTCGCGTCGGATGAGGCGACCTGTGGCTCGGTCATCAGGTACGCGGAGCGGATCTTGCCGTCCAGGAGTGGCTTCAGCCAGCGTTCCTGCTGGGCTTCACTGCCGTACTTGGCGAGCACTTCCATGTTGCCGGTGTCCGGGGCGCTGCAGTTGAACACCTCGGGCGCCCACTCGACCCGGCCCATCAGCTCGGCGAGGGGCGCGTACTCGAGATTGGTCAGTCCGGGACTGAACCTGCCGTACTCGTGCGGCATGAACAGGTTCCAGAGCCCCGCGGCCTTCGCCCTGGCCTTCAGGCCCTCCAGCAGCGGGGGCACGACCCAGCGGTTGGCCGGGTCTTCGGTGAATTCGTCGAACTCGGCCTCCGCCGGGAAGACGTGGGTCTGCATGAAGTCGTCGACCTGCTTCATCAGGTCGAGGGTCCGGGCGCTGTAGCTGAAATCCATGGCTCGAGGCTCCAGTTGCGGGATCGTCTGGCGACCAGTCTAGGCCCGCCATACAATTAACCCAGTGCAATGTTTTGATGGAATGTCATTCAATCCATGCATCTATCGCGCATCGACCTCAACCTGCTCGTCGTCTTCGACACGGTGCTGGCCGAGGGCAGCATCACCGCTGCGGCACGCAAGCTGAACCTGTCGCAGCCGGCGGTAAGCCACGCCGTCGGACGACTGCGCAGCGTGTTCGACAATCCCCTGTTCGAGCGCAGCGGGCGCTTGATGGTGCCGACTCCGTTTGCGCGCTCGATCGCGGCCGAGGTCCGCAGCGCCCTCGGTGCCATCGAGCGGACCGTCAATGAATCGCGCAGCTTCGATCCGGCCACCAGCGAACGCGTGTTTCGCATCGGGCTGCGCGGCGCACTCGAGCGGGCAGCCCTGCCGCCGCTTGCGAAAGCGGTCGGCACGCTCGCGCCGCGGATAGGCCTCGTGTCAGAGAGATTCGACCGCCGCCGGCTCGAGCAGGAACTTGCGGCGGGCACGATCGACGTCGCACTCGACGTGCTGCTTCCCGTCTCGTCGCGCGTGCGGCACGAGCGGGTGATGGTGGACCGGCTGGTCGTGGCCGCGCGGCGGGGGCACCCTGCGCTGCGCGGTCTGAAGCGGGGCAGGTGGGATCTCGCCACCTACCTCGCGCAGGAGCACATCCAGGTCTCGTCCCGCCGCAGCGGCCCGGGCCTCGAGGACATGGCGCTCAAGGCGCTGGGCCAGTCGCGCAGCGTGCGATTGCGCTGCCAGGGCCACGGCACCGCCTGCGCAATCGCCGCCCGGACGAACCTGGTTGCGACGATTCCGGAGTCCTACGTTGGAACCGCGAGTTCGACCGGGGCGTTACGCATCCTTCCGCTCGGGCTCAAGGGCCTGGCGCTGGAGACGTATCTCTACTGGGCCGACAACGCGGACCACGACCCGGCCAACGCCTGGCTGCGGCATCAGCTGAAGCAATCGTTGGCCGTCCCGGTAGCGAGCAGGCGCCCCGCAAAGTAAAGTCGGCACGAACGCCCAAGAGGCCGAAAGTGACTCACGCATTCATCTGTGACGCTGTGCGGACGCCGATCGGCCGGCACGGCGGCTGTCTGTCGTCTGTCCGTGCCGACGACCTGGCGGCCATTCCCATTCGCGCGCTCATGGCGCGCAATCCGGGCGTGGACTGGGCGGCCGTAGACGACGTCATCTACGGCTGCGCCAACCAGGCCGGCGAAGACAATCGCAACGTCGCGAGGATGGCCGCGCTGCTGGCCGGCTTGCCGCAGGAAGTGCCGGGGAGCACCGTCAATCGACTGTGCGGCTCGGGACTCGACGCGGTCGCGTCGGCGGCCCGGCTGGTCCGAACTGGCGAGGCGGAACTCGTGGTCGCCGGTGGCGTCGAGAGCATGAGCCGTGCGCCTTACGTGCTTTCGAAGGCCGCGACCCCTTTCGCGCGCGATGCCCAGCTGTTCGACACGACGCTTGGCTGGCGCTTCGTCAATGCGCTGATCAAGCGCCAGTACGGCGTCGACTCGATGCCGGAGACCGCGGAGAACGTCGCAGCGGAGTGCGGCATCTCACGCGCGGACCAGGACGCGTTCGCGCTCCGCAGCCAGGAGCGTACGCTTGCTGCACAGGCGAACGGGGCCCTGGCAGAAGAGATCGTCCCGGTGTCGATCCCCACACGCAAGGGTCCCGCCGTGGTCGTGAGCCACGACGAGCACCCGCGCCGCACGTCGCTTGACGCGCTGGCAGCACTCGGTACGCCGTTTCGCGAAGGCGGCACGGTCACGGCGGGCAATGCGTCGGGCGTGAACGACGGCGCCTGTGCTCTGATCGTCGCGAGCGGGCAGGCTGCAAAGCGGCACGGCCTGACGCCGAGGGCCCGCATCGTCGGCGCTGCAGTGGCCGGCATCGCGCCCCGCGTCATGGGTCTCGGTCCGGTGCCCGCGACCCGCAAGCTGCTCGGGCGATTGGGTATCGACCTCGGCCAGGTCGATCTCATCGAGCTCAACGAGGCGTTCGCCGCGCAGGCGCTCGCGGTGCTGCGCCAGCTCGGTCTGCCCGACGACGCGGCGCACGTGAACCCGCAGGGCGGCGCGATCGCGCTTGGCCATCCGCTGGGCATGAGCGGTGCACGACTGGCTACGACGGCGACGAACCAGCTGGCCCGCAGCGGCGGACGCTACGCGCTGTGCACGATGTGCATCGGCGTGGGGCAGGGCATCGCGTTGCTGCTCGAGCGGGCCGAGTGACTCTGTCCTCGCACCGGGGGAACCATGTGGTCTGGTAAAGCGATTTCCGAGGCGCTCGCCGCCGTTGGCGTGATCGGCTCGATGGTGTTCGTCGGCTTGCAGATCCGGGACAGCAACGTCCAGGCGCGGGCAGCCGCCTACCAGGCGATCGGAATCGCGACGTCCGAGTTTCACAGGTGGTTCGACGCTCGGATGAATCGGCTGGCGACGGAGTCCTCGTATCCGGAGGCCGTGCAACGGTGGACGCTGGCCGACTGGGAAGCGACCGGGCGCATGATTACGGCGGACCTGCGCATGCTCGAGACCATCCTGCTCCAGGTCGATCAAGGGTTGCTTCCGGCCGACGCCATGGAGCGGCTCGGTTACAACTGGGGTCCGGCACTCGCCGACCCGGCCTTTGCCTGTCTCTGGCCGGAACTTCGGAAGCAGGTGGGACCGTCCGTCCGCGAGTTCATCGAGAACTCGACCCCGACTGCCCAACGATTCGCCTGCCAGGTCGACCTGAAGGCGCTCCGCGACAGGACCATCCTCGGCACCAACTGAAACTGAGCCCGCTCGGGCACCTGCGGGCCCCGCGGCTGTCCCGATGCGCCTCAGCGCTTGAGCGCGCAGCGCATCTCCGGAGCGCCATAACCCCAGGTGATCGTCGCTACGCCCTGGTGCTCCCAGAACGACTCGTTGCGACCCTGGTACCGCGCGCCGCTGCCGCTGGGCTGGACGTACATCAGCGAGACGCTGTCTCCGCGTTCGGCGACGAGCGTCAGCGGGTCCGTGCGGAAATGGGTGACGACGACCTCGCCGCCGGCGGGTGCGTCGCACACGAAGGTGAAGGGCCCGGTGCTCGGCACGAGACGGTAACGTGCCTGCAGTTCGGCGATGCGCCGCCTGTATTCCGTTGCCACGCATGCGCGCTTGTCGTCGCTCTTCCAGCAGTCGTCACGCCCCTTGATCCAGCCGCGCTGTTCCGCCTTGAGCACCGGCGGATGCTCGTTGACGGCCTTCTTCGACGCCTCGGCATAGACCTGCGCCAGTTGCCGGTCGAGTGAGGAGAGTGCGCTGTCGGCGCAGACCAGGCTCTCGATGCTCCCGGCCTCGACCTTGTTGCAGTCGAAGGACGGCCCATCGGTTGCGGCAGCGCGATCGGCGGTCCATGGTCCGAGGAGACAAGCGCACGCAACAGGCAAGGTCACGGTTCGGGCTCTTCCTGGCATCGATCTCTCTCTCGACTCGTGCACCCACGGTGCGTGGCAATGATAGTTTGATCCTGGGTCGCCTTCACGCGCGACCGGCAGGCCAGTAAGCTGCAAGGTCTCGATCGCTGGGAGAACGCCACATGGACATCGTCCGGGAATTGCGCGCACTGATCGGTGAGTCCGGCGTCCTCGAGGCGGCCGACGTCGCAAAGCGCTCGGCGGGTGTCTGGCGGCCGGATAATCTCCGCGCCGCGGCACTGGCACGGCCGACGAGCACTGAGGAGGTTGCGGCCGTCCTGCGCTGGTGCCATGCAAACGGCGTCCCCGTCGTCACGCACGGCGGGCTGACCGGCCTCGTGCACGGCGCGGATGCAGGCCCCGACGAGGTGATCCTCTCGCTCGAGCGCATGCGGGCCATCGAGAGCATCGACCCGGTCCAGCGCACGGCGACCGTGCAGGCCGGGGTCACGCTGCAGATCCTGCAGGATGCGGTCGAGGCGCAGCAGCTGTTCTTCCCGGTCGACTTCCCGGCTCGCGGGACTGCAACCCTCGGTGGCATGGCGGCGACGAATGCCGGCGGCAACAGCGTGATCCGCTACGGGATGACGCGGGACCAGGTGCTCGGCCTCGAGGTGGTGCTCGCCGACGGCACGATCGTCTCGTCGCTCAACTCGCTGATCAAGAACAACACCGGCTACGACCTCAAGCAACTCTTCATCGGCTCCGAGGGCACGCTCGGCGTCATCACGCGCCTGGTCCTGCGCCTGCGGGAGAAGCCCACGACGGAGAATACGGCCTTCGTCGGGCTCGAGGGCTTCGACAACGTCGTCCAGTTCCTCAAGCACATGGACCGCAGCCTGGGTGGCACGCTGTCGTCCTTCGAGGTCATGTGGCAGCCGTTCTACCAGCTCGTGACGACGGCCCCGGCAAAGGGACGGCCGCCGATTTCGCAGGACTATCCGTTCTACGTCCTCGTGGAGAGCCAGGGCTCGGATCGCGACCTGGACACCCGCCGATTCAATGCCGCGATGGAGGCCGCCTTCGAGTCCGGGCTGATCGTGGACGCGGCGATCGCACAGTCCGAGGCGGACTCGGCCAGCTTCTGGGCGCTGCGCGACAGCGTCGAGCTCGTCCTGCACTGCGGCCTGCCCGTGATTTTCGACATCTCGCTGCCGATCGCAGAGATGGAAGGTTTCGCTGCGCGGCTCAAGGAAGAACTGCCGAAGGAAATCGGCGAGGACCATCGCCTGTTCATCTTCGGGCACCTCGGCGATGGCAACCTGCACGTCAGCGTGCCCGTGAAGCCGGCGGACTACATGGCGTTGCGACCGAAGATCGAGGCCCTGGTCTACCGCGGGCTGGAGAGCTTCCGCGGTGCGGTGTCCGCCGAGCACGGGATCGGGCTCGAGAAGAAGGCGTGGCTGCCGGTCAGCCGGTCGAAGGTCGAGCTCGATGTCATGCGCGCGCTCAAGACGGCGCTCGATCCGCTCAACGTCCTGAACCCCGGCAAGATCTTCTGACGGCGACGGGCCGTCAGCTGGCGGCCCGCTTCCAGTCTTCCTTGATCAGGTCGGCCCCTTTCTCGCCGATCATGATGGAGGGCGCCATCGTGTTGCCGCCGACGATCTTCGGCATGATCGAGCTGTCCACGACGCGCAGCCCCTGCAGGCCGTGCACGCGCAGGCGGCCATCCACGACGGCATCGGCGCCGGGGCCCATTCGGCACGTTCCGACTGGGTGGTAATTGGTGCCAACGTGGCTGCGGATCACGTCGGCCCAGTCCGCGTCCGTGCGGCAATGCGCGGTCAGCAGATCGGCCTTGATGCGGCCCTTGAACGTGGGAGTCTGGAAGATCCGGGCCACGCGCTTCACGCCGGCCACGTGCGTCGCGAGGTCCTCGGGGTCCGAGTAATAGCGGAAGTCGATCAGCGGCGCGTCCTCGATGCGCGGCGATGCGAGCTTCACCGTGCCGCGGCTCTTCGGGTGCAGCAGCAGCACGTGCGGCGAGATGCCGTGCTTCGCCACGAGCTTGCGACCGTGGTCGAGCGCGACCGCCGGGACGAACTCGTACTGGATCTCGGGCTTGGGCGAGCCCGGCGACAAGCGCAGGAAGCCGTTGAACTCGGCGAAGTTGCTCACGAGCATGCCGCGCCGCTCGCGACGGTACCGCAGGATCCACTTCGGGACCTGCAGTGCGGAGACCGGCGAAATGCCGAGCAGGTTCGGGTCGAGCGGGATGTTGTAGGCGAGGATGAAGTCCAGGTGGTCCATCAGGTTCTGCCCGACGCCGGGCAGGTGATGCACCACCGGGATGCCGAGCGCCTGGAGGTCCTCGCCGTTGCCGACGCCCGAGAGCTGCAGAAGCTTCGGCGACAGGATGCCGCCGCAGGCGACGATTACTTCCCGCCGGCAGCGAACCGTGCGTCGCTGGCCGCCCGCAATCACTTCGATGCCGACGGCCTTCATTCCCTCGAACAGGATCCGCGTGCATTCGGTCTCGGTGAACACGCGCAGGTTGGCGCGCTTGCCTGCGTGCGGCCGGATGTACGCCTTGTTCACGCTCCAGCGCTCGCCGTTCCTCATCATCACCTGCGAGGTGTTGTAGCCCTCCTGCTCGGCGCCGTTGAAGTCGGGATTGAACCGTTCACCGGCCTCCTCGCAGGCCTGCATGAAGAGGTCGTTGTACGGGTTGTCCGTGCGCAGGTCCTCGACGCAGGCCGGGCCGTCGTTGCCGTGGTACTCGTCGCGGAGCGCCTGGTTGTTCTCCGACTTGCGGAAGTAGGGGAGCACGTCCGCGTAGCTCCACCCCGGGTTGCCCAGGGCGGCCCACTCGTCGTAGTCGAGGCGATTGCCGCGCATGTACACGAGCGCGTTGATCGCAGTGCCGCCGCCGAGTCCGCGGCCGAGCGGGTGGTAGTCGCAGCGGCCCTTCAGGCCCGGCTGGGGCGTCGTCGAGAAGGCCCAGTTGCTCGCCGTCTTGCGCGGCGCAAGGGCCAGCATGCCGATCGGTGCGCAGTCCGCCAGCACCCCGAACCGCTCGGGGCCGGCTTCGAACAGCGCGACGCTGACATCCGGATCTTCGCTCAGCCGGCTCGCGCTCACGCAACCGCCGGGTCCGCCGCCGACGACGAGGTAGTCATGGATTTCTTCGGCCACGGCTGTTCTCCGCCTCACGCTGCGGGCTGGCCCCATTGGACGCCCTGATTGTCGGGCCGTGGAGGCGGCCAGGGAAGCGATATTTCTCGCTCCCGGCGGCCGGGCAATCTATCGCGGCTGAAGAGGCGACGACTTGGTCAGTCGATCGGCCATTGGATCGGCGACGGAGCGGCTGCGTCGCGCGGCTCGGGCTCGATCTCACGTGACTTCTGCCGATCGACGGTTCTCCACCACGGAACTATGCGGTCGACGTGCGCGGGCTCCACGGGTTCGCCGAGGCGCGGCATCACGAGCGGGACGCCGCGCCGCGGTCCCTGCGCGAGCAAGGTCTCGGCCGGATCGTCCCACGCGTGCATCGCGAGGCTGAACGTGCCCCAGTGCACCGGCAGGAACGCGGCTTTGCCGAGCATGGACCAGGCCTCGAGGGCGTTCTCCGGGCCGAGGTGGATGTGACCCCACGCCGGGTGGAAGGCGCCGACCTCGAGCATCACGAGGTCGAACGGCCCGAGCCGCTCGCGGATTTCCTCGTACTCGGTGGTGAGACCGGTGTCGCCGCTGAAGAACACCGAGTGCCGGCGCGAGCGCAGCACCATCGCGGACCAGAGCGTCGAGTTGCGACCCCGCAGGGTCCGGCCTGAGAAGTGCTGCGAAGGCGCGGCGGTCACCGTGAGTTCCGCCTTCGGCAGCTCGAAGGACTCCCACCAGTCGAGCTCGACGATTCGCTCTTGCGGAACGCCCCACGCCTCGAGGTGCGCGCCGACGCCGAGCGAGGTGATGATCGGTACGTCGCGGCGCGCGAGCGCGCGCACGCTCGGGTAGTCGAGGTGGTCGTAGTGGTCGTGCGATATCACGACGGCGTCGAGGGCCGGCAGCGACCTGATCGGGACGGGCACCGGCTGGAACCGCTTCGGGCCTGCCCAACGCGACGGAGATGCGCGTGGCCCCCAGACCGGATCCGTCAGCACGCGCACGCCGTCCATCTCGAGCAGCACCGTCGAGTGGCCGAGCCACGTTGCCCTCAGGCCGCTGCCCGGTCGCCGGGTCCAGGCAGGCCGGGGATCGAAGGACGGCAGCGGTGCGGTCGGCACGCGCCGGTTGTGTTCGAAGAGGAATGCGCTGACGGTCGGCGCGGCGATGCCCGGCTTGAGGAGCCGAGGTAGCAGCGGGTGCATGTTGCGGAAAGCGCCTCCGTCCCACAGGGGCGACGCCTGGATGCGCTCCAGCCGCAAGCCGTCCGGTTTCCGGCCCAGTGATTGCATTGTCACTAGGATCCCGTCGGACGGGCAAAGGTTCAACTCACCGCACGCAGCGCGGATCAATACCCGCTTCGACAGTAGGTCTGCTCGCCGGCCTGGATCTCCTGCGTCCGGTCGATCTGCGCATACGGGTCCGGCAGCCCGCTTTCGAAGTGGTATTTCGGTACCGAGTACGCGCCGTAGAGTTGCGGTACGGGCAGGGTCCCGAAGTCGAGCACCTCGGCTCGGCGCTGTGTCACCTTGCGGCCGCCGGCGAACGCGCTGATGACCATGCCATCGAACGAGAACGTGAGCTGCTCGCCGAGGTTGCCGACGTCCGGAACGTGATTGCGGACGCTCCTCATCGCGCAATCGACGGTGTCGTCCGACACCGGGAAGTGCGTCGCGACCATGAGCTGGGGTCGCGGCGAAACCTGGCTCAGCAGGTACCCGAAAGCTCCCTGCGGTGTGTGCGAGCTGTCCTGGATGGCGATGGCGCGGTCCACCGAGTCGTCCCAGAGCTGGTTGGCACCCCTCGGGACCGGTCGCGGCAGGTGCTGCGCCTGCATGGCCCAGATCTCCGCGGGCACGACCATTTCGTGGATGAACACGGTCACTCCACGTCCGCCATTCTTCGCCTGCTCGATGCTGATCCGTTCCGGCTTGGTGTCCCCCGTGTAGATCATCGACAGCCCGTTCCACTCGAGCTTGTAGCCCACCGAACCCTTGCGGCAGTGGATGACGGGGAAGTGCGTGATCTTCGCGCCCGTCTCCTTGTTGTCGTAGGCAACGCCACCGAGTTTCGCCCAGTCGAGCTCGATCGGGACCATCGCGTAGCCGTCGCCCCAGGGATCGTCCGACACTGCCGCTGGCAGTGCCGGCAGGCCCCACGAGGCCTTGATCTCGGCCGGCGTGGGGTAAGAGGCCGTGTAGCTCGTCGGCTGGAAGCTGAAACTCTCGGTGTGCCAGCGCATCGCCTCGCGCAGGTGGCTGCAGAACGCCTTGGTGCCGTCGTCGTACAGCTGGTGCGGCGGCTTCGGGTCCGGGACGCCGGACGGTCCCGGGCCCCAGACGTAGAGCGGCGACAGGCGATCCGACGCGCAGCCGAAGCAGTAGATGTGCGTCAGGTCGCTCATGTGGTCGCCGTGCAGGTGCGTGAGGAAGATCTTGTCCATCCGGCCGAAGCCGATTTCCATCGCGCCGTAGTTCGCGACCACTCCCGAGCCGCAGTCGAAGACGAAAGCGTCCTTTGCGCGCTTGCGGACCGGGTCCCAGCCGACTTCGACGAAGACGCTCATCATCTGCTGGACCTTGCGCGTCGGCGGGATGGCCGACCCCATGAAGGTGATGCGCATCTCGTCAGCCTCGAGCGGTGGGTAGATGGCCGAGAGGAAGCCGCCGCGGTCCTGGTAGTACTTCAGGCCGGGGAGTTGCTTCTGGAAATACGAATACCGCTGCCGCTCCGCCTCGTCCGCGGGCGGATAGCAGTTGCCTTCGCAGGCGAGGCTGGCGCCCGCCCGTCCGGGCTCGAGCAGCGCGCCGGCGACGGCGAGCCCGCCGAGGGCCGCGCCCGAGTTCCTGAGTACGTCTCGTCTGGTCAGTCCGCGGGGTGCCACGAGGGTTCCCTCCCGTGCCGTTGAAGGATGCATGCGGCCCCGCCCGAGTGGCCGCGGGGCTTGGTCAACGCTAGGCCGCCGCCGGTTGTCCGGCAATTGTGAAGATGGGCGCCCCGTAGCGGCCATCCTAGGTAGAAACGCATAGTGCCACCCTGTGCCCACGCGACGCCGGGGAGGTCTGCCGGCATTACGTATCGCCGCAACGCCGAGTCCGGCGGATCATTTTGCGTACGTGCGTTGCGGGCAGGAGGCCTCGACGAACGTTGACTGCAGTTTCCCACACTGATTCGTCCTGAATCCGGTTGCGACAGGGGTCGCGACGGCGGTCGTCTGCGATCCGCGAAGCGACAAACCGGGAGCGAGGGAGTTCCGATGAGCAGCCAGGCGGCATCAATGGTTCGGGCTGGAGTACTGGCGGCGGCGGGCTCGATGCTGGCGGCCGGAGCGTTAGTCGGCGCTGCTGCGAGTGCGCAGGAGGTACTCCCGGCGGCCACGGCTCCGTTCAAGGGCCAGATCGGACTCGACGTGAAAGACTCGAGGCCCGACTTCCCGATGCCCGTGCAGGCGCCGAAAGGGGCGCCCAACGTCGTGCTGATCCTGCTCGATGACGTGGGCTACAGCGCGTCGAGCACGTTCGGCGGGCCCGTGGCCATGCCGACGCTCGATCGGCTGGCGCAGAACGGACTGCGCTATACGCAGTTCCACACGACTTCGCTCTGCTCGCCCACCCGCGCGGCGCTGATCACGGGACGCAACCATCACTCGGTCCACACGGGCGCCATCACGGAGATGGCGACGGGTTACCCGGGCTACGACAGCCTGATGGGCAAGGACACGGCGACGGTCGCCGAGGTCCTGAAGCAGTACGGCTGGAACACGGCCTGGTTCGGCAAGAACCACAACGTGCCCGACTGGCAGACGAGCCAGGCCGGGCCGTTCGATCTCTGGCCGACCATGCTCGGTTTCGAGCACTTCTACGGGTTCGTCGGCGCGGAGACGAACCAGTGGCGGCCGGCGGCGTTCGACGGCACACGACCGATCGAGCCTTACATCGGCAAGCCCGACTACAACTTCGACTACGACATCGCCGACCAGGCCATCCAGTGGGTTCGCAACCAGAAGGCGGTCGCGCCCGACAAGCCGTTCTTCATTTATTACGCTCCGGGCGCGACTCATTCGCCGCATCACCCGAAGAAGGAGTGGATCGAGAAGTACAACGGGAAGTTCGACCTCGGCTGGGACGGGACGCGCGAACAGACCATGGCGCGCCAGAAGCAACTCGGTCTCATCCCGGCCAACACGCAGCTCACGAAACGGCACCCCGAGATCCCGGCCTGGGATTCGCTCAACGCCGAGCAGAAGAGCCTCTTCGCGTACATGATGCAGGTGTACGCGGGCTTCCTTTCCCAGACGGACTACAACGTCGGCCGCCTGCTCGACGCGATCGCCGGGCTCGGGCAGCTCGACAACACGCTCGTCATCTACATCGTCGGCGACAACGGCGCGAGCCAGGAAGGCTCGATGCAGGGCGCGTTGAACGAGATCGCCGGGCTGAACGGCATCGAGGAGACCTACCAGCAGGTCCTCGCCCACAAGGACGAGATCGGGACCTGGAAGACCCACAACCACTACCCGGTCGGCTGGGCGCACGCAATGGACACGCCGTTCAAGTACGCAAAGGGGTACGCGTCGCACTACGGCGGCACGGCCAACGGGCTCGTGATCTCCTGGCCGGCCCGGATCAAGGACCGTGGCGGGATTCGCCCGCAGTGGCATCACACCGTCGACATCGTGCCCACGATCTACGAGGCGACGGGCATCGGGCAGCCTTCGATCGTGAACGGCGTGGCACAGAAGCCGATCGAGGGCGTGAGCATGGCGTACAGCTTCGCCGACGCGAAGGCGCCATCGACCCGTCACACGCAGTACTTCGAGATGTTCGGCCTGCGGGCGATCTACCACGACGGCTGGGTGGCCTGCACGACACCGCCGACGCCACTGGGCGAAGTGTCGGATCCGAAGGAAGACGTGGTGACCGGCTACCAGTGGGAGCTCTACGACACGACCGAAGACTTCAGCGAGGCCGTGAACCTGGCGGACAAGTACCCGGACAAGCTGAAGCAGATGCAGTTGCTCTTCTACGCGGAGGCGGCGAAGTACAACGTGCTGCCGCTCGACAATACCCGCATCCCGCGCATGGACGTGTCGGTCCGGCCGAGCCTCACCCGCGGCCGGACCGAATTCACGTACTACGGCACGATCGCACGCATTCCCGAAGGTGCGGCACCCAACCTGAAGAACAAGTCGTACCGCCTCATGGCCGACATCGTGCTGCCCAAGGGCGGCGAGAGCGGCGTGCTCGTGACCCAGGGCGGGCTCAGCGCCGGCTGGGCACTCATGCTCCAGGGCGGTCGCCCGGTCTTCCACTACAACTTCGGGAACGTCGCGCACTACAACATCGCCGCCGATGGTGCGCTCACGGCTGGCCGGCACACCGTCGTCTTCGATTTCGGCTACGACGGTGGCGGCATCGGCAAGGGCGGCACCGGTACGATCACGGTCGACGGCAAGCAGGTTGCGCAAGGGCGCGTCGAGCACACCATGCCGTTGCGCCTGTCGCTCGACGAGACGTTCGACGTGGGCGAGGACACCGGGACGCCGGTCAGTCTCGACTACGACGTGCCGTTCGCCTTCACCGGCACCATCGACAAGCTGGTCGTCCAGCTCGGCGACACGAAGCTCACGGCCGCGGACGAGCAGCGAGTTCGACGTCTCGAGCAGGCGGCCATGCGGTCGGTCGAATAGGAGATCCCGTCATGCGCAGGACGGCATGTGTCTGTGCGATCCTGGCTGCGTGCTGCGGGGCTCCGTGGGGCGCCGCTTCGGCAGAAGAGGGCGGCGGCGGCCATTACGTTCCCGGCGCGGCCGCATCCTTCATCGACCAGTTGCCCGGACGCCCCGCGTGGGCGATCGCCAACTACACGATGCATTACTCCGGCAGTGCGAGCGGTCGCGAGCCGATCTTCGCGGGCGGCGAGGTCACCTTTGGCCTCGACTCCCAGGCGTGGGTCAATTCCGTGCTGCTGCTGCGGCAGACGGACGTCAGGATGCTCGGAGGCAGCTATGCCTTCGCCGTGGCCGTACCGCTCGTCATCCTGGACGCCAAGGGCGAGGTCACAGGGCCGCTGGGGAACACGTTTCGCGCGCGCGACGACGCCGCCGGAATCGGCGACATCACCGTGTACCCGTTCATGGTCGGCTGGGTGCAAGGCGACGTGAAAGGCGACGTGCGGCTCGGCGTTTACCTGCCGACGGGGGCATACGACCCGGAACGGCTTGCCAACGTCGGCAAGAACTTCTGGACCATCGAGCCGATGGCGACCGTGAGCTGGTTGAGCAGCAAGACGGGCCTCGAGGTCACGGCATTCGCGGGCTTCGACTTCAACGGCTGGAACAGCGAGACGGACTATCGCAGCGGCAACGCGTTCCACCTCGACGCGACGCTGGCGCAGCACCTGCCGGTGAAGGACGTCGGCGTGCTCGGCTTCGGCGCGACGGGTTTCTACTACCAGCAGATCACCGGGGACAGCGGCTCCGGAGCCCAGCTGCTCGGGGAGATGAAGGGGCGGACCGTCGGCATCGGGCCGGTCGTCTCGTTCATCGGCAAGGTCGGGACCACGGACGTGGTGGCGGAGTTCAAGTGGTTGCCGGAACTCTCGACGGCGCATCGCCTCGAGGGTGACTACCTCTGGCTCAAGGTGGGGGCGTCGTTCTAGGCTCCTGCCGCGAGCCGAGGTCTTCTTCCACGAATCGCAGGATGGCCTCGAGCAGCGCTTCACGCGGATAGTCGTTGTGGTTCACGAGAAGGCTGCCGATCCACGGGTGCGACCGCGCGATCGGCAGGGCGACGGCCCAGTGATCGGCGTTCACGAACCCGAGCAGCGTGCCGGCCGGGAGGATCTGGTCGGTGTAGATGAGCTGGCTGTCGTTGCGGGCATCCACCTTCTCGAGCTGCCGGTAGGTGGGCTTCAGGATCCTCGAGATCCGCGCCTCGTCGGGCAGGGTGACGACGGAGTAGAAGCGCACGTCGGCGGGCAGCGGATGCTCCGCGAGCCAGGCCTTGCGGACCGACGGTCTCAGGCTCGCAACGGCCTCGTCGTCGCCCTTGTCGCACTTCGCGCCCGGAAAGAAACGCATCATGTCCGCCATCGACTCGCTCGCCTCGTCGGCGACCGCGGAGCCACCGACGGCGCCCGCAATGCTGACCACGGCCGCGATGCGCGGACGAATCTCCGGATGGCTAACGAGTGCGTCGAGGAGGTCGGGCGTTCCCTTCGAATAGCCGATGAGCACGAGGCGCGGCGGGCCAGGCTCCACCGGCAGCGCCATCACCGCGTCGCGGATCATGACTGCGTTCTTCGAGGTGCCCGACAACGCATCCACGTCGATCATGCGCACGTCGTAGCCGAAGCGGCGCAAGTGATCGCGTGCGCCCGGGCCCGGCTTCATCCACTCGACGACACAGCCGTAACCGATTCCCGGCACGAGGGCGGCCACGAGGTGGGCTGTCGATTCGCCGAGTTCCACGCGTCGACCGGGGCCGATCGGCGAGTCGACGACGTGACTCAATGCCTCGGAGCAGGGGCGGTAATCGGGCAGCGCAGGCCCGTGTTCCCGCAGAACGGTGCAATAGACCTCGCTGAACCGGCCGCGCGCGTCGGTGACGGCTTTGGGTACCTCGACCGTGAAGTCCCCCGGCCGCTTCGTTGCGCAGCCGCCGAGCAGCAGCGTGACCGCCGCGAGGGCTCCGCAACGCGTTCCCCGCGAGCGATGCGGCACGCGGTGCACCGGTTGTCGCCTGCGCGCGAACCCAGCCGTCAGCGACTCGGCTGCTTCGGCGTGTACCAGATCGGCGAGGTCCAGGCGCGCTCCTGGATCGTCGCTGCGACGCCGTCCAGCAGCGGGAGACCGGCGCGCGCGGCGTCGTAGGTGCTCCAGCGCGGCGTGGGGATCTCGAGCACGCGGGCATAGTAGAGCGCGTACTGGTCGGGACTGAACTCCCGGTCGGTCCAGCTGCCGATCAGCTCGGGACTGCCGATGGTGTTCGCGTACGTGGCCGTCTTCACGTCCACGGTATTGCCGACCGCGGGCAACCTGCCGTCCTGGCCGTGCCGTCGGTCCCCGGACCACGCGACATCCACGATCTTCTCCTGCGGCTGCCCCTGCGCGTCGATCCAGCCCTTGATGATCTGGATGCGGGCGAGGTTGGCACCGTCGGGGTCCTTCATGGCATGCACCGTAAACGTCGGCGGCTTGCGCGAGGCCGGCAGGTCCGCACCCATCGGAACGCCCTTCGCGTAGCCAGTCTTGACCAGCATCACCGGGTCGCGCGCGGACCCGGCGAGACTCGCACCGCCGAAGAACCGGACCTTGATGCGCGTGCCGCTCGTGGCAAACGTCTCCTTGCGGCGCATTGCGTCCCAGATCGCTTCGCGCGTGTTTTCCGGGGCCCAGGCGCCCGTGAGTGCGCCCGGATTGAGGTCCTTGCCCTTCAGCCAGCCGGGGACGCTGCCGGTGCGCCGCAACTCGACCGTTCCGTCCGCCGGGCCATGGCTGCCGGCGAAGAAGTTGTCCTCGGCCGTGTTGCCCGGCGTGCCGTTGTGGTTGTCCGTGCCGCCGACGAATCCGTACTTGTAGGGATTGGCGCCGAGTCGACGCTGGTCCGCGAGGCCCTGGATCAAGGCGGCGCGGACGAAATTCATGCGCACGAACTTGCGGTCGCTGTAGTCCTGGACGGAGTCCGCGTTCTCGAAGTCCGCGAATTCGTCGTTGGCCCAGAATGCGCGGTGCACCTCCGAGTTGCCCTTGACCTGCATCATCTCGATCAGGGGCTCGTGGCGGCTCCGTTCCTCGGCGTACGCGCGATCGATCGGCTGGCCGGCGCCGTCCACGGGCGCGAACATCATTCCCTTGCTCGCGTTCGAGTTGTGCGGGATCGCGAGCACGTGCATGCCCTGCTTCTCGAGGCCGTCCATCCACTGCCACAGCCCGTCCTCCCGCGGGATGTCGAGCGAGCTCATGACTTTCGCGGGGACGTGCGTGTCGCGGAAGAAGACGTTGCGGTGCAGGTTCGCGCCCTTGGGCGCGCTGCTCCACTCGAACGCGGGGATCGTCGTGAATCGCCCGGGCTCGTAGTTGCGCTCGGCGGCGGCGACGATGTCCTTCCAGCCGCTCACTTCCGTCTCTGGTCCCGCGTAGAAGGGCGGGTGCGCCTGCGGATTCGCCGCGGTCCGCCGCCCGATGATGTACTGGACGAACCACTTCTGCTGTTCCTCGGGCGTCTTCAGTGCACGCAGCGCCTGGAGGCTCGGCTGGTCGTGCCCCGGCGCGCCCGGTGTCATCGTCGAGTACATCTCGCCGATGTACTCGGCGTGGTCGGTGACGGCCGCCCAGTCGAGCGGGCGGCGCAGGCGGAACTTCTGGCCACCGACCTCGACTTCCTCGCCCTTCGCGAAGCGATAGGCGCCGTCCGGCGTCAGTCGAGCGCCGCCGATGTAGGCGTCGAGCGAGTAGGCCGTGTGCACGTGCGTCTCGCCGAAGTAGGCGTTCTTGAGGGGGTTCGGCGCAGGGCGCGGGACTGCGGCCAATGCGCTCGTGCTTGCCCCTACGGGCGCCGTGGACGGGGAGGCGGATTTCTGCTCGTTGCTGCCGCGGCACGCGGCGAGCGCGATGCAGATGGCCAGGCCGAGGGTGCGAATATTCATCGGGCGCTCCGCTCAATCGGACAGTGCAGGAAGACACGCATCATAGTGACGGGCGCGGCGGACCGGCAGGGGGCACATCAGCGCAGCCCGTCGGTGAAGGCGTCCATGGCGAGCGTGAAGAAGGCCTCGATCACCGCCGGGTGGTCCGGCAGCTGGACGCCGCCACCTCCATACACGCCGCCGCTCTTCGGCGTCGGCTGCGGCGGGTGACGCGCATACGCCACTGCATCCGAGAGATCACGGTCGAAGGACTCGGCGACGCCGGCCTGGGTCTGCGGCCCGGTGACGCACATGTGGATGCAGTTCGGCTTCTGCTGGCCGTTGAATCGCCAGCCACGCGTCTTCATGAAGTCGTTGACGTGATAGACGTCGAATGCGTCGGACCGGAACGAGAAGCAGAACGTCGGCCGGCCCATCAGGCGCAGGTCCGGATGACGCCGGACGGACGCCTGCATCGCGAAGGCCGTTTCGAAAATCCGCCGTGCACGCGCCAGGTACCCTTGGCGGCCGAGGCTCATCATCGAGGCCCACGTGGCCGCGATCAGGCCACCGGACCGGCTGCCTGCCAGGCCGGGCGAGGCGTAGGCGCCGCCCTTCCAATCGGTGCGCATGTAGTAGTGGTGCTTGCGATAGGACGCATCGCGCCAGGCGAGCACCGACGTCCCCTTGAGTCCGTAGCCGAACTTGTGGGTGTCGGCCGAAATGGAAGTCACGCCGGGGAGCCGGAAGTCGAACAGCGGGATGTCCTCGTAGCCGAGTTCCTGCCCCCACGGCAGGATGAACCCGCCGAGGCAGCCGTCCACGTGCAGGCCGATACCCTTCTCCAGCGCGACGTCCGACAGCTCCGCGATCGGGTCGATCGTGCCGTACGGATAGTTGCAGGCCGAGCCGATGATGACCACGGTGTCGTCGGTGATCGACCGGCGCACGAAGTCCACGTCCACCTGTGTCGTGACCGGGTCCGTGGGCGCGACGACGACCTCGATGCCGAAGAGATGCGCCGCCTTCGTGAAGGCGGGATGGGCGGTGTCGGGCCAGATCATCTGCGGGCGCGTGACGCCGCGCTTCGCCTTCGCGTGGTCGCGATAGGCGAGCATCGCGTTCAGGATGCTCTCGGTGCCGCCGAAACCCATCGCCCCGCAGGCGCGCTGTTTCGGGTCGTGCGCTGCGACGGCGTCGCCGTGCAGCATGTCGAGCGTCATGGCGATGATCTCGCTCTCGAAGCGGTTCATGCTGAGGCACATGTCCCGCTGCAGCGCATTCACGTGGCTGAAGAGCCCGAACACCTCGTTCAGGAAGGCGTAATGCTCGTGGTCGCCGCAATACATCGTCCCGGAGCACCGGCCGTTCTCCCAGGCACCGTCCTCGCGCTGCGACATCGAGCGCAGCTGCTCGAGGATGGCCCGGTGTCCCAGCCCCTGTTCCGGGAATCGTTCGACGACCCCGAACTCGGCCGCATAGGGGTAGAGCGAGCGTGCCATTGCCTTGAGGTCCATGAGGGTTTCGACTCCCGGGTTCAGTCCTTCGTGTCGCGGCCGCGCATGATCTCGAGCGCCGTCGCGTGCAGCGTGGCGTTCGCGGCTGCGATCACCGTGCCGCCGTCGAGCGGCGTGCGGCCCTCGATGTCGGTGACGACGCCGCCCGCGCCCTCGATGATCGGTACGAGCGGCACGATGTCGTAGGGCATCAGGGACGCATCCACGACGACGTCGATGCACCCCTGGGCCAGCAATGCGTACGAGTAGCAGTCTCCTCCCCAGCGTTGCAGCCGGCAGCGGGCGCTGAGCAATTCGAAACGCCCGAGCAACCGCGGCAGCTGCAGCATGGAAGGGTGGGTGCTGTAGAGCACGGCGTCGGCCAGGGTGGCCTCGGCCCGCACCCGCAGCGGCTGCTCGTCGGCGCCGATCTGCAGGCGGGCGCCGTGCTCCGGGTCGGCGATCCAGGTCTCGCCCGTGTATGGCTGGTGCATGATGCCGAGGGTCGGCCGGTCATCGACGACGAGCCCGAGCAGGATGCCCCAGGTCGGCATGCCGCTGATGAACGAGCGCGTGCCGTCGATGGGGTCGATGATCCAGTACGTCGAGCCGTCGCCGACCGAGCCGTGCTCTTCGCCGGCGATGCGCTCGCCGGGGAAGGTCCTGGCCAGGCTTTCCCGTATGGAGGACTCGATGCGCCGGTCGGCGTCCGTCACCGGGTCGTAGTAATCCCCGTGCCGCTTGTCGTCCACGCGCAAGCGCTTGCGGAAGTACTCGAGCGCGATCGGGCCGGCTTCGCGCACGGCCGCGAGGCCCACGTCGAGGTGGCGGCCGAGTTCGGCCCGTTTCATTGCGGGTCCGCCCGCCGGTTCAGGTTGCGGAAGACGGGCCTCAGGCGCTTGAACGTCTCGACGAATCGCGCCGCGAGATCGTCATACAGTGCCCGGTTTGCCGCGTCTGGTTCATGGATGCGCCGGATCGGGATGCGCGACGCGAAATCGTCGAACCCGAGCAGCCCGAGCCGCTGGAACGCGAGCAGCCCTGCACCGAGGCAGGGGATGTATTGCGGCGTCCGCGCCTGGTGTACGGGTGCATCCATCACGTCGGCCAGGATCTGCGTCCACGTGTCGGAGACGGCGCCGCCGCCGCAGAAGACGAAGTGCGAGAAGGAGCGCCGTGCGAATGCTTCGACGGGCCCGCGCAGCCAGCGCAGGTTCAGCGCCACGCCCTCGAGCACCGCCCGGGCGAGCTGCGCGCGCGTCGTGGCGAGCCCCACGTTGAGGAATCCGCCGCGCACGTGGTCGTCCGCGGCCGGGGCCATGGAGCCGCCCAGCCAGGGCAGGAAGAGCACGCCGCCACTGCCGGGCGGTGTTGCCGTCACGGCGCGCTGCAGGTCGGAATAGCGATCGGTCGGGACGGCGCGCCCGAACGCGTCGTCGGGGTAGACGACGTTGCCGAGGAAGTGCTCGAGCGTGTTGCCCCCGGTGCCGTTCTCCGCCATCACGAAATAGGTGCCTGGCACCGGGCTCGGCATGCTGAGGATGGCGTGCCGGATGTCGGTGCGCTTGAACGGGACGTGGGCGATCATCACGCTCGTGCTGCCGATCGAGATTGCGGCGTGGCTGCCGGAGAACGCCGCCGTGCCCATGCCGCCCGCCTGGGTGTCGTTGAGGCCGGTCACCACGCGGGTCCGGGGCGACAACCCGAGTTCCTCGGCGATGGACGGCAGCAGCGTGCCGATGACGGCGTCCATCGGCACGAGATCGGGCAGCTTGTCGCGGTCGACCAGCGAGTACCGCAGCAGTGCCGGGTCGTAGTCGCGGGCGTCGAGACTCCTGTTGTCGGTCAGCAGGAACATGAAGGCGGTGCACTGGTTCGCGGTCGCCCGTCCGGTCAGGCGCATCGCGACGTAGTCCATCGCTTCGAGGACCTTCGCCGTGCGCTCGTATACCTCGGGTCGTGCGAACTTGAGGTGACGCAGGTGCGTGAGCGAAATGCCGCCGGC
>VEPJ01000184.1 GCA_012026925.1 Gammaproteobacteria bacterium | reverse complement strand
ACTCGGCCGGCACCGCGAAGTACGTGAACACCATCAGGAACACGAAGATGTTGTCCACCGCGAGCGCCTTCTCGACCAGGTAGCCGGTCAGGTACTCGAGCGCCTTGGTGTTCGCGATCTCGCGGGTCGCGTTGGCATCGAGGTACCACCACAGCCACCCCATGAAGACGAAGGACACGGCGATCCAGACGACCGACCAGACGGCGGCCTCCTTCATCGAGACGCGGTGGGCGCCCTGGCGGCTCATCGCGAGGAAGTCGACGAGCAGGGCGACGACGACGAAGGCCGCGAACAGCGACCACATCAGGGGACTGCCGATGGATTCCATGGAGGCACTTTCAGCAAGAATGTTCCCGCGCTGGCGCCCCGCGGCCGGTTCCGAAAGTGCCGGAGTGGTCTGGCTAGACCAGCCGTGGCGGGCTGGTTCGCGATGCCGGGCGGTTGCTGCACCAGTTCCGCCGTATTGACGACATCGCGGTGGATGCGGCGGTGAGCCGCACCGGGAAGCTACTCCCCATCCGAAGCGGGGCGCATTGGACCAGCGCGCGCGCGGCGTGTCAACGCACGCCCCGCGCCCTCAGGGTAAGCCCCAGTGAGATCGAGGCAGGCGGAGCGTGCCGCTGGCACGCTCCCCTCAGCCGTCCGTCAGCTGCACTGCCCCGTGTGCCCGCACGCGGTGCAGAACTCGCAGCCGTCGCGCTTGATCATCGCCGCGGCGTGGCAACTCGGGCAGACCTTGCCCTTCACCGGCGCGGTCTCGTGCTCGATGATCTTCACCGCGTCGGGCAGCGCCAGGATGCCGGCGGACTGGATCGCGCGGCCCTCGTCGTCGAGGATGCCGAGCACCTTGTAGCGGTGCAGCAGCAGCGTCGCGATGTACGCGACCGTGCTCGGATACAGCGACGCGCGGTCCTCGCCCGGCACCGGCGCCCAGAACTCGCCGTTCTGCTCGCCGAAGTTCAGCAGCTTGCGCAGCTTCAGGCCGATCCAGTTGGCGTCGACCACGCGCATGTCGAGCGAGATCAGCTTGCACAGGCCGTCGAGCACCTTCGGGTACTCGCCGGCCAGCCAGATCGAGTACGGGCGGCGGCTGCCGTCGGGCAGGTGCAGTTCCTTCACGCCGAGCACGAAGTCGTCGCCGGTGTTGGCGTTGTTGATGTCCACCGTCCAGCTCATCGTGCCGAGCGGCCCGGCCTTCGGCTCCTTCTTCGAGAACAGCGCGTTGAGCACCGGCGTGGCGTGCTGGTCGATGTCGCGGAACGCGTTGAGGTGCTCGCAGCGCCAGCGCACGATGTTCGCGAAGGCCGCCACCACGCCGTTCTGGTAGACGCGCTCGCCGGTCGGCGGCATCGCCACCACGAAGCCCTGCTCGTCGCGCGCCTTGGCGAGCGCGTCGAGCTTGATCTTCAGCCACGCGCGGTCCTCGCTGCGCATGTCCATCGACAGCGCCTTGGCGATCGCCCCGAGGCCGCGCGGCTGCTCGGCGCCGTTGACCCACACCTCGAACGGCATCGGCCCGTGGCCGTTGTTGTCGACCTGGCCGATGAAGATCGCGAAGCTCTCCTTGCGCTCCGCGATCTCGACCATGTAGGTCCACGCCATGTTGCCTTCGGCGAGGTCCGGGCGGCTCGGCCACTTGAGGCTCGCCACCGCGGGCTGCGGCGCCGAGGCGAGGCGCACGCGGCGGTCCGGATCGTCGTTCAGGTCCTGCGGCGCCGCGTTGTGCGCCTGCGCGGTCTCCTTCTTGACCTCGAGCACCGAGCCGATCACGTTGTTCGGCCGGTAGGTCGTGATGCCCTTCAGGCCGGCGTGCCAGGCTTCGAGGTACAGGCTCTTGAATTCCTCGAACGGATAGTCCTCGGGCACGTTGACCGTCTTGCTGATCGCCGCGTCGACGTACGGCTGCACCGCGGCGATCATCTGCATGTGGTCGCGCGCGCTCATCTCGAGGGCGCTGACGAACGACTTCGGCAGCGCGTTCTCGTCGCCGCCCATCCGCTTGTACAGGCGGTACGCGTAGTCCTCGACCGCGTACTCCTGCTTCGTGCCGTCGGGCATGCGCTTCTTGCGCACGTAGGTCCACGAGAACGTCGGCTCGATGCCGCCCGACGCGTTCGCCGCGAACGCGAGCGAGATCGTGCCGGTCGGCGCGATCGACAGCAGGTGCGAGTTGCGGATGCCGTGGACGCGGATCTCGTCCTTCAGCTTGTCGGTCAGGCGCGACGCGCAGTGCGGCGCGGCGAGGAACTGCTCGGCCTCGAACAGCGGGAACGCGCCTTTCTCCTTCGCGTACTCGACCGACGCCTCGTACGCCGCGTCGCGCATCGTGCGGGCGATGTCCGATGCCATCCGGCGCGCCGGATCGCTGTCGTAGCGCAGGTTCATCATCGTCAGCGTGTTGCCGAGGCCGGTGAACCCGAGCCCGATGCGGCGCTTGTTCGCGGCTTCCTGCGCCTGCTCGTCGAGCGGCCACAGCGTGGCGTCGAGCACGTTGTCGAGCGCGCGGATCGACACCCGGGTGACGGCGCGGAACTTGTCCCAGTCGAAGCTCGCGGTATCGCCGAACGGGTCGTTGACGAAGCGCGTCAGGTTGATCGAGCCGAGGCAGCAGCAGCCGTACGGAGGCAGGGGCTGCTCGCCGCAGTTGTGCACGTACAGGCCGTTGGCATCGAACGCGTTCCTGCCCGGCACCTGCACGTCGTAGACCTCGGCCTCGCCGTCGGCCGTCACCGACTCCACCTCGCACCAGAAGCGCTCGCGATTGGCGCGGCGCCGGTACTGACCGAGCAGCGCGCCGAGCTTCGCCTGCTTGTCGCTGTCGCCGAACCCGACCAGGTCGGCGAAGCGCGGCACGTTGTCGTTGGCGATCACGAGTTCGTGCTGCGCGCGCGTCGGATACGCACGCTTGCTGCCCCTGCCATCCGGGAGGACGGCAAGGCCCGCATCGCGCCGGTTGCGATAGATGGTCGCGACGATGCCGCAACGCGCCAGCATCCGCTGCGTGCCTTCCAGCATGGGCAGGTCCGACTGCGAGAGGCGGATGCTGATGCCCTTGTCCTGCGTGCCCTGCACGGAACCGTCGGTGTCGAACAGGCCGCGGAGGAAGCCGCGATAGAACATCGACGAGGCCCGCTCGACCTCCGCCGTCAGCGTCTTGGCTCCCGGCCGCATCCCGTAGTCGGCGGCGAGGTCGCGCAGCGGGGCGGACTTGAAACGCCACTCGCCGCGCTCGGCGACGCTGGACCAGCCCTGATGATCGGAGCGATGACGCAACGCCGTCGCCGCGGCCGTCTCCACGGCACGCATCAGCGCCCGGGCGCCCAGGCCGATCACCGTCGGGCCGTTCGCCTGCGCGGCCGCTCCGCTCCACACCGACAGGACTGCCGCTTCCTCCTTGAGCGTGCCGTCGCCGACCAGGAAGCCGAGCAGATAGCCCTCGGCCTCGCTGCCGCGCCCGCCCCAGCCGGACAGCGCGCGGTGGTTGTGCAGGACGACCCGGTCGCCCGGCCGCAGTTCGCCCGCCTCCCGCCACTCGGTGCTGCGCGAGTGGCGCGTAGCCTCGCTGACCACCAGCACACGATGGTCGGCGGTCAGTCGCATCGAGAAACCCTCACGGGTGGCCAGGCGCAGGACCGGCTTCACGCCGGTGGCGAAGAAGCCCTGCGGCCCGGTTTCATGCACCTCGCCGTCGACCAGCACGCCGTGCGCCGCGCCGATCAGTTCAGCGACCTGGCGCGGCCCGTCGACCGTATGCACCCACGTGTCCGCGGTGACGCAGGGATTGGTGGCCGCGATCGTCTCGCAGTAGGCGAGGTTGTTGTCGCCGTTCACGCGGTCCATGAAGATCACGCCGGGCTCGGCGTGGCTGTAGGTCGACTGCATGATCTGGTCGAACAGCTCGCGCGCCTTCGCGGTGCGGTAGACCCAGGTGCCGTCGGCGCGCTGGTGCGCGTTCGTCTTGTCGAACGGCTCGGCCGCGTGCCACAGCTCGACGTCGCCGTCGTCCT
>VEPJ01000232.1 GCA_012026925.1 Gammaproteobacteria bacterium | reverse complement strand
GGGTGCCGTTGGGTGGCGAGGGAGTGGGTCTGCTCCGCGCTGTTGTCGCGGTCGTTGGTTCCGACCGAGTACTGGTCTCCGCTCTCGGTGCCGGGCGACAGTCTGACCATCGGAGTGCCGGTGGCTGAAATCGCGCGCACGATCCGCGGCATGTTCGACAGAGGTGCTGCCAGAACGATCCCGTGGGGACGCGCGTGCTCGATCAGCCCCTTCAGTTCCTGGCCGATCGCGGGGCTCTGGTAGTTGCAGGGATGGATGATGAAGCGATAGTCGGCCATCTGGCAGGCCCGCAGCACGCCGGTCTGCATGCGCAGGATGAAGCCGCCGCTCGGGTTCTCGTAGGCGCTCGGGTCGTCGTAGACCAGTGCGATCACGCGTGCGCGCTGGCTCGCCAGGTTGCGCGCCGAGAGGTTCGGGCGGTAATTGAGCCTGGCGATGGCCTTCTCGACCCGTGCCCGCGTGGCGTCGCGGACGTTGGGCTCCTGGTTCACGACACGCGAGACGGTCTTGATCGAAACGCCGGCCAGTTCGGCCACGTCGTCGATGGTCGCTCGCGTCATGGGCTCGCTGGCTGTTTTCCCGTGCATCCTTGGCGCTGCCGGAAAGCAGCCCTCAGTCGTTCCTGACAGCGATATCAGAACGCAGCAGCAGGTCGCGAGGCAAGTCGAGCGACAGGCGGCGGACGCGCCCGCTGCGCCGGAAGATCTCTTCGCTGAGATCCGCCGGCAGCGACAGCGTGGCCGATGCCTGCGAGGTGCCATCAGCGTTGACGATCGTCAACGCCGGCGGACCGCGATCGACGAGCCGGTACACGACCGGCACCTGGCACCAGGTGAACGCAAGCCCCTGGGCCGGCACCTGCAGCTCCTGCCACCGTCCCTCCACGTCGAGGAACCGGAAGGGCTGGGTCTCCGCGCCGAACTCGCACTCGCGAAGCAGCCTGGGGCGGAAGCTGACGACGCCATCCAGGATGGTGAGGCCGAGTTCGCCGAAGCGTGACAGCACCTCTTCCTTCACCTGTCCGGTCATTCCGGGCTGGCGTGCGCCGCCGTGCCGGGGCGTGTGCGAGTAGGGATCTGTCGGGAAGGCGCCGTATTCCTGTGGCGTCTTGTTGAACCCCAGGCCTTCACGTACGCGGTAGTAGAGGCTGCCGAGGCGCCGGCAGACTTCATCCGGGGCTCCAGCCTCGAGGGCCGCAGCTTGGTTTTCCTGGATCGCGAGCAGGAGCTTGGCAACCATGTGCCAGTAGATGCACCCGAGGCCTTCGAAGCCGAACATGGTGCCCGACCGGCCCGTGAACTCGCGGTGCTTGAACACCTCCTCGTAAAGCTCGCGCAGCGGACCGCGCGCGGCATCGACCGCGTCCCCATATCGTTCCGCCAGCGAGTCGAGGCGCGCCTCCAGGTCGCGGGCGCTCGTCAGGTCGGCGCTGAAGCGACAACAGCCCGAGGCGTCGCGCGAGGCGATTCGCCCGTCGCCCGCATCCAGCATCTGCTGGAGCAGCGGGATGGAACGGACGCCCGCTTCGGGGATGCGGTTCTTCTCGAGGAACCCCGGCAGTTCGCGATCCGGATAGAGCATGAACGAGCGCTGGTCGGGGCGATAGAGGTCGCTCGAGAACAGCGACTCCCCGAGCGCGGCGACCTCGTCGGCTTCGAGCGCGCCCGAGCTGAGCACCGCAACTTGCCCCTCCAGCATCAGGTACAGCCGGTCGACCCGTGCCTCCGCGGCGCCGAAGCCCAGCACGTTGTACGCGTGATACATGCCGTCGTCGCGGCGATTGACGCGGATGGAGTGGTCGATCGCGGCGAGGGCATCGCCGAGGAACTCGTGCACCTGCGCGAGCGAGTGCTGCACCTTGCCGGCGAACGGCTTGTCCGTGTAGACCGACTGGCGATAGCGGCTCGCGGCCAGGCCCAGCTTCTCGAGCGCCTGCCAGCGCTGGCCGTCGCTGACCGGGCCCTGGCCGAGCCAGGGGCGAACGTGCGCAAGCGCCGACGCGGTGTCGGTCAGCCATGCGGCGACCTCGGTGGACAATTCCACCGTGCCCCGTTCCCGGGCGAGCAGGTCCTGCAGGAAACACAGGTAACGGCGCATGTAACACAGGGTGACCACGGAGACGCCGTGGCCGACCAGTGCGTTGTTGGCGTCGTTCCACTCAGGGCGCTGCGTGTTCAGCCAGATCCCGCCGTCGAGGACGAGGTTGCCGAGCTTGGCCAGCAGCGGCACCAGCAGCTTCTCCAGCAGGTTGACGAGGTAGGGGTTGCCTTCGGCGTCGAGGACCAGCTTGCCGTCGGCGCCGATCGCGGCCACGCGCTCGTCGATCCGGGCCGCCAGCGTGCGGTCGAAATCCACGGTCTTCTTGGGGTCGCGAACGGCGTCCTCGAAGCTGCGCAGGCGATACGGCACGTTGGCATAGCCGAACACGGGCTTGCGCAGGAGTTCGTTCAACCCGGACGGGTGGAACCGCTGCGACAGCTCGAGAAGCTTGAGCAGGTAGATGATCTGGTGGTCGCCCCAGTAGCCGATGTGGCTCCAGGGATCCTTTGGATCGTCGACTTCCCAGTCGATGCCTTCCTTGGTGATGCGATAGGGGTTGTAGCCATCGACCGTCGACGCGTTCACGAACTTGGCGATGATGCCTTCGACGAACCCGGGGAAGCTCAGGGCGAGCGCCTCCCAGTTCTGGAAGATGTCGCGCCAGTTGCCCTCGTAGAAGAGCGAACGGTCGCCGGCTTCGTCCCTCACCCGGATGGAAAACCGGTTCCACGGCCGGCTCGGGTCACCGTGACGGCGGCCGAAGGTGATGGGGAGGTACTCCTGGCAGAGTCTCTCGAGCTGTGGATCGCCGGTCTGGCGCGCCTTCGCCAGGAGTTCCTCACGCGGCAGCCTCGCGTCGAGGCCTGCGAGCAGCCCCTGATGCCGCTCGTGCACGCCTCGGTTGAAGTGCCGGACGCTGCGTGCGAAATCGGCCGCAGTGACGCGGTACTGGTCGGCGAACACGCCGCCGCGCAGGACGTTGAAGAGCGCGTTGGCATAGTGATGTGCGGCGACGACTTCCTCGCCGGCCGCCTGGAAGCCGTCCGCGGCGGCCACGATGCGGGCGAGCTCGTCGCGTCCGGCAGCCACGGTGTCCTCTACCGCTGTGCGCGCGGCGCCGGGGTCCGCCAGTGACCGGATCAGCTCGACGACTTGGGCTTGGGTCCGCTCGACGTCCGCCACGATCTTCCATCGCTGCACGCCACCGCGCGGGAGATCGAGGCGCGTGCCGAGGAAGTAGGCGCCCCGGATGCCGCGCTTGTGATCCTCCGGGACCAGCGCCGCGCCGCGGCGGAAATCGTCGAGCTGCAGCGACGACAGCAGCACCGTGGCGCGCTCGAGCCCGAGGCCGTAGACGATGTTGGCGCGCAGCGACTCGCAGGGCTCGGCGCGATCGGAGATGCCCGCGTAAAGCGCATAGATCGCCAGCCGGCTGCCGCGATCCAGTTCGGTCCACTTGTAGGCGTTGACGAGGTTGCTTGCGCCCGCCTGCACGACGCCCGGCGTGCCGGCAGGCAGGATGTTCTGCAGGCCGTCCACGAGCTCGAGCTGCACGGGGTCGCTGCCGAGGTTCTCGATCTCGCAGTCGCGGACGAAGCCGTGGCGATCGCTGGTCGCCCAGGTGTAGCGGAAGGCCAGCCCGAGGTCGTGGTTGATCTCCTCGAAGCGCAGCTTCTCGCCGAGGACGCTCTTGTAGAGATTGCGGCTCGTGGCGTAGCGACCGTCGTGCTCGCGGTTGAACGGCTCCCACACGCGCTCCCCGGGAGCGCCTGCAACCCGCACGATCGTCCTGCAGCCGGTGTGCGTGGAGGCCTCGTGGAGCTTGTCCACGGTGATGTAGGGGAAGAGGGCAGACTCGGGCGAGACTCTCCCGGCCGTCAGCCCGCCGGACGAGGACACGAACAGCCACTGGTCCGCGCTCGAGATCACGCTGGCCAGGAAGGGCGGCATTCGGTCTACGTTGCGGATGACGTAGTGGCGCTCGTTCGCCAGGTCG
>VEPJ01000191.1 GCA_012026925.1 Gammaproteobacteria bacterium | reverse complement strand
CGCGCAGCAACCGCTGGCGGAACACCGGCGAGAGGTGCAGCCGGCTCTCGATGTGTTTCAGGAATCCCTTGAACCGGACCCGGCCGCCGGGGGCCGTGGACGGGTCGTAGATGTAGACGAGGGTGATGTTGGAGTTCGCGTGCCCGGTCTCGGCGTACACGAAACGGGCGTCTTCACCGCGCAATTGACGCATGGACTGCTCTCGGCTCGGTTCCTGGTCGAGTCTCGCCCGAGTCTAGCATCGCCCGCGTGCCGCCACCCTGCGGATGTCGCATACTTGAACCGCCATGGTCCGCGCGATTCCCGTGGTCGATCTGGTTTTCCTTTGGCTTGATCGGAAGGAATCGCCGGCCAACGTGGGCGTGGTGCTGCTGTTCGAGCCACCGCCCGGCCGGACGGCGGACAAGACCGTCCGCGAGATATTGAAGGCCTACCGTGCCACGCCGCCGACGGCGCCGTTCGACGTGGTTCCGGCGGTCCAGCCGCTCGGCGTCCCTCACTGGCAGGTACCGCCGCGCATCGACACGAAACGCCACGTGCTTCGCGAGACGTTGCCGCCCCCGGGCACGCTCGACCAGCTCCATGCGCGCATTGCCGAGCTGCACCGGGACATGCTGGACCGGACCCGGCCGTTGTTCGAGATACACCTGATCGACGGCCTCGAATCGGGCCGCTTCGCCGTCTACGTCAAGACGCACCACGTGAGCTGGGACGGCCGTTCGGCCATGGCACGCATCTTCGGCAGCCTCGGCACCGAGCCTGGCCCGATCGCCACCGGCTTCCACGCCGCGCCGCCCGCGCCGCCGCCCGGCGCATCCGAGCTCGCCAGCGGCCTGCGCGCCCTCGCATCCCAGGCAATCGCGATGCGCGAGCTCTACGAGACGGTGTCGAGGCGCCTGGCCGCGCTGCGAGGCGACCCAGCCCGGCCGCGCGGCAACGCGCCCTTCGGCGGCCCGCACACGCGCCTCAATCGCCCCGTGACCGCGGAGCGGAATTTCGGCGGCTTCTCGCTGCCACTCGAGGAGATGCGCCGCATCGGCCGCGCGCGCGGCGGCACGATCAACGACGTGCTGCTCGCGGTGGCGGACGACGGCGTGCAACGTTGTCTCCGCGAACTCGGCGAGCGACCGCCCGAGTCGCTCGTGGCCATGTGCCCCGTTTCCCTGCGCGAGCCGGGCGACGACGAGGCCCGGACCAAGGCAACGACGCTCTTCGTGAAGCTCGGCAATCCGCGCTCGGGGACGGCCCGCCGGCTCGACGAGATCGTCGCCAGCTCCGCGCGCGCGAAGTCCGAGATGCGCGGCATGTCGAAGGAAGCGTCGCTCGACTTCGCCGTGCTCGCCTTCGGCCTGTGGTTCACATCACATGCTTTCGGGCTCGAAGCGTTCACGCGTCCGGTGATCAATTTCGTCGTGTCGAACGTGGGCGGCGTCGAGGGTGCGCGCTACCTCGGCCGCTCGAAGCTGATCGGCGCGTATCCCGTCTCGATGGTGGCGGACCCCACCGGACTCAACTTCACGACCCTGTCGCACGACGGCAGGATGGACGTCGGCGTGATCGCGAGCCGCGACGCGATACCCGACATCCAGCCGCTGGTGCAGCACTGCCTCGCCGCGTGGCAGCGGCTCAGGCGCGCAAACCCGCCTCAGGACTTGACCTTGAGGAAGCCGCCGCCACGGAAGCGCTCGCGCACCTTGCGCATCCCGCCGATCCAGCGGTCGTAGTCGTTCGCCTTGTTCTGGAAGAACCCGAGCACCTCCGGGTGCGTCAGGATCAGGAAGCGCTGCTGTTCGATGCCGTCCGCGATGATCGTCGCCGCCTGCTCCACCGTCAGTACGCCCGGCAGCGAGCCGGCGGCGACGTCCTCGCCGAGGCCGGTCATCGCGGTGGCCACGTACTGCGGGCACACGACGGAGACGCCGACCCCTCGATCGCCGTAGGTGATCGCCAGCGATTCGGCGAGCCCGACGGCCGCGTGCTTGGTCACGCTGTACGCGGTGTCGCCGACCTGGCTCAGCAGGCCGGCGGCCGATGCGACGCTGACGACGTGACCCGAGCCGCGTGCCAGCATGCCGGGCAGCACGGCCCGGCAGGCGTGCACGTGCGCCATGACGTGCACGCGCCACATGCGCTCCCAGGTCGAGTCCGGCGCCGAGAGTGCGTCGTCGAGGTCGAGCGCCTTCACCCCGAGGCCGGCATTCGACACGAGGATGTCGACCCGGCCGTAGCGAGCCTCGGCCGCCTCCACGAGCGCGCGAACCGCAGCTGCATCCGCGACGTCGCACGGCAGGCCGAGGCCCCCGAGTTCGCCCGCCGTCGCTTCCGCCGCGGCTCCGTCGAGGTCCGCGACGACCACCCCGGCTGCGCCCCGCCGCACCATCTCGCGGCACAGCGCGCGCCCGATGCCTCGTCCCGCGCCCGTCACGAGCGCGACCTTGCCCTCGATCTGCATGGCTCAGATCTTGATGTACCGGGACAGCTCGAGCTTGGCGATGTGGTTGCGATGCACCTCGTCCGGGCCGTCCGCGATGCGCAGCGTGCGCGAGTTCGCGTAGAGCCAGCCGAGGCCGAAATCGTCGGAGACGCCTGCGCCGCCGAACAGCTGGATGGCCTGGTCGATGATCTCGCAGGCCACGGTGGGCGCCACGACCTTGATCATCGCGATTTCCTTCTGCGCCGCCTTGTTGCCCGCCGTGTCCATCTTCCAGGCCGCGTGCAGCACGAGGAAGCGCGCCTGGTCGAGCTTCATGCGCGCGTTGGCGATCCGCTCACGCCACACGCCCTGCTCCGCCAGCGTCTTGTGGAACGCGACGCGCGTGAGCGCGCGCTTGCACATGGCCTCGATGGTCCGCTCCGCGGCACCGATCACGCGCATGCAGTGATGGATGCGACCCGGGCCGAGGCGGCCCTGGGCGATCTCGAAGCCCCGCCCCTCGCCGAGCAGCAGGTTCGACACCGGCACGCGCACATCCTTGAAATCGACCTCGGAATGGCCGTGCGGCGCGTCGTCGTAGCCGAACACCGGCACGTTGCGCACAACGCGCACCCCCGGGGTCTCCATCGGCACCAGGATCATCGACTGCTGGCGGTGACGGTTCGCGTTCTGCGGATCGGTCTTGCCCATGAAGATGAGGATCTTGCAACGCGGATCGCCGGCGCCCGACGTCCACCACTTGCGGCCGTTGATCACGAAGTGATCGCCGTCGCGCACGATGCTGGCCGCGATGTTGGTCGCGTCCGAGGAGGCGACTGCCGGCTCGGTCATGGCGAAGCCCGAGCGGATCGTGCCGTCGAGCAGCGGCAGCAGCCACTGCTTCTTCTGCTCCTCGTTGCCGTAGCGTACGAGCACCTCCATGTTGCCCGTGTCCGGAGCCGAGCAGTTGAACGCCTCGGGCCCGAGGTGCGAGCGACCCATGATCTCGCAGAGCGGCGCGTACTCGAGGTTCGTGAGGCCGGCGCCGTACTCCGACTCGGGCAGCCAGAGGTTCCAGAGGCCCGCCTGCTTCGCCTTCTGCTTCAATTCTTCCACGACGCGCGTCGGCACCCACGCGTTGCCCTTGCGCCGGTTCTCCTCGATCTCCGCGTGGAAGCGCGCTTCATTCGGGTAAATGTGCTCGTCCATGAAGGCGCCGACGCGCCGCTGCAGGTCCTGGACCTTGGCTGAATGGGCAAAATCCATCGTCGTCTCCTCAGGTCAGCTTGAGCCGCTCGACCTGTCCCCAGGCGAGTTCGGCGAGCGGGCGCGCGGCGCGCCCGGTCTGCATCGCTTCCGCGCTGGAGGCATTGCCCTGCAGCGCGCGGGCCATCACGCCCTGCGCGATCGCGGCGATCCGGAACATGTTGTACGCCATGTAGTATTCCCATTCACGCTGCGGAATACCCTCACGGCCCGTCCGGCGGCAGTACGCCTCGACGTACGCCCGCTCGGTCGGGATGCCGAGCGCGGCGAAATCGAGGCCCCCGAGGCCCCGGAAGACGCCCGGCGGGATGCGCCAGACCATGCAGTGGTAGGCGAAGTCCGCCAGCGGATGGCCGAGCGTCGAGAGTTCCCAGTCGATGACCGCGCGGATGCGCGGCTCGTCGGGGTCGAAGATGACGTTGTCGATCCGGTAGTCGCCGTGGACGATGCGCGTCTCGTCGCCGGGCGGGATGTTCGCCGGCAGCCACGCGATCAGGTTGTCCATCGCCTCGATCTTCTCGGTCTCGGACGCCTGGTACTGCTTGCTCCAGCGGGCGACCTGGCGCGCGATGTACTCGCCTGTCTTGCCGAAATCGCCGAGGCCGACCGCCTCGTGGTCCACCGAATGCAACGCCGCGATGACCCGATTGATCTCGTCGTGCACCCGCGACCGCTCGCCCGGCTCGAGGTCCGGCAGCTTCGGGTCCCAGAACACGCGGCCCGAGACGTATTCCATCACGTAGAACATCGTGCCGATGACCCCGTCGTCCTCGCAGAGCGCGAGTGCCCGCGCTACCGGCACGTCGGTCTCCGCCAGCGCCTTGATGACCCGGTATTCGCGGTCCACGGCGTGCGCGGACGGCAGCAGCTTGCCCGGCGGCTTCCGGCGCAGCACGAACCGCTGGCCGCCCGCCGTCAACAGATACGTCGGGTTCGACTGCCCGCCCTTGAACTGCACGACCTCGAGCGGCCCGCCCAGCGGACCGACGGTCGCCTCGAGCCACTCCTCGAGCCGCCCCACGTCGATCGCGTGCTGCGGGGCCACGGGCCGTACGCTCGGCTGAATCTCGCTCATCCGCTTGCTCTCACGTGTTGCGCCTGCGACGCGGCGCCAGCAGCCGCGTCGGCAGGATTCCCAGGACCGGCGCCACGAGCGTCCACGGCCACGCGGGCACGTAGCGATGGCGCACCTTGCGTTCGATCAGGTTCGCCATCACGGCGGCGCCCTGCTCCACCGGGATCACGAACGGCCGACTGGCCACGTCACGGTTCAGGTCCGTATCGATGTACCCGGGCGCGAGCTCGGTGACGGCGATCGGCTCGTGCGCCACCTCCGTCCGGAGCGACTGCAGGTAGCGGTGCAACCCGGCCTTCGCGGCGGAATAGGCGCCGAGGAACGGCATGCCGCGCACGCCAGCGATCGAGGTGATCGCGACGACCTGGCCGCCCCCCTGCGCCCGCAGGATCGGCAACGCCTGCTCGACGGTCGCGATGGCACCGGTCAGGTCGGTGTCGATCGTCCTTCTCACGAGGTCGAACTTGCCGCGGCCGATGGGCAGCGAGTAACCGACCCCGGCGTTGACTACCACGACATCCAGGCGGCCGAATTCGGTCGCGGCGCGCCGCAGCGCTCCCGCAATGCCTCCGAAGTCCGTGACGTCGAGCGACACCGCGAGCACTCGACCCGCACCGGCAGCGCGCAGCCGTCCGGCCAGTGCCTCGAGCCTGTCTGCACGCCGGGCCGCGATCGCGACGTAGTAGCCGCGACGCGCGAACTCGACGGCGAGCGCTTCGCCGATCCCGGAGGACGCGCCGGTGATGAAGATGGACCGGGACACCTGCCGCCCGCCTAGAACCAGTCGTCGCGCATCGCGAGCGTCGTGTCGTCCAGGCTCGCCAGCAGGTCGAACTGCGGCCCGGTGCGCGGCAGTTCCCAGCGGAAGAAGTAACGGCACGCCTGGCGCTTGCCGTCGTAGAAGTCGCCGGACTTCCCGTGCGCTGCGCATGCCTGCTCGAGCCAGGTCCACGCGAGCACGACATGGCCGAACGCCTCGAGGTACACGGTGGCATTGGCCAGCGTGCGATCCACGTCGCCGGCCGCGTACAGCACGCGCGTCGTCTCGACGACACGCCCGACGACACGCCCGAGATCGGCTGCGTACGCGGCGAGATCGGCATCGCCGGTCGCACGGGCCCGGGCCATGGTCTTCGCGACCTCGCTGCCCAGCAGCTGCAGCGCGCGCCCGTGCTCCATGGTGACCTTGCGTCCGAGCAAATCGAGCCCCTGGATGCCGTGCGTGCCCTCGTGAATCGGGTTCAGGCGGTTGTCGCGGTAGAGCTGCTCGACGGGATAGTCGCGCGTGTAGCCGTAGCCGCCGAGGACCTGGATCGCGAGGTCGTTCGCTGCGAGACACCACTGCGACGGCCACGACTTCGCGATCGGCGTCAGGATCTCGAGGAGCATCCCCGCGTCGGCCCTTGCCGCCGGCGATTCCGCGGTGCGCTGCTCGTCGACGAGGCGCGCGCAGTACAGGTTCATTGCGAGCCCGCCTTCGACGTACGCCTTCTGGGCGAGCAGCATGCGGCGCACGTCCGCGTGCTCGACGATGGGCACCTGGGGCGCCGCCGGATCCTTCGACGCGATCGGCCGTCCCTGGGGGCGGTTGCGCGCGTATTCGAGCGACTCGAGGTAGCCGGCGTAACCGAGCGCGACCGCGCCCAGCCCGACGCCGATACGGGCCTCGTTCATCATGTGGAACATGTACACGAGGCCGCGATGCGGCTCGCCGACGAGATAGCCGATCGCTCCGGCCTTGCCCTCCGGGCGGAAGCGCCCCTCCCCGAAGTTGAGCAGCGTGTTGACCGTGCCGCGGTTACCCATCTTGTGGTTGAGCCCGGCGAGCGCGACGTCGTTGCGTTCCCCCGGGGACCCGTCGGCCGCGAGGACGCGGCGCGGCACGATGAAGAGCGAGATTCCCTTCACGCCCGGCGGCCCGCCGGGGATCTTCGCAAGGACGAGATGCACGATGTTCCCGGCAATCTCGTGCTCGCCGGCCGAGATCCACATCTTGTTGCCGAACACCCGGTAGCGCGCGCCGAGCGGGGAGTCACCGTCCGGCTCCGCACGCGTGGTGATGTCGCTCAAGGACGACCCGGCCTGCGGCTCCGACAGGCACATCGTGCCCGCGAACCGTCCCGCCAGCATGGGCCGGACGAACGCATCGATCTGCGCCGGCGTACCGTGCGCGAGCAGCAGGCTGGCGTTCGCGGCCGTGAGCAGCGGATAGCCCGCGCTGCCGACGTTGGCCGCGAGGAAATAGGCGAAGCAGGCCTTGTCCACGGCGGTGGGCAACTGCATGCCGCCGAACTCGTAATCGGCGCCGGCGGCGAGCAGGCCCGCCTGGGCAAAGGCCTCGAATGAAGCCTTCACCTCGGGAATGAGGCGGACGTTCTCGCCGTCGAACTCCGGCTCCTCGACGTCGCTCTTGCGCCGGTGCGGCAGGAACACCTCGGTCGCGATGCGCTCGGCCGTATCGAGGGCCGAGTCGAACGTCTCGCGGGAGTGGTCGGCGTACCGGCGGCGGTTGCACAGGGCGGCGACGTCGAGCCACTCGTAGAGCAGGAATTCGACGTCGCGGCGGGAGATGAGCTTGGAGGTCATCCTACGCATCATACCGGCTCCCGCAGCGCACCGAGAGGTCGTACAGTCGGGGCACCGGCGGTTCTCGGCGGGAGGCCGATGCGTCCGGGGCGGTCATCTGCTAGCGTGCGGAGGGCATGGTGAAAACTCCTGGCCTGCTCGACATCGTCAAGCTGCTCCCGGCCCGCGACCTGACGCGCGCCGCGAAGGCTCTCGGCCTGACGCCGGACACCCTCATCAAGCGCGTCAGCTCGCTGGAATCGGTCGTCGGCGCCAAGCTGATGGACTCGGCGGCCAAGGCGCTCAAGCCCGGCGAGGCCGGTCGCATCGTGATCGACCACGCGAGCCGCATCTTCTCCCAGGCGCGCGATTTCACCCGCGACCTCGAGGAACTCGCCGGGCTGCAGGCCCCGGAAATCGCTTTCGGCACCGACATGTTCGCGGCGGAGCTACCGCTCGGCATAGCACTCGGACGCATGGCGACCGCCAATTCACGTCTGCGGGTGCGCGCCGTCCTCGGCGATTTCGAGGAACTGGTCAAGGCGGTCCTCGCCGGCCGCCTCGAGTTCGCCATCGCGGACACGACGGGGGCCGAGCGCCACCCGACGCGGCTCGCGATCGAACCGGTGGCCGAGCACCGCGTGTTCTTCTTCGCGCGGCAGGGCCATCCGCTGACCGCCGCCCAGGATCATTCGCTCGACACCCTGCTCGTCTTTCCGCTCGCCGCCTCGCGCATCCCGCACCGGATAGCGATGCACATCGGCAAGGCGATGCCGTCCGCGAAGATCGAGCGCGAAACCGGCGACCTGACGCCGAGCCTGATGCTCGACAGCTTCGCGGCGGCCAAGGCGGCGGTGATCTCCGGCGACGCGATCGGCCTGGCGCCGCTCACTGCCATCGAGACCGAACTCCGCTCGGGCAAGGTCGTCCTGGTGCCCTTCGACGCACCGTGGATGCACATGAGCTATGGCCTGTTCTACCCGCGGAAGCGCTCGCTGTCGCGCGCCGCCCAGCTCTTCGTCACGCAGCTTCGACAGGTCGAGACCGACATCCAGGCCCGTGAGCACCGGGCCGTATCGCGGCTGAACCTCAGGCGGCGGCCCCGCAGGAAGGGGGCGGCGGCGCGGGCGAATGCCAAGCGCGGGGCGTCGAAGGGGCGGCCTGCGGGAAAGCGGAGTCGTTGACGTGGGCGCGCGGAAACTACTGGCGATCGACGCGAGCCTGCTCGGCATCGTGCTGGCACTGCCCGCCGTCGCCGCGCAGCCCGGCACCATGCGCCTGGACTTCTTCCACACCGGCGGACAGGGAACCGAGATCTATTCCGTCGACCGCGTGGTCATCGAGCCGCTGCCCTGGCCGGGCAACCTCGGGCGGGCGATCGATGGCAGCAACCTCGGGACCTACCGCTTCGAGGTCCGCGACCCGTCGGGACGCCTGCTCTACTCGCGCGGGTTCGCGTCGATCTACGCGGAGTGGTCGAGCACTGCAGAAGCCGCGAAGACGCACCGCACGTTCGAGGAGTCGCTGCGCTTCCCGGCGCCGACCGGGCCCGTGGACGTCGTCGTGCAGAAGCGGAACTCGGAGCAGGCGTTCGAGACCGTCTGGCAGGCGCGGGTCGATCCGTCCGACATGTTCGTGGACCGCTCGCCTCCGCCGAAGCAACAGCTGATCGCACTCCAGGAGAGCGGCCCGCCGCCCGAGAAAGTCGACGTCGTCCTGGTCGGCGATGGCTACACGGCCGCCGAGTGCGAGTCGAAGTTCCGGCCGGACGCCAGTCGCATGCTCGCCGCACTTTTCCGCCACGAGCCATTCAAGTCGCGACGCAGGGACTTCAACGTCTGGGGCCTGTGCCCGCCGGCGGCCGAGTCCGGTGTATCGAGGCCATCCACGGGCGTGTACCGGCGCTCTCCGGTCGGCGCTTCGTACGACGCGTTCGGTTCCGAGCGTTACGTGCTGACCTTCGACAACCGGGCCCTGCGCGACGTCGCCTCCTGGGCGCCCTACGAGTTCCTCACGATCCTGGTGAATGCCGACACCTATGGCGGCGGCGGCATCCACGGGGTCTTCTCGACCGTCGCGGTGGACAACGACTGGGCCGACTACCTGTTCGTGCACGAGTTCGGCCACCACTTCGCAGCGCTCGCCGACGAGTACTACACCTCCCCCGTCGCCTATGAACCCGTGAGCAAGGTCGTCGAGCCGTGGGAACCGAACGTCACGGCGATGCTGAAGGCGGATGAACTCAAGTGGCGCGACCTGGTGGCGAAGAGCACCCCGTTGCCCACGCCCTGGCCAAAGCAGGAATTCGAGGCCCGCCAGCGCGACTTCCAGGCCAGGCGCAAGCAGATTCGCGCGGAACGGCGGCCCGAGGGCGAGATGTCGGCCCTCTTCCGCGAGGAACAGGCCTACACGACGAAGCTGCTCGGCTCGGCGAAATTTGCCGGCCAGGTCGGGGCCTTCCAGGGCGCCAACTACGACGCCCGGGTCTTCTACCGTTCCCAGCTCGACTGCGTGATGTTCACGCGCAACGAGGTACCGTTCTGCCGCGTCTGCCAGCGCGCGCTCGAGGACGTGATCAACCAGTACGCAGGGCCGGCACACGCACAATGAGGCCAGGACGGCCATGCATCCCGACGTCGACATCACGGTCATCTGGAACTTCGCGACGGCGCTCCTGATCGGCGCGCTGCTCGGCATCGAGCGCGAACGACACAAGACCGAGCACGACGAGCTCACGATCGGTGGGCTGCGCACGTTCATCCTGTTCACCCTGATCGGCGCGCTCGGTGGCTGGCTCACGCTGGTGCTCCAATCGCCGTGGGTCCTCGCGGTCGCGCTGCTCGGGGCACTGGCACCGGTCCTCGCCGGCTACGTCATCTCCGCCCGCACACAGCCCGACGCGCTCGGCCTGACGACCGAGCTGGCGGCCATCGCAGCCTGCCTGCTCGGCGCAATGACGACGCTGGGCTACCGCGATCTGGCCGTCGGGCTGGGCGTCGCGGTTGCGGCGCTGCTCGCCTACAAGCAGCCGCTGCACCTCATCGTCCGCAAGCTCGATCGCGAGGACATCTACGCCGGCCTGCGCCTGCTCATCGCGACCTTCATCATCCTGCCGCTCTTGCCCGATCGCCCGGTGGACCCGTGGGGCGCGCTGAACCCCCGGTCCCTGTGGATGCTCGTGCTGCTGATCTCGTCGCTGTCACTGGTCGGGTACGTCGCCACGCGGCTGCTCGGCGCGCACCGCGGAATCCCGCTGACCGGAGTGACGGGCGGCCTGGTGTCCTCGACTGCGGTCACGCTGGCGTTCGCGCGGCAGAGCCGCGACGCGGCCTACGCGTCCGCCGGGGCCGCGCTCGCGAGCGGCATCCTGCTCGCCTGGACGGTGATGTTCGTGCGCGTGCTCGTGATGGTGCTGGTCGTGAACAGGGCGCTCCTGCCGCCCCTCGCGGTGCCGTTCGCGGCCATGGCCGTGGTGACGCTGGCCATCGCATGGTTGCTGGGCGGCCGCCGGGGCACGCGCAGCCAGACCGAGGGCGTGCCGCTCAAGAATCCCTTCAGCCTCACGGCCGCCGCGAAGTTCGCCGCATTCTTTGCCCTCGTATTGCTCGTCGTGAAGATCGTCCAGGCCTACGCACCCGACCGGGGCGTTTACGTGGTCGCCGCGCTGGCGGGCACGACCGACGTGGACGCAATCACTCTCTCGATGGCGCAATACGCGAAGACCGGTGTCGCGGCCATCGCGGTCAAGGCCATAACGATCGCGACGCTCACGAACACGGTGGTCAAGACCGCGATGGTCAGTGCGCTCGCGAGCAGCAGCCTCAAGAAGCCGATCGTGCTGGCGTCCGTGGCGGTGCTTGCGACCGGTGCGGTGGCCCTCCTCCTCGGCTGACCCGCACGAGCGCAACGAATCTTCCGAAACTACGTATTTCCGTTTGTCCGTCGCGGGCCTATTTCGGGAGGCGATCTCGGGCCGGCCTGTGGGCCGCGCTGCCGGACACGCAGTCAGGAAGGTATCGAACATGTTGACCGTCAAACGCATCTGGATCCCGCTCGCGGCCTCGGCACTGGCGCTGGCCGCCTTTTCATTGCAGGCCGAGGAGATGCGCTTCGGCGCCAAGCTCACGGGCGCGGCGCAGCTGCCCGAGCCCCCCAAGTCGACAGCCGAAGGCGAAATCAAGCTCGTGGTGGGACCCGACGCCGGCAAGATCAGTTACACGCTGTCGGTCACGAACCTCTCGAACATCACGGGTGCCGACCTGCACCTCGGGCTCGAGACGGCCAACGGGCCGGTCGTCGTGAAGCTGTTCCCGCTGCACGGAGCGGCGCCGAAGAAGGGTCCGTTCACCGGAGTGCTGGCGGAAGGGACCATCACGGCAGCGGATCTCACCGGCCCGATGCGGGGCGGTTCACTCGCGGACCTGATCGACGAGCTCCGCGAAGGCGAGACCTACGTCAATGTCCACACGGACGACGGCGTGGCGCCGCAGAACACCGGGCCGGGCGACTATCACCTCGGCGAAATTCGCGGGCAGATCAAGTAGCAGGCAGGCCGAACACGCGGGCGGCGTTGCCGCACAGGAACGCCGCCTGCGTCGCGTCATCGAGGCCGAGCGCCTCGAATCCCTCGAGGGCTTTCTTCGGGGCGATCATCGGCCAGTTCGTGCCGAACATCACCTTGCCGCGGCCGTGCGCCCTGAGGTACGCGACGAGGTTCGTCGGATAGCGCTTCACCGTGTACGCGGACGTGTCGATGTACACGTTCGCGTGCTTCGTGGCGACCGCGATCATCTCCTCCGTCCACGGGTAACCGATGTGCCCGCAGACGATGACGAGCTCCGGGAAGTCGATCGCGACCTGGTCGATGTAGGGAATCGGGCGGCCTACGTCGGACGGCATGAGCGGCCCGGTGTGCCCGACCTGCGTGCAGAACGGAACGCCGAGCTCGCAGCACTCGTCGTAGACCGGATAGAAGCGGGCGTGCGTCGGGGGCACTTCCCATAACCACGGCAGCACGCGGATGGCCTTGAAGCCGAGTTCCCGCACGCAGCGACGGATTTCCTTGACGGCTTCGCGCGGGCGCCGGATGTCCACCGAGCCGACCCCCGCGAGCCGGTCCGGCGCCTGGCGCACGAACCCCGCCACTTCGTCGTTCGAGATGAGCGAGCCGCGCGGCCCTTCCCAGGCGCTGATGAGGCTCTTCCCGACGCCCGCCTCGTCCATCGCGGCCAACGTCACCGAGAGCGGCCAGTCCGTGATCGTCGAGAGGCCCTTCGTGTCACCGCGCGTCCAGCGCCGCAGCGACTCGAACATCGGCTCCGCTAGATGTCGGGCCGTCGGGTGCTGCGCCCAGGCGTCGATGATCATGCAGCTGCCGTGTCAGTGCGCAGGCAAGCGCCGTTTCCCATCGGTGCGGCCCTCCAGGATCGACCGGGCGTACTCTTCGCTCACACGCCGGCGCCAGGCGCGCAGGAACAGGCGAACCGTGTCCTCGTCGTCGGTCTCCTCGACGTGGAGCCCGTCGGTCGGCAGGAACTGCTCATCGTCCTTTGGTTCGTTCCGGGGCCTCATGGCGGTTCCGTCACGAGCGGTTAGTGGTTGACCGCAAAGCAAATTCTCGCATCGCGGCCGGATGGCGGCGCTGCGGATACTGCCTATGGCCCGCGGGCCGCCAGCCACGCCGGCCCCGCAGAACCCCGTCCGCGCCCGTCACTTGACGATCGAACTGCATGTATTGACCGGAGCTACATACTTGAGGTTCCCGGCCGTCACACCGTTGACGCAGAAACCCACCGTGCCCGGGGTCCTCGATCGCGACGAATAGAACGTCGCCACGCCCGCCGAGTCCGTCGTGCGCGAGGTATCGCCGGTGGCGATCACCCCCGACCAGGTCCCGGTGACCGTTGCGCCGGCCACCTGCTGGCCGAGGTCATTCACGACGCTCACCTTCGCGATCGCCTGGGTCGCCCTGGAGTCGATGCTCATCGAGATCTGCTGCACGGAAACGGTGGTGGCCCCGCCGGTCGGCGGCGGAGGCGACGAGCCCGGCGGGTTGTCGAACGTGCAACTCTCTCCCGCGATGTAGCGGACCCAGTCGTACACGGCGTGTAGCGCCTTGCCCGGATAGACAAACGTCCCCGCCCATCCGGACGCCGTGTCGTCCACGGGCCAGACGTTGACCATGATCTTCTGCAGCGATTCCGTCGCCTTGGGAATCGGGTCGTTCAGCCCGTCGAAATGTTCGCGGACGAGGTTGCCGTCGATGTACCAGGCGATACTCTTCGACGTCCACTTGAAGCCATAGCGGTGGAAGGCCCCGAGCGGGTCGAACCCGAGCGGAATCAACTCCTCGTGGCTCGTGGCGTATGTGTCGTCGTTGGTCCAGAAATTGAGCTGGACCCTGCCCACGTCGTACCCGAGGAACTCGATGTCGATCTCGTTGTGCTTGCCGTTCCCGCCGTTGTCGTACGGCCCGGCAAACGTGAAGAACGAGCTCACGACGCCCGGCTGCGCGACGGGCTTGAAGCTGGCCTCGTAGCAGCCATACCCGTAGTAGCCCGTCGTGCGGTACTCGCCCGACGAGTACGGTTGACCGGACGACGCGACGTTGTCGAGGCGTATGTCGAGGAGACCGCCGCCGAACGTGATGTGGTCGGCGAGCCAGCCGTTGTCGAACGGCGAGCCGTTGGCCCACTTGTCCGCCGTCGTCCAGCGGCTGCTGTCGAAACTGTCCTACAGGTCCTCGAACGTCGTCAGCGCCGACGGCGGTGGCTGTTCGGTCGTGCCCGCCAGCGCCGCGGGAGCCAGCAAGGTGCCCGTCAGCGCGGCTGCGAACGCAACCGACGCCAAGCCCTTCGACCGCCCGGCGGCCCCGATCGCTCGGAGCCCGGTCCGGGACTCGCAGTGGCATCCGGTTCCCATGCCGGTGCCCTCCCCTTATTGGTATTTCCGCCCGACCCCACGAGCCGGGCTGACGAGGAGCGTACTCGAACTGTGAACCAGTTCGCGTCGCTCGTGACATAACGCCATTGACTCAGCGGAATCCCGCATGGCGGCAGGGTGACCGTTCCCTAGACTGGCGGACCAACCTCAGTCGCACGGTCGAAGGAGCGGTCATGGCAACGCGCCCCGTTGAGCGACCATTTCCCGGAGCGCGCTGTGCGCACCGGCTCGCAATCGTGCTGGTGGCCGTGATCGCGCCGGTCGCCCACGGCGAGCCGCTCCTGACCCGCAACCAGAATCCGTTGCTGCTGCCGTACGGCCTGCCGAACCCGTTGCCGGCGCGACTGCCCGCGCACCGCTCCGGCGGCGCTGCGCTCGTGGTGAACTGGACCAACGCCGCGAACGACGATTTTTCGGACGCGCACTCCTTCACGCTCGACGCCGAGGCTGTGGACGTTCGCGTGCGCCTCGAATATGCGTTCGCGCCGGACTGGGCTGGCCTCGTCGAACTGCCGTGGCGCGACCTGAGCGGCGGCACGCTCGATGCCTTCATCGAGAACTGGCACGACTTCTTCGGCCTGCCGAAGGGACCACGACACCACATGCCGCAGGATCGACTGCTGATCGAGTACCAGCAGGGCGACAAGGTCGAACTCCGGTTCGACGAGAGCAGCTCGGGCATCGGCGACATACCCATCGCTGCCGGGTACCAGATCACGTCGTCGGACAAGGGCGCTATCGCGGGCTGGCTGACTGTCAAGTTGCCGACCGGGGATTCGAAGGACCTGCTAGGCAGCGGCGCCACGGACGTCGCATTGAGCTTCTCAGGCCAGACGCAGTTGGCGGAGCACTGGCAGGTCTTCGGGCAGTTGGACGCCGTGTGGCTTGGCCAGGGCGACATCCTCCCCGATTATCAGCAGAGCTTCGCGTGGGCCGGGCTCGCGGGTGTGTCGTGGAACGCCTGGCGAGCGCTGGACCTCACCGTGCAGTTCTACGCGAATTCGAAGGTGTTCGACACGTCGGTGGACGGGCTGTCGGGCGACGCGATCGTGCTGAGTTACGGTGGCACGTGGCGCACGACCGGTGGCTGGCGCATCGACTTCGGCATGAACGAGGACATCCAGGTGGACATGTCGCCGGATGCCACGTTCTACGTCGCCGTGCAGCGGGGGTTCTGAGGAGACTCTCCCGGCGCTCCGTCGCGCTTCCAATACGCCGACCGACGGCGCATGATCGTTTGCGATCGGGATCGCAGGGGGACGAATCATGTCAATCTCGGCTACGGCGGCTGCCGAGGCCGTCGCTCGGGCGCATTCGAATAATTCATTCGCGCAGCTCGTCGACCGCTGGATCTACGTGTTCATGGCCGCGAGCTTCATCGCGTACACGTTGCTCGGGTTCATTCCCGACTCGATTGCGAAACTGGCCGCCGTCCATGCAGGGCAGCGGCCGCCCTTCCCGCCGGTGCTGCATGCGCACGCAGTCCTCATGGGCGCGTTCCTGCTGCTGCTGCTCGCGCAGTCCTTCCTGGCTGCAACCGGTCGCCTGCGATACCACCGGACCCTCGGCATAGCGGCATTCGTGATTGGGCCCGCGCTAGTGATCGCAGGGGTCATCCTCGTTCCCACCATGTATCAACAGGTGTGGCACGCGGCGCAGGCCGCGCCGCCCGGGATCAGGTCGGCGATCGAGCACGGCCTGCGCGAGTTCGACAACATAATGCTGGTGCAGATCAGAGTCGGCGTGCTCTTCCCGATCTTCCTCGCCATCGCGCTTGCTGCGCGCAAGTCCGATCCGGGGCTGCACAAGCGGATGATGTTCCTCGCCGTCGCGATCGCCCTGCCCGCGGCGTTCGACCGGATGTCATGGCTGCCGAGCTCGCTTCCGGGCAGCCCGCTGACGCTGGAGCTCTATCCCCTTCTCGCCATCGCCCCGATGTTCGCGTGGGATCTCGTGCGCACCCGCAGCGTGCACAAGGCCTATGTGATCTGGGCCCTGGTCAGCCTGCCGTTCGCCATCCTCGTTCACACGCTGTGGAACAGCGAATGGTGGCATGCGACCGCGCGTCAGCTGGTCGGCGTGTAGCGTCGAGGGATTCACTCGGCACGCCGCAGCGTGCCTCGCCCCATTGGGGCGCCCTCGATGGCTCGCGCAATCGAGGGCGTGCAAATCGGCCCCGCCGATTTGTCGAACCCCCGGGTTCCCTCGGGTTCTCATCCCCCCTCGTGCCTCAAACGCAAACGCCCCTCGCGGGGCGTTGCCGTTTGTGGCGGAGAGGGAGGGATTCGAACCCTCGGATCTCTTGCGAGATCGCCGGTTTTCAAGACCGGTGCATTCAACCGCTCTGCCACCTCTCCGTTTCGATCCTCCGAGCTGCGCCTCAGCCCTTGATGACTTCCGCTCCGCCCATGTACTTCCTGAGCGCCTCGGGTACCACGACGCTGCCATCGCCCTGCTGGTAGTTCTCCAGCACGGCCACGAGAGCGCGTCCGACCGCGACACCCGAGCCGTTCAACGTGTGCACCGGCTCCGGCTTGCCGGTCGCCGGATTACGCCAGCGCGCCTGCATGCGCCGCGCCTGGAACGCCTCGCAGTTGCTGCACGAGGAAATCTCGCGGTACTTCTGCTGCCCCGGCAACCAGACCTCGAGATCGTAGGTCTTCGCGCTGCCGAAGCCCACGTCGCCGCTGCAGAGCGCCACGACGCGATACGGCAGGTCGAGACCCTGCAGCACCTTCTCCGCGTGGCCCGTGAGCTCCTCGCGCGCCGCGTACGAATCCTCGGGCCGCACGACGTGCACCAGCTCGACCTTCTCGAACTGGTGCTGGCGGATCATGCCGCGCGTGTCCTTGCCGTAGGACCCCGCCTCGGAGCGGAAGCACGGCGTGTGAGCCGCGTACTTCCGCGGCAGCGTGCTCGCCTCGAGGATCTGCTCGCGCGCCAGGTTCGTGACCGGTACCTCGGCCGTCGGGATCAGGAAGAATTCCTGCTCGCCCGACACCACGCGGAACAGGTCGGCCTCGAACTTCGGCAACTGCCCGGTGCCGACGAGGGACGAGCGCGCGACGAGGTACGGCGCATACACCTCGGTGTAGCCGTGCTGGCTCGTGTGCAGGTCGAGCATGTACTGGATGAGCGCGCGGTGCAGGCGCGCGACGCCGCCCTTCAGCACGACGAACCGCGCGCCGGAGATCCGGCCGGCCGCCTCGAAGTCCACCATCGCTAGCTTCTCGCCGATCGCGACGTGATCGAGCGGCGTGAAATCGAAATCGCGCGGAACTCCCCAGCGACGCACTTCGACGTTCGCCGTCTCGTCCCGCCCGTCCGGGACGCTCTCGTGGAGCATGTTCGGGAGGCCCAGCACGAGTTCGTCGAACTCGGCGGTCGCAGCCGACTGCTCCTTCTCCAGGCTCTCGAGCTGGCGGGCGAGCGCCTCGCCTTCGGCGAGAAGCCCGGTGATTTCCTCGCCCTTGCCCTTCGCCATGCCGACCTTCCTGGCGTGGGCGTTGCGGGCCGCACGCGTCTCGTCGGCCGCGACCTGGGCTGCCTTGCGACGCTCCTCGAGCGCACGGAATCGCTCGACGTCGAGCACGAACCCGCGTCGCGCGAGATTACGGGCGATGGCGTCGGGGTCGGCGCGGAGAAGCTTGGCATCGAGCATGGCGGGATGTCCTGAACCCAATGGCGGCTGAAAAGGGGTGAATTGTACGGGAAACAGCCGACATTCTGGATTTCCCGCGCTCACGCTCGAAGTCCAGAATGTCCCCTATTTCCTGGAGCGGAGGCGTTCGAGCGCTTCGCGGATCCTGATCTCGAGTCCCCGATCGACGGGCTCGTAATACCGGGCCGGCTCCATCCCGTCCGGGAAGTACTTCTCCCCGGCCGCGTACGCGTCGGGCTCGTCGTGCGCGTAGCGGTAGCCCTTGCCGTAACCAAGTCCCTTCATCAGGCCGGTCGGGGCATTCCGCAGCCGCAGCGGCACGTCGAGCGTCCCGTGCTTCCGGGCATCCTCCATCGCGGCACCGAACGCCACGTACACCGCATTGCTCTTGGCCGCGCAGGCCATGAACACCACCGCCTGGGCGATCGCAAGCTCGCCCTCGGGACTGCCGAGCCGCTCGTACGTCTCGCAGGCCTGCAGTGCAAGCGCCAGCGCCCGCGGGTCCGCGTTGCCGATGTCCTCGGAAGCCATGCGCAGCACGCGCCGCGCCACGTACCGCGGATCGCAACCGCCATCGAGCATGCGGCACAGCCAGTAGAGCGAGGCGTCGGGATCGGAGCCGCGCACCGCCTTGTGCAGCGCCGAGATCTGGTCGTAGAACTGCTCGCCCTTCTTGTCGAAACGGCGGTAGCCACCCGCCGAGACCTCGCCCGCGACTGCCTCGGTGATGGCCCCATCCCCGGCGCGCGCCAGGTCGAGCGCCACCTCGAGCAGGTTCAGCGCGCGCCGCGCGTCGCCGTCCGCCGCACGCGACAGTGTCTCGAGCGCCTCGGCATCGATCCTGACCGCGCCCGCACCGGCCTCGACTTCGTGCGCCAGTGCCCGCTGCAGGACCACCTTGACGTCCTCCGGCGCGAGCGCCCGCAGCACGTACACCCGCGCGCGGGACAGCAGCGCGCTGTTGATCTCGAACGACGGGTTCTCGGTCGTCGCACCGATGAAGCAGACCGTTCCGTCCTCGACGAAAGGCAGGAACGCGTCCTGCTGCGACTTGTTGAAGCGGTGTACCTCGTCGAGGAAAAGCACTGTCTGCCGCCCGGATTGCCGTCGCAGGACCTGCGCCTGTTCCACCACCGCGCGCACGTCCTTGACGCCCGCCATCACGGCGGAGAGCGCGACGAACTCTGCATCGCAGGTACGTGCGACGAGCCGCGCCAGCGTCGTCTTGCCCGTGCCCGGTGGACCCCAGAGGATCATGGAGTGGAGGCTGCGCCCTTCGAGCATCCGACGCAGCGGCTTGCCGGGGGCGAGCAAGTGCGACTGCGCCACGAACTCGTCGAGGCTGCCCGGCCGCATGCGGTCGGCCAGCGGGCGCCATCCGCCGACCTCACGCGAGCTCAGGTCGAGGTCAGCCATGACTCCGCCTTGCGAGCCCACCCACCCGTGTAGCGCAATGCCAATGCGAGCCCGGCGCCGATGCCCACCGCATTCGCGACCATGTCGAGCATTTCCGCGGCACGGCCGAGCTGCATCAGCCCCTGCAGGATCTCCATGAGGAGCCCAAGCGCCAGCAGCGCGAGCGCTACTTTCCAGTAGGCGGAGCGCGTCACGAGGCCCGTGAACCAGAGCGACAGACCCAGGTAGGCCGACAGGTGCTCGATCTTGTCGAAGCCGCCTGGTACCGGGAGGTCGAGGTTCGGCGTCAAGCTTCCGTACACTACCGCGGCCACGAGGACCGCGCTCAACGCGACCCAGAGATTCCGGTGACGCAGGGGCAACATGGCCTGCTGCTAGGGCTTTGCGTCGCCGATGACGTCGGCGCCCTTCGGCGGTTCGAATCGGAACAGGGCAGGATCCAGGGAGACATTGCGGCGCACGTTGCTGAAATCGAGCGAGGTGCTCTGGCCGAGCTTGTCCGTGAGTTCCATGGCGGCCATCTCACCCTTTGCATTGAAACCGAGGCTCACCTTTTCGAAATCGGAGCCGCGATCCTTCGGCGTGAGCCGGCACCAGGTCCACTGCGCGTCCCGCTCGACGGGCCCGCCCTTGAAGCCCTCCGCGACCGAGCCCGAGCCGGAGAGGAGCATCGCCGGCGTCGAGCCGAGCCCCGACTGCAGCGGACGTACCGTCACCTGCGCGAGATCGGCGTCGTAGAGCCACAGCTTCGTCCCGTCCGCCACGATGGTCTGCAAGTACGGATCGCGATAGTCCCAGCGGAACCTGTTCGGGCGCGAGATCGACAGCGTGCCCGTTGCGCGGCTGGTGATCTGCCCCTCCCGGTTGCGGACCACCTGCACGAAGTCGGCGGAGAGGGTCTTGACCGAGCCGAGGTAGGCATCGACACGCGCGATCGACTCGTCGGCCGCCGTGGCCGCGAGACTGACGGTCATGAGCACCCCGGCGAACAGGCCGCGAGCGAGGCCGGGCAGCGGCATCGGCGGGCTCAGTCAACTTCGGGCGGCGGCGGGGCGAGCACCTCGCGGCTGCCGTTCGACTGCAGCGGACCGACGAGCCCCGCCGCTTCCATCGCCTCGATCATGCGGGCCGCGCGGTTGTAGCCGATCTTGAGCCGGCGCTGAACGCCGGATATCGAGGCCTTGCGGCTCTCGGTGACGATCTTCACGGCCTCGTCGTACAGCGGATCCTGCTCCGGATCGCCGCCGCCCTCCTCGCCGCCGCCGGACTCGCCGGGGAGGCCCGGAATCGGCGCCGACGGTCCCTCGAGGATCTCGTCCACGTACGACGGCGGACCCGCGGACTTGAGGTTATGGACGACGCGATGCACTTCGGCGTCCGAGACAAACGCGCCGTGCACGCGCACCGGCAGCGACGTGCCGGGCTGCAGGAAGAGCATGTCGCCGTGGCCGAGCAGCGCCTCGGCGCCGCTCTGGTCGAGGATGGTGCGCGAGTCGACCTTGGCCGACACCTGGAACGCGATGCGCGTCGGGATGTTCGCCTTGATGAGGCCCGTGATGACGTCCACCGACGGGCGCTGGGTGGCGAGGATCAGGTGGATGCCCGAGGCGCGCGCCTTCTGCGCCAGCCGCGCGATCAGCTCCTCGACCTTCTTGCCGACGATCATCATCAGGTCGGCGAGTTCGTCGACGATCACCACGATGTAGGGCAGCGGCTCGAGCGGCGGGATTGACGACGGGTCGGCGTCCGGCAGCAACTGCTTCATCTCGATCGGGTCACGCAGCGGCTTCCCCTCGTCGGCCGCTTCCTTGACCTTGCGGTTGTAGCCCGCGAGGTTGCGCACCCCGGCGAACGCCATCAGGCGGTAGCGGCGCTCCATCTCGGCCACGCACCAGCGCAGCGCGTTCGCCGCCTGCTTCATGTCGG
>VEPJ01000042.1 GCA_012026925.1 Gammaproteobacteria bacterium | reverse complement strand
CCAGCCTGAAGCGGTTGTAGCCGTGGCGGTCGCGTGCAGTACGCCCATTCGCAGCCAGCTGCTCGATCCAGCCGTTGGCCGTTGCACCGTCCGGCAGCGTCACCACGTGGATCAGCAGGCGGGATCCCACCTGCAACTGCACGATGGCTGGGCGGCCCGCGATCGGTGGCAACCGGCTGATCACCAGGTGCTGGAACACCTCGTCCGGGCAACCGCACCCGAGCGTGCCACGCACGAAGTGCTCGATGCTGGCTCGATTCGGGGGAGTCATCGTATTCGGCATCTGCTCGTCTGGCACCTGCAGGCGGCCGGGTGACCAGAGCGTATCATCGTCGCGCATGAGCGTCCGCATCGTCAGGCTCGGCAGCACGCGCCTACCAGGCGAGGGGCTGCGTCTCGGCACCGTTCGGCGCCCGCCCCGCGGCGTCCCGAAGGACGAATACGCCTCGCGTGACATCTACGACGTGTGGCTGCCCACGCTCGCGCCGAGCGAGGCCCTGTTGAAGGACGCGCGTGCCGCGTTGGCCGATGGTGACGAGAAGGCCTGGAAGTCGTTCGTCCGCCGCTACCGGGCCGAGATGAAGTCGCCCGACGCACGGGCGCTGCTCGACGTGCTGGCGGCACTGTCTCACCAGACGAACTTTGCCGTGGGTTGCTACTGCGCCGACGAGTCGCGCTGCCATCGCTCCGTGCTGCGGGAATTGCTCGCGGAACACGGCGCGAAAATGACGTAGGCCGGCTGCGTATCAGCATCGCAGAGCGCCTTGCCGGCCACCGGTTGGGCGCATACAGCCCGAGAATCTCGTCACGAGCTGCGCCGGAACTGGACGCTGCTTGCGACGGAGGGTAAGTTCCGCCGCATCGACCCGCTGGTTTGAAAGAGGCGCCGGCCATGGTGGTCTGGGTGACAGAAGCAAGAGCACTGCCGGACTTCCGATTATGGCTGCGTTTTTCGGACGCCGCCGGGTAGCCTCAGGCACCGCGAGGATCCCTCATGACCGCCGATCGCGACCAGCCGTGGCACAAGACCGCCTGCATCATCTGCGCCCTCAACTGCGGGCTCGAGGTGCAGACCGAGGGCCGTCGCATCACCAAGATCCGCGGTGACGACGATCACCCGGTCTCGAAGGGCTACGTCTGCGAGAAGTCGCAGCGGCTCGACTACTACCAGAACGGCGCCGACCGGCTCACCTCGCCGATGCGCCGCCGGCCTGACGGCAGCTACGAGGCCATCGACTGGGACACGGCGATCCGCGAGATCGCGCAGAAGCTCAAGGCGCTGAAGGAGCGGCACGGCGGCGAGAGCATCCTGTACTACGGCGGTGCCAACCAGGGCAGTCACCTCGGCGGCACTTACGCCGACAGCACGCAAAAGGCGCTCGGCATCAAGTACCGCTCGAACGCGCTCGCGCAGGAAAAGACCGGCGAGTTCTGGGTGGGCGGCAAGATGCTCGGCACCGGCGCGCACGGCGACTTCGAGCACTGCGAAGTCGCGGTGTTCGTGGGCAAGAACCCGTGGCACTCGCACGGCTTCGCGCGCACCCGTGTGGTGCTGCGCGAGATCGAGAAAGACCCGAACCGCAGCCTGGTCGTCATCGACCCGCGCGTGAGCGAAACCGCGGCGATGGCCGACTTCCACCTGCAGACGCGACCCGGCACCGATGCCTGGTGCCTCGCGGCACTCGCCGCGATCCTCGTGCAGGAAGATCTCGTCGCGAAGGACTGGATTGCCGGGCACACCACGGGCTATGAGCAGATCGCGCCGGCGCTGCGCACGATCGACGTGCCGCGGTACGCCGCGACCTGTGGCGTGGACGAGGAGCTGCTGCGCCGGGCCGCGCGCCGCATCGCCGCTGCAAAGAGCGTGGCGATGATGGAAGATCTCGGCATCCAGATGAACGTGCACTCCACGCTCAACAGTTACCTGCAGCGGCTCGTGTGGCTGCTCACGGGAAACTACGGCCGTGAGGGCACCAACAACGCGTTCGTGCCATTCCTGTCGCTCGCCAAGCTGAGCAAGGGCGAGGGTGCGTCGAAGTCAGCGGCGCGACCAGCCAAGCCGGTGGAGAGACGCAGCCCGGTGGTGGGCGCCAAGATCATCATCGGCCTGATCCCGTGCAACGTGATCCCCGAGGAAATCCTCACCGACCATCCGAAGCGCTACCGCGCGATGTGGATCGAGTGCTCGAACCCGGTGCACTCGCTGGCCGACAGCCAGCGCATGCGCGAAGCGATCCGCGCGCTCGAGCTGAGCGTGGTCGTGGACGTGGCGATGACCGAAACGGCGCGGGTGGCCGACTACGTGCTGCCCGCCAGCAGCCAGTTCGAGAAGGCCGACGCCACGTTCTTCAACCTCGAGTTCCCGCGCAACGGCTTCCACCTGCGGCACCCGCTCTTTGCGCCGCTGCCGGGCACGCTGCCCGAGGCCGAGATTCACGCGCGACTCATCGAAGCGCTGGGCGAACTCGGCGAGCGGGACTACGCGCCGTTGCGTCGCGCGGCCCGGCTTGGCCGCCTGCCGTTTGCGCTCGCATTCGCGTGGGCGTCGGCGCGCAACCCGCGCGTCGCACGCTATGCGTCCGTGGTGCTGTATCGCACGCTAGGCCCCGCGTTGCCACCGGGGCTCGAGCCCGCCGCGTCACTGTGGGGCGTGGCGCAGATGTACGTACGCAGCAACCCGAAGGCTGCGGCGCTGGCTGGTTTCAGTGGTTCGCCGATCCTTGCCGGCAACCGGCTCTTCGACGCGATTCTCGCCAACACCTCGGGGCTCATCTTCGCGGTCAGCGATTACGCGGATAGCTGGGAGGCCGTGCGGCTGCCGGACCACCGCATCAATCTCTACCTCGCGGAGCTGATGCCGGAGCTCGAGCGCATCGATCGCGAGCCGTTGCCGCGCGATGCCGAGTACCCGTTCATCCTGTCGGCCGGCGAGCGCCGGGGCGAGACGATGAATACGCTGGTGCGCGACGCGTCCTGGCACAGGAAGGGCGCGTACGGCGCGCTGCGCCTGAGCCCGGCGGACGCCGGGTTGCTGGGCTGCAGGACCGGCGACACGTTGAAGCTCAGCACGCGACGCGGCAGCGCGGCCGTGGTCGCCGAGGTCACGGACATCATGCGGCCGGGCCACATCTCGCTGCCGAACGGGCAGGGCCTGGACTACCGCTCGGCCGACGGCCGGGTCGTGAGGGCCGGCGCCGCGCCGAACGAGCTCACGGACGTGGCCGCCCGCGATTTCCTCGCGGGCACGCCGTGGCACAAGCACGTGCCCGCCCGCCTGGAACTACAAGGAGAAGGCCCATGACCCCAAATCCCGTCCGCTGGTTCGAGATCTACGTGCAGGACATGCCTCGCGCCCTGCGCTTTTACGAGACCGTGTTCGCGACGAGGCTCGAGCAGCTGCCAGCCGGCGACCTCGAGATGTGGGCGTTTCCGCAGAAGATGGAGGCGCCCGGAGCGGCCGGAACCCTGGTCAAGGCGCCTGCCGGCATCGTGTCGGGCGGCAACAGCACGCTCGTGTATTTCGCTTCGGACGACTGTGCCGTCGAGGCGGCGCGCATCGAGGCCGCCGGCGGCAAGCTCTATCGCGACAAGATCTCGATCGGACCTTACGGCTTCATCGCGCTGGCCCAGGATCCCGACGGCAACATGTTCGGGATCCACTCGACGCAGTGAGCGGCGTTACTTGTCGGTCGGCTTGCAGGTCACCCCCACGGTGACGCTGTACCACTTGCGCTTGGCCTGGAAGGAGTTCTCGGCCGTCTCGCCGGGCTTGAGGTAGACGTACGACCGGCGAATCGGCTGCGGCGAGGCGTCGTAGCGGAGGTCGCAGCGCACCTTGGCCTGTCCGCCGTTGGTGAGCTTCATCACCAGGCGGCCGTCGAAGGGCACCGGTTCGATCGTGATGGGCAGGTCGTTCAGGGTCGGCTGCACATCCACGGTGTAGGTGGCCGCAGACGCCGCAAGCGGCAGCGTGGTGCATGCGAGCGCCACGCCAATGCGCAGCGGGCGAAACGTCGGGTTGCGGGTGATCATGCATCCAAGTGTAGGCGATGGCGGGCCGGGACCGTTACTCGCCGACGGGAATGCCGCTCGCGATGCGCGGCTTGCGGGTCATCCACACCAG
>VEPJ01000183.1 GCA_012026925.1 Gammaproteobacteria bacterium | reverse complement strand
AGGTTGAGGCGCACGTCGCTGCGCCCGATCTCCTTCTGCCCGAGCAGGCCGAGTTCGATCGCGTCCTCGCCGTCGTCCTCGAGCGAGTGCGCGTACTCGGCGAGCAGGCCGAAATCGGCCCAGTAGCGGCCCTGCTCGGTGAGCTGGAAGATGTTCTCCCACGCGATCTCGGTTGCCTCGAGGTCCTCACCAGGCTCGCGCTCGAACTCACCCACGAGTTCCGTGCGCCAGCGCGCGGTCGGAGCCCACTCGAGGTCGACCTTGTGGGCCTGTGCGCCGTCGCGCGCGGCGTCTCCGTCGAAGTCGTAGTGCCCGCGCAGTTCGATGGCGATCTCGCCTTCCTCGACCAGCGGCGAGTAGACGACGTGGTCGGCGCGCGCATCCCGGCCAGGCACGAAGAGGGCGAGTGCGGCGACCAGCACGGGTACAGCCGCGGCGGCGCGAGGCCGCTCGTCGCGATCGCCCGCGAGGCGTGACAGGACGACGATGGTGACGAAGGTAGCCAGGAACGCGAGCAGCTGCATTGCGCTCGGGCGCTCGTCGTAGCCCGCGAGCACGTGCAGGAGCTGGCCAGGCAGGCCGTGCTCCGGCAGCAGCGACGAGCTGTCCCACAGTGGTTCGGCGAGCGCCGGCAGCACCCCCGCCTGCACCAGCGATGCGGCCGCCTGCCCGGCCATGCCCGCTGCGAGCAGCACGATCAGCCAGTTGGTGACCGTGAACAGGTGTCGCGAGGGGACCCGCAGCAGTCCGAAGTACATCAGCGCGCCGACGCCGGCGCCCGCGACCAGCCCGAGCGTCGAACCGGCCATGAGGGAACCGGCCTGTGTGCCGCCGGCGGCGATGCCGTAGAGGAACAGCACGACCTCGGAGCCCTCACGCAGCACAGCAAGCCCGACCACGGCGGCGAGTGCATGCAGCCCCCGCGCGCCGCAGCCCACGTCGTCGCCGACGGCGCGTACGTGGCGCGCGAGCTCCGCGCCGTGAGTCCGCATCCAGACGACGTGCCAGCCGAGCATGGCGACCGCGAGCAGCAGGATCGCGGCATTGACGATTTCCTGGCCCACGCCCTCGAAGGCGGCGGCCACCGATTCCGCAGCCGCGGCGAGCAGCAGGGCGCCTGCGACGCCGGCGACGGCACCGGCCAGCACCCAGCGGCCCCGGCCGGCGATGCCGCGCGTCACGGCGAGCACGATTCCCACGACCAGCGCGGCCTCGAGCACCTCGCGAAACACGATGATGAGCGATCCGAGCATGGCTCACCTCGCGACCAGCCAACCGCGGGCGGTGGCCGGGTTGAATTCACCGAAGAACTCGTAGCGGCCCGGCTTGAGCGGGCCGACGAACACGACGATGCGGCCGTTGGCCGGCACGATCTTCTCGCGGTTGAGGTCGTAGCTCTCGAACTCCTCGGGTGTGGGGTCCCGGTTCTCGATCACGAGCCGCAGCTTCTGGCCGGCGGGGACCTCGAGTTCGGCGGGCGCAAATCGGTGTCCCTCGATGCCGAGCGCAAATTCCGGGTCGGCCGCCAGTGCCGGGACAGGAGCTGCCCCAGCCAGTGCGATGGCCGCGGCCATCGTGATCAGGCCGTGCTTCAGGTACATGTCGTTCTCCGGTTTAGGGGTGCGGGGGAGTCTATGCGAATAAGAAGTATTCGCAACTAGGTATGATCCCCTACGGGGTCCGTTCCCGCCAGATGCGCGCGCGAGGGGTCCTGCGCATCCTGTTACGGTCGGGCATCAGCGACAGCAAGTCGGCTAATATTGGTCCGTGAACGGCGGCCCCGATGCGATGCCGCTCCAGGGAGACGAGGCTGGTCAAGCGCAGGGAAATGCAGCTGCCGGGGTGCCAGGACGCGCAGCTGTACGCGCAGGCCTGGCTGCCGGATCGCGAGCCTGGCGTCGTCATCGTCATCTCGCACGGGCTTGCCGAGCACGGTGGGCGTTATGCAGCGCTCGCCGAGCGTCTCGTGGCGCGTGGCTGCGGCGTGTACGCGCTCGATCACCGCGGACACGGCCGTTCGGCCGGACCACGCGCGAATGTCGGTCGATTCTCCTATCTCGTCTCGGACCTCGGTGGATTCCTGGGCCGGGCCCAGCGGCAGCACCCCGATGCCACGACATTCCTGCTCGGGCACAGCATGGGAGGCGCGGTCGCGCTCGCGACGGCGCTACGCACCCCAGGCACCTTGAAAGGCCTGGCTCTTTCGGCGCCGGCGCTCGCGGCCGGCGAGACCGTGCCTGCGCTCAAGGAACTCGCGGTGCGCCTCTTGTCGAGGTTCGCGCCGAACACAGGCGCACTCACGCTGCCGGCGACCGCGATCAGTCGCGACCCTGCGGTCGTGCGCGCCTACGAGTCCGATCCGCTGGTGTTTCGCGGGGCGATCCCCGCGCGCACACTGGTCGAGTTGCTCGATGCGATGGCCGGGTTCGCGGATGCGGCGCCGCAGCTGCGGCTACCCGTGCTCGTGCAGCACGGTACGGCGGATCGACTCGTGCCGGTTGCCGCGACGCGCCCCGTGTACGAGCGGCTCGGCAATCCGAAGCAGCGCACGCTGCGCCTCTATGAAGGCCTCTTCCACGAAGCCTACAACGAGCCCGAGCGCGAGCAGGTGCTCGCCGACCTCGAGGCCTGGATCGAACACCATCGCTGAGCGCCGCGTTCAGGCCGCTGCGCTGGTGGCCGACAGCAGCGCGCGGGTCTCGGCCTCCCCCTTGCGCGCGCCCTCGTCGAGCAGGAAATCGCGGAACGCGGCTGCGGCGGGCGGCAGCCAGCGGTCGGGGTGATAGACCACGTACCAGGTGCGCTCGATCGGCGTGTGGTCCACGTGCAGGCGCACGAGCGCGCCGGTCTTGAGCTCGAGGAACAGCGTGTGCATCGAGGTGAGGCTGATGCCGAGCTGCGACATCACCGCGTGCTTCGCCATCTCGTTGCCGCTCACGGTGATGCGCTCGCGCGGCACGATGCGGTGCATGGCGAGGAATGCGTCGATCATGGCGCGCGTCCCCGAGCCCGGCTCGCGCTGCACGACGGTCTCGTGACGCAGCTCGATCGGCGCGATGCCGCGTGCCGTCGCGAGCGGGTGGCCCGGCCACGCGATGATCACGTGCGGGTTGCCGGCGAACGGCTCGCGCACGAGCCGGCCGCTCGCAGCGGCTTCCTCGGTGCCCGTCTCGGCTCCGCGGCCCATCAGCGCGAGGTCCACGTCGCCGTCGAGCACACGGCGTGAGAGTTCCTCGCGGGTCGACACCGCCATGTGCACGGCGATGCCAGGCGCGCGCCGGCGGAAGTCGGCGAGCAGCGGCGGCAGGATGTGGGTCGCCGTGGCGAGGATGCCGAGGTGCAGCGTGCCGTCGTCGCGCTTGCGGAGCGCGTCCAACTCCTTGGCCAGCACCCCGAGGCGGGAGTGCACTTCGATGGCGGCCGAGAGGACCCGATCGCCGGCGGCGGTGAGCTGCAGCCGGCGCCCCAGCCGGTCGAACACGGGCATCCCGAGCACTTTCTCCAGCTGCTGGACCTGCTGGGTGATCGCCGGACCGGTCATGAACAGTCGCCGGCCAGCCTCGGCCATCGAGCCGGCCTCGGCGACCGTCTTCAGGACCTCTAACTGGCGCAGACTGAGGTGGCGTGGATCCATAAGCAAAGCTTATCAGAACGCCAAAAAACCCTAAGTATCAATTAACAAGAGCCCGTCCTAGAGTGATCTTCATGGCGCCGCGGCTGCGGCGAGGAGGGCGGATTCATGACGAAGACGGTCACGACCCCGGGTGCCGGGGCCAGCCAGCGCACCACGGGCAACGCCGCCAAGCGCTACCAGGCCGGCGTGCTCAAGTACAAGGAAATGGGCTACTGGGTGCCCGGCTACGAGCCGAAGGACACCGACGTGATCGCGGTGTTCCGCATCACGCCGCAGGAAGGGGTCGATCCGGAGGAGGCTGCCGCCGCCGTCGCGGGTGAGTCCTCGACCGCGACCTGGACGGTGGTGTGGACCGACCGCCTCACCGCCTGCGAGAACTATCGCGCCAAGGCGTACCAGGTGCAGCCGGTGCCGGGCATCGAGGGCCAGTACTTCGCGTGGATCGCCTACGAGCTCGACCTCTTCGAGGAAGGCTCGATCGCGAACCTCACCGCCTCGATCATCGGCAACGTCTTCAGCTTCAAGCCGCTCAAGGCCGCGCGCCTCGAGGACA
>VEPJ01000012.1 GCA_012026925.1 Gammaproteobacteria bacterium | reverse complement strand
TCGCCCTTCTCGCCGGTGCTCTCGCCGAACTCCTCGAGTCCATGGTCGATGAGATAGAGCTCGAGGTCGTCCTGGTCGATTCCTTCCGGGTTCAGCCTGAACACGCCCATGCGCCTGAACTGGAATGCGACGCTGCCGGTCGTCGCGAGGTTTCCGCCGTGCTTGTTGAAGGCGTTCCGCACGCTCGCCACCGTCCGCGTCGGGTTGTCGGTCGCGCACTCGACGAGCACCGCGACGCCGTGCGGCGCGTAGCCCTCGTACATCACTTCCTCGAAGTTGGCCGCATCACGACCCGATGCACGCTTGATCGCCGCCTCGACCTTGTCCTTCGGCATGTTCACCGCGCGCGCGTTCTGGATCACGCGACGCAGCGCCGGATTGGAGTTCGGGTCGGGGCCGCCCTTCTTCACCGCGATGGTGATTTCCTTGCCGATGCGGGCGAACTGCTTCGCCATCCGGTTCCAGCGCGCGAACATCGCGTGCTTGCGGACTTCAAAAATACGACCCATGGAATTCGACCCGTGCTGAGAGGGCGCGCAATCTACCTGAGTGCGCGTAGCGGGCCAATCCAGCCCGGCTGCGGATCATAACAACTGGCCAAACAAACGGCCTCTGACGTAAGGTTAGGTCTGGAGCATTATCAACTTCGATTGAATGCTGAAGAGGTCACCTCGATGCGCCGGCAAGTACTGTTTTCTTCGCTCGTGGCAGTCGCCCTGTCTGGCCAGGCGTCGGTCGCACGAGCGGACGACTCCGTGCCCGAGTGGCTCGCGAAGAGCCGGGCGCTCGCCGCGCAGCTCATGACGGAGCTGAAGGCGGAACTCGGCCGCGCCATGGCGAGCGGCGGGCCCGCCGCCGCGATCGAAGTCTGCCGGGTGCGCGCACCGGAAATCGCCGCGCAGCTCTCGAAGGAATCCGGCGCGACCGTGAGCCGCACCGCGCTGCGCGTGCGCAATCCCGCGAACGCTCCCGACGACCTCCAGCGCGCGATACTCGAGCAGTTCTCGACCGACCTCGCGTCGGGCAAGGTGCCGGTGCCGCTCGAAGCGGCGGTGGACATCAACCGCGGCGGGAGCATCGAGCATCGCTACATGCGCGCGATCCCGATGGACGCGGTCTGCACGACCTGCCACGGCAAGGCCCTGGCCCCGGACGTAGCGGCCGCGATCGCCAAGGCCTATCCGAAGGACCAGGCCACCGGCTTCGAACCCGGACAGCTCCGTGGCGCGGTCAGCGTCATCTGGCCCGCCTCGTCCGCCACTACCCGCTGATCACTGGCCACCAGTCACTTCGCCTTGCGCTTCTACCACCACTACATCTTCCCGTACCTGCTCGACCTCGCGATGTCGAGCCGTGCGTTTCGCAAGCCTCGGGCCCGGGCACTCGCGCCGGCGAGTGGCCGCATCCTCGAGATCGGGTTCGGCACGGGCATGAACCTGCAGTACTACCCGCCGACGGTGACGCGCATCGAGGCCATCGACCCCGACCTCGACCTCGATCGCTACTCCCAGCCACGCATCGCGGCGTCGCGCATCGACGTGGACTTCCACCATCTCGACGCGGAACACCTCCCGTTCGAAGGCGAGCGTTTCGACACCGTGGTCAGCACGCTGACGCTGTGCTCGATCCCCGACGTGGTGCACGCACTCGGCGAGATCCGCCGGGTGCTGAAGCCTGGCGGTCAGTTCCTGTTCCTCGAGCACGGTCGAGCGCCGGACGCCGGTGTGGCGCGCTGGCAGGACCGTCTGACGCCCGCCTGGAAGCCGCTCGGTGGCGGCTGTCACCTGAATCGCCCGATGCGCGAACTCGTGTCGGACGCCGGCTTCCGGCTCGACCCCGTGCAGAACTATTACCTGCGCGGGCTGCCGAGGATCTTCGGCTACATGACCGAGGGCGTCGCGCGACGCGACTGATTTCGTCGCGAGCACAGGACTTGTTGCGACGCGGAATGACTTGTGCCCCCAAGTCGCGTAGATAGGGTGCGTGGCCGGCGGTCGCACGGCGATCGTTTCCGGCCGGACCGGGGGATATCGGACGGGGGGCAAGGACGGCGGGCCAGGGATGACCGCCACGATCCGAAGGCCGCGTGCAGCTAGGGCTGTCGCGGCCTTTTTTTCGGCCTGGCGCGGCGCAGGCCCGTTTCGGCGCATCGGTTCGCGGGTCGGCGTTCCATTCGCCTACACTTCCGGCTGATGGCCCGCCAACCGCCGGCACCCGTCCTGCGACGGACGCCGCGACGAGGAGTGATTCAATGACCCGGCTCATGACGATCGTGGCGCTGGCCGCGCTCGCCCTGGCGACCGTCAGCGGCTGTTCCTTCAGCGTCGACGGCGACGAGGCGGTCTCCCACCAGTTCGGCGCGGACTATTTCGGCGCCGGCGGCATAGTCAACCTGACCGACACGGTCGAGGGCGACGCCTTCGTCGCCGGCGGCCACGTCTCGATCGCGAGCGAGGTGAGCGGCGACCTCGTCGTGGCCGGTGGCGAACTCTCGATCGGCGGCGGCGTCGGGGACGATCTCTATGCCGCTGGCGGCAACGTAAAAGTCGACGCGATCGTGCAGGGCAATGCCCGCATCGCGGGCGGCGACGTGGCGGTCGGTCCGGCCACGGTCATCGCGGGAGCGACGACCCTGACCGGAGGGCGGATCAGCTTCGACGGCAACAGCCACGGCTACCTGCAAGCGTCCGGCGCATCGGTGAACCTGAACGGCCAGGTGCTCGGCGACGCCGAGGTTCGTTCCGAGGACCTCGTGATCGGGCCCGAGACCCAGATCAATGGCCGGCTCATCTACCACGGCCCGACCGAGCCGGTCGTGCCGAAGGGCGCCGTGATCTCGGGCGGCGTCGAGTTTCACGAGGCGAAGGCTGGCCGCTTCACGCACGCGCCGGTGGAGCCGTTCCGCAGGACGGTCCACTGGGTCGGGAGCGTGCTGTGGTTCGTCGGCGTCTTCGTCGCCGCGACGCTGTTCCTGATGCTATTCCCGGGATTCGCATCGCGCGCCGCCGACGCGATCGGTCGCGACCCGCTGCGCTCGATCGGCCTCGGGCTCGCCATCCTGGTCTGCGTGCCGTTCGTCACGGTGATCCTGCTGATCACCATCATCGGCATTCCGCTGGCACTGCTCGTCATCCCGCTCTACCTGTTGCTGCTCTTCCTCGGCTGGGTGACCACGGCGCTGTTCGTCGGCCAGCGCGGGCTCGCGATGCTGCGACCGGCCCGGCCGGTGACGCTCGGTCCGCGCCTCCTGTCGCTGTTCGCGGCGCTGGTGGCGCTGTGGGCGGCGAGGCACGTGCCCTTCATCGGCGGGCTGATCGGCTTCGTCGCACTCATCGCCGGCATCGGCGCGCTCGTCTGGCAGGCCTGGTCCGGACGCGAGCAGACGGCACCGGTGGCAGGCTGACGGGTGAGCTGGCGCGAATCGCTGCGCGAGACGGCCGACACGCCCTGGCCGCCGATCGGGGGAGCAGCGGCGCTTGCGGGCGTGACTTTCATCCTGTGGATGCTGGTGCAGGCGAGCACGGGCGACCGCTGGGTGCCGATCCTCGACCACGCGAACCTCGCCTTCCACGAGGCAGGCCATCCCCTCGTCGGGTTGTTTTCCGAGCGGCTCGCCGTCTATGGCGGCACGCTCGGCCAGCTCGCCTTTCCCATTGCGACGACGCTCGCCTTCTGGTGGAGGCGAAACACGCTCGGGTTCGCCTTGTGCTTCGCGTGGACCTGCGAGAACCTGCTCAACATCGCGACCTACATGGCCGACGCGCGTGACATGCAGTTGCCGCTCGTCGGCGGCGTCGACCCGCAGACGTCGCACGACTGGCACGAGATCTTCTCGCGCTGGGGCATGCTCGATCTCGACGGTGCGTGGGCCGCGCTCAGCCGTCTCGTCGCGTGGGTCGGTGGCCTCGGCGCCTGCCTCTGGCTGGTCCGCCGCTGGCGCGACGGCGTCGACGGGTGAACACGAAACGACAACCGGGACTCGACCGATGAACTACTGGCCGCACCTGCTCGCGATCCTCGTGGGCGCCGGGCTCACGATCCAGGTGGGCATGAATTCGACGGTGCGCGTCGCGATCGGCTCGCCGGTCATCGCGACGATCGTGAACTTCACGGTCGGCCTCGTGGCGCTCGCGGTGCTCGCCGTCGCGAGCGGTGCGCGAGTGGTGCCTGGCTCGACGTCGGCTGTCCCGGCCTGGGCGTGGTTCGGCGGCCTGCTCGGGGCAGCCTACGTCGCCGCGAC
>VEPJ01000211.1 GCA_012026925.1 Gammaproteobacteria bacterium | reverse complement strand
GTGCTGATCAACACGGCGCGGGGCGCGCTGATCGATTCGCAGGCGCTGGCCGCCGCCCTGCGCGCCCGCCGCCTGGGTGGCGCCGCCATCGACGTGCTGCCGCAGGAGCCGCCGGTGGACGGCAACCCACTGCTCGCCGCCGACATCCCTGACCTGATCGTCACTCCGCACATCGCGTGGGCGGCGCGCGAGGCGCGCCAGCGCTGCCTCGATGAGATGGCTGCAAACGTCGAGGATTTCAGGCGGGGCGGACGACGCAATCGCGTCGTCTGAGGGAAGCAGGGCCACGCCTCGCGAAAGCCGGGTTAAGCTATGGCGCCGCGGCTGGATCGCGGTAACCGCCCGGATGAGGCCCCACCGACATGGCTGATGTCTTCGTATCGTACGCCCGCACCGACAAGGCGCGTGTCGCACCGCTCGTGGCGGCGATCGAGGCACAGGGCTGGTCCGTGTGGTGGGACCCGGCCATCGCCGCTGGGCAGGAGTTCGATCGACAGATCGCCACTGAACTCAGGTCAGCGGCGGCGGTAGTCGTCGTGTGGACGCCAACCTCGGTGGAGTCACGCTGGGTGCGGGGCGAGGCGCGGGACGCCGCCGATCGCGGGGTCCTCGTGCCCGTACGATTCGATGGCGCCGAGTTGCCGATCGACGTGCGGGCCATCCACACCACGAACCTCGACGGCTGGGGCGAGAACCCCGATAGTCCCGGCGTCCAGGAGTTGCTGCGATCCCTGGGCGCGATGATCGCGAGACAGCGCGGCACCCCCTTGGCTGCGCCTGCGAATCCCAAGCCGGCGCCCGCGGCCGCTCCGGTTGGCGTCGCCGTCTGCGTCCTGCCGTTCACCAACATGAGCGGCGATCCCGAACAGGACTATTTCAGCGACGGCATCAGCGAGGACATCATCACCGACCTGACCAAGGTGTCGGCACTCAACGTCGTGTCACGCAACACGGCGTTCAGTTTCAAGGGCAGGTCGGTCGACGTCCAGCAGGTGGCCCGGCAGCTCAAGGTGAGTCATGTGCTCGAGGGCAGCGTCCGCAAGGCGGGCGGACGGGTACGGATCACGGCCCAGTTGATCGACGCTGCGAAAGACAACCAGGTGTGGGCCGAGCGCTACGACCGGGATCTCAACGATATCTTCGCGCTGCAGGACGAGATTTCCGAGGCCATCGTCAAGGCCCTGAAACTCAAGCTTCTGCCCGAGGAGAAGAAGGCCATCGAGCAGCGCGGCACGGACAACGTCGAGGCGTACAACCTGTACCTGATGGCACGCCAGAACTACTCGACAGGCATCGAACAGGACCCTCGCCGCGCCGAAGCCAGCGTCCGGCTCTGCCGTCGAGCTACGGAGATCGACCCGGGCTACGCACGGGCGTGGGCCTTGATGGCGCTCGGGCAGATGCTGTTGCACTTCGCGCACGGTCGACGCGCCGATGACGGATTGGAGGCGGCGGAGCGGGCTCTCGCGCTCGACCAGGACCTGGCTGAGGCGCATGCGGTAAAAGCCCGCATCCTCTCCCAGTACGGCCGGCACGACGAGGCCTCCGCCGAGATCGACATCGCCCTTCAGCTCGATCCCGAGTCTTATGAAGTGAACAAGTCGGCGGCGTACCTTCGCGTGCGGCAGCAGCGACTCAAGGAGGCGATTCGTTTCTATGAGAAGGCGATGACCCTGATGGAGACCGATGTCAATTCGCCGAGCATGCTGCTGACCTGCTACGGAGCCATCGGCGATACGGAAGGGGTCGTGCGCTCTGCGCGCATCGCGCTCGCCCGAGCCGAGAAGATACTCGCGCAGGACACCAACAACGGGGCGGCCATGGGCTATGGCGTCGCGGCGCTTGCGTGCCTGAGCGAGACCGAGCGTGCCATGGAATGGATCAATCGCGCCCTCTTGATCGACCCCGACAACATGAACATGCGCTACAACTTCGCCTGTGCGCTCGTGGTGCTCAAACGAAATGAAGCCGCGATCGAGATCCTTGGGCCGGTGTTCGACACCGCCCACATCGATCGACTGAACCACACCAAGGTGGACCCAGACCTCGATCCCCTGCGCGAGGATCCCCGCTTCAAGACGATGCTGGCGGCGGCCGAGGCGAGGATTGCAGCAGCGGGTGACGTCCGCTCGTGACGAACGCATGGCGGGTCGCGGGCGAGTGTTGGCGCGCGACCTAATCCGTCGGGAAGCCCGATGCCTGCAGATTCATCACTAGAGCCGCCCACCTGAGCACGGGTCGCACCCGCGGCGAAACGAGCTTCACGGCCTCGTCGTAGTCCACCCAGCGGAACTCGCTGTGTTCGGCGCGGCCGAGTTCCGGGTTGACCGGCAACGACACCTCGGCCGTGCGCGTCTGGGCGATGAAATAGCAGGCGACCTTGCCGCGGCTGTAGGGGCCGGTGCGGGTCGAAGTCTCGCCCCAGGTGAACTCGAGGTCGCTGATGAGCGATTCCTCGCGCACTTCGCGCAGGGCCGCAGCCAGCGGCTCTTCACCAGCCTCGACCATTCCCTTGGGGAAGTCCCAGTGGTTGAAGGCGCGCAGCAGCAGGAAGCGCCAGCCCTCCTCCGTCGGCCGCACCACGACGACGCCGGCGGAGAGCCGCGGGGTTCGTGGGCTCATGCGGCAAGTATACGGGGAAGCGCAACCCGATAGAGGGAGGCTATGATCCGCCCATGAACCTCCGCGACCTCCGTTACCTCGTGGCGCTCGCCGATGAACGACATTTCGGCAAGGCGGCCGAGCGCTGCTTCGTCAGCCAGCCGACCCTCTCCGCGCAGATCCGCAAGCTCGAGGAATACCTCGGCGTGCCGCTGGTCGAGCGCCAGCCCAAGCGCGTCAAGCTCACCGAGACCGGCGAGAAGGTCGTCGAGCGCGCGCGGCGCGCGCTGCAGGAAGCCGATGCAATCGTCGAGATCGCGAGGACCGACCGCGACCCGCTGTCGGGCGCGCTCAAGGTGGCCCTGATCCCGACCGTCGGCCCGTACCTGCTGCCGCACGTCGTGGGCCCGCTGCGCAAGGCCGTGCCGCGCCTGAAGATGATGCTCTACGAATACCAGACCGCGCCGCTGCTCGAGAAGCTGCGCGGCGGCGCACTCGACCTCGGCATCATCGCGCTGCCGATGCCCACCGAGGGGCTCGAGACCGCGCACCTGTACGACGAGCCGTTCACGCTGGCCGTGCCCGCCAGCCACCCGCTCGCCGAGCGCGAGCGCGTGAAGCTCGAGGACCTCAAGGACGAGACGCTGCTGCTGCTGGAGGACGGGCACTGCCTGCGCGACCATGCCCTCTCCGTGTGCAGCCGCATCCGGCTCAACCAGGAACAGGACTACCGCGCCACGAGCCTCGAGACGCTGCGCCAGATGGTGGCCGCCGGGCACGGTATCACGCTGCTGCCAGAGCTCGCTGCCGCCACGCCCGTCGGCACGGCACGCGGACTCAAGATCAAGCCGTTCGCGAAGCCCGCGCCGGTGCGTACCATCGGTGCGGTGTGGCGCAAGTCGACCACCCGCGGCAAGGCGATCGAAGCCGTGATCGCCGCCATCCGCACCGCCATGAAAGAGGAACCGAAGCGATGACAACCCGAACTGCACAGCACCTCGCCGTCGTCGCCTGTCTCGCTTTCGCTGGTGCCGCCTGGGCGTCCGACGCGCCCGTCGTCACCAATGCCTGGGCGCGGGCGACGCCGCCCGGCACCACCGTCGGCGCGGCGTACATGACCATCCAGGGCGGCAAGCAGGCCGACCGCCTCGTCGACGCACGCAGCGACCGCGCGGCAATGGTCCACCTGCACTCCGTCGAGGAGAAGGACGGCGTGTCGAAGATGCGGGCGATCGAAGCCGTGGAGATCCCGGCCGGGCAGCGCGTGGAACTCGCGCCGAAGTCGACGCACGTGATGCTCATGGGGCTCGATGGCCCGCTGGTCGCGGGCCAGACGTTCGTCGTGACGCTGCGCTTCGCCAAGGCCGGCGAACAACCGGTGACCGTGACCGTGAAGCCGGCTTCCGCCACGGACGATCAAGCGCAACACAAGCACTGAGGTCGCGCGGAAGGACGCCCGATGCCGTCCGCCGTGCCGCCGTCGGCCGCTCCGCATCGCCTGCACGACGAGGCGGTCGAACGCCTGCTCGCGAGCGGCGAGCGCAAGCGCGAACTCGTCGCGCTGCTCGGTGAGGATGCGTATCGCGAATTGAGCGGGCTCGCCCGCCGGGCCCAGGCGGTACGGCGAGCTGGCCCCGTCACGTACGTGCTGCCGGGGCTGATGGG
>VEPJ01000110.1:3204-4395 GCA_012026925.1 Gammaproteobacteria bacterium | reverse complement strand
ACGGTCGCGTGACCGGCGGGACGCGGCGCGAGATCGGGCCGGGCCTGCGGCACGACAAGCTGCACGAGGGCGTCGCGGAGCTCGCCCGCCTCGGCGACGTGAAGTCGCAGCTGCGCGGCGACCACGTGTTCTGCGCGCTCGGCACCACCATCCGCAAGGCGGGCTCGCAGCAGCGCTTCCGCGAAGTTGACTACGAGTACCCGCTCCGGCTTGCGCAGCTCACGCTCGGGAGCGGTGCCCGGCACCTTTCCGTGGTGAGCGCGCTCGGCGCGAGCCGCTCGTCGCCGTTCTTCTACTCGCGCGTGAAGGGCGAGATGGAGGAGGGGCTCAGGCAGATGGGCTGGCCGAGCCTCGCGATCCTGCGGCCCTCGGTGATCGCGGGCGACCGAGCTGAATCACGGCCGCTCGAACGATTGAGCGAGCACCTGCTGCGCTTCGCGCCCGCGACGTGGCGGCCGGTGGCCGCGTGCGACATCGCCGCTGCGATGATCGCGACGGCGCTGCGCGAGCTGCCGGGCGTGGCCGTCATCGAGTCCCGCGACATCCCGCGGGCGGCCCACTAGGGGAACCGGGACCGCCTGCAACCTTGTCGCCCGCTCGTGCATCCCAAGAACCTGCCGACCGGCAGGGGAGGGTGAGCATGAAATCGATACTCGGCGCACTGTGCGCCCTGCTGATCGTGCAGCCGGCACTCGCCGAGCCGGCGCCGGTGCAGGTCATGGTGCTCGGGACCTGGCACCTGGGTAACCCGGGGCAGGACCTGCACAACGTGGCGGCCGACGACGTACTGAAGGCGCGGCGGCAGGACGAGCTCGCACGAGCCATTGGCGCGCTCGCCGCGTTCAGGCCCACGGTGGTGGCCGTCGAGCGCGTGACTACGGCGCCGGCCTACGAGGATGCCCGCTATCCCAGCTTCACGGCGGAGCAACTCGGCATCGATCGCGATGAGCGCGTGCAGGTCGGATACCGGCTGGCCCACGTCGCCGGACTCGAGAAGGTCTACGGCATCGACGAGCAGCCGACGAACGGCGAGCCGGACTACTTTCCCTTCGAGAAGCTGCAGGCGTCGGTGAGCGCGCGCGGCCAGGAGGCAGCGCTGGGTGAGTTGATGGCCGATGCGGACCGCAAGGTGCAGGGCTTCGAGCAGCGGAAGGCGAGCCGCACGATGACCGTGTAGCTGCTCGCCGCAAA
>VEPJ01000110.1:0-3194 GCA_012026925.1 Gammaproteobacteria bacterium | reverse complement strand
AGCAGCGGCAGGCGAGCCGCACGATGGCCGAGTTGCTGCTCGACGCAAACGATCCACGCTCGCTCGCCGACCCGAGCATGTACTACGCGATGCTCGCGCTCGACGAGGGGGAGGACCAGCCGGCGTCCGAGTTGCTCGGCTACTGGTACATGCGCAATGCCAAGATCTTCGCCAAGCTGCGTGACGTCGTGCGTCCGGGCGACCGTGTCGTCGTGGTGTTCGGCGCCGGTCACAAGCACTGGCTCGAGCAGCTCGTGCGCAACACGCCGGGTTTCGAATCGGTGGAGGTCGCGTCCTACTTGCGGAACTAGGCGATGGGGTTACCGGCCGGATGGGCCGAGTTCCGCCGCGGCGATGTCGTACACGTACTTGTAGCGCGCGTTGCCAGGCTCGAGATCCGTGGCGCGCTTCAGTTCACGCAGCGCTTCCGCCTTGCGCTGCTGTCTCACCAGCGACAAACCCAGCGAGTGATGCAGCGCGGCCGCGCCCGGTACCGCCTTGAGCCCCTCGCGCAGCGTGGACTCGACCTCCGCCTCGCGTCCCTGCAGGCGCCGCAGGTCGGCGAGGTTGGCCCACGCCGGCACGAAGCGCGGATCGAGCGCGAGCGCGGCCCGGTACTCCGCCTCGGCCGCGACTGTTTCGCCGCGCTCCGCGAGGAACCCGCCGAGGTTGGTGCGGTGCTCCGGTCGGTCGGCGTTGAAGCGCTCGGCGGCGACGTACTCGGCCGCCGCGCTGCGGAATGATTCGAGCGCAGCAGGCTCGAACGCGTCGTCGGCCAGCGGTGCGAGCGTGCGCGCCGCCTGCATGCGCACGATGCGCGACGGATCGCCGAGCAGCGGTACGACCGCCTTGCGCTGCAGCGGCGGCAACTGCTCGAACACCGCGATGGAGGCCCTGCGCACCAGCGGGCTCGCGTCCTTGAGCCCGGCCTCCGCGGCGAACAACGCATTCTCGCCAGGCAGGCGCGCGAGCCGGTCGATGGCCGAGGCACGCGCGATGGCCGACTCGTCGAGATTTGCCGACACCTGGACGAGCGCCATGACCGCCGAGGGATCACCGCGGTCGGCAGACGCGAATGCCTCCGCGAATCCCTGGAACCCGGGCTTCGGAGCGGGATAACGCTTGCGGATCTCGGCGGCGGCCCACTCGGCCGTGCGATCGGCGTGGCAGTGATTGCACGCGTTCGGCGTACCGAGGCTCACCGTGCGGTCGGGGCGCGGGATGCGGAAACTGTGGTCGTGGCGCGGGTCCACCACCATGTAGGTTTCGGGCTTCATGTGACACGACACGCAGGCCGCGCCTGAAGTGCCCGGATCGTGGAAGTGGTGCGACGGTGCGTCGTACCTGGCGGGCGAATGGCACTGCGCACAAACGGCATTGCCCGGTGCGTGCGGCTTGCCGCCGTGCGGGTCGTGGCAGTCGCTGCAGGTGACGCCCTTCTCGTGCATGCGGCTCGAGAGGAACGAGCCCCAGTTGAAGACCTCGTCGAGCTGCTGGCCGTCGGCGTGATACAGGCCCGGGCTTAGCAGCGCCGGGAGATAGTGGTCGGTGAAGGCGTCGCCCGCGCGGTACGCATCCGAGAACTGGCCACGGCGGGCGTGGCACTGCGCACACACGTCGAGTTCCTTGCTCGACTCGCGCGGCGCGCTGCGTGCCGCGTTGCCGGGGGCCGGGGCGATCACCCAGGCGATGCCCTTGCGCTCGTCGAAGGTGACGGTCAGCCCACCGCGTGCGGAGGCGGGGTCGCCGCCTTGTGCAGCGCGCGCGAGGGCGACGTGATTGCTGCCAGGGCCGTGACACGCTTCGCACCCCACGCTGATCTCGGACCATTGCGTCGCGAACGTGCCCGTCGCGGCGTCGAAGTTCTTGCGCACGCCGGTCGAGTGGCAGTCCGAGCACATGAAATTCCAGTTCTGCTGGCGCTGCGTCCAGTGCAGCTCGTCGGTGTGCGCGATGCGCTCGTTCGGGTAGAGGTGGAACCAGCGTTGCCCGCCCTGGTCCTTCGGCCGCGCGTCCCACGCGATCGACAGAGCCTGCACGCGGCCGCCCGGCAGTTCGATCAGGTACTGCTGCAGCGGATAGACACCGAACGTGTGGCGCACCTCGAAGTCCGCCAGCTTGCCGTCGGGTCCGTCGGTGCGGACCATGAACTTGCCGTCGCGACGGAAGAACTCGCTGGTGACGCCGCGGTTCCTGAACTTGGCGCCCGTGAAGTCGCCGAGCACCGTCTGCTCGTCCGCCACCTGCATCGCGACCGCGTGCTGCGATGCCTGCCAGCGCTGGTACTCGTCCGCATGGCAATCGCGGCACGCAGCAGAGCCCACGAACTCGGGTGGCGAAACTGATGCGGCGGGCGGCATCGGCTCTGTGTCTCCCGCCGGCGCCGACGGACCCAGGACACCCATGCGCCACGCCGCGGCGAGCCCGACCAGCAGTGCGAGGCCCAGGCCGGCCGCGACGACGTAGCGACGATTCGCCATGAAATTTCCCCGTCAGCCGACCGGCTGCGCGACGTACGACACGGCGATGGCCATCACCAGCAGCAGCAACGCCGCCTGCACGGCGTGCACCGTCGGGTGGCGGCTGATGATACCGGGGACGAGCACCACGGCCATGGCGGCCCGCACGCCTCGCGCACCAGTGAGGTCGAGGCTGCCCTCGATCACGAAGTGCGCAAGCGCGCCCGCCACGAGGACGCCGAGCAGCAGCCCCTGGGTCCAGCGCGCGTGGCGGAAATAGTACTCACGCATGTCGTGGACCCGGTCGTCCTCGAGTTCGGGCACGGCCAGGTGGCTGATGAGGTAGAGCAGGATCGGCACGCAGAGCAGCAGCAGTGCCTGCAGGATGGTCCACGGGTTGTGCTGGGCATAGCGCCACAGCGCGAACCAGCTGACGACGTGGCCGACGAAGACGAGCGCGATCCAGCAGGTGTGCACCCAGTACAGGCGCACCCGGTCGCGGGCCTCGATCATCTGGCCGACGCTGCGCACCAGCAGCGACACGCCCAGGCCCGCGACGATCGCGTACAGGGCCAGCAGGAACTCGAAGATGCTCAACCAGCGCTCCTGCCGGCCCGGGGAGGGCCGGTCAGTCCTTCATCTTCTGGCCGGGCTTCAGGTCCGCCGGTACCGGCGAGTGCGACTTCAGCTCCTCGAGGCCCTTCGCCGCGATGCTCGCCCACTGCCGGAACAGCG
>VEPJ01000130.1 GCA_012026925.1 Gammaproteobacteria bacterium | reverse complement strand
TCAACGGCACCAACGCCATCCTGGCCGACCGCGACTTCTTCTCGCTGACGTTCAAGACGACCTTCTGACGAGGAACCACAAATGATTCGCAAGACACTGTTTGCGGCGACCCTCGCCGTGGTGAGCGCCAGCGCGATGGCGACCGCGACGCCCGAGGAGGCGGCCCAGCTCGGCAAGAGCCTGACCCCCCTCGGCGCTGAGAAGGCCGGCAACAAGGAGGGCACGATTCCGGAGTGGACCGGCGGCCTGACGACGCCGCCGGCCAGCTACAAGCCCGGCGACACGAAGCTGCCCGACCCGTTCGGGAACGAGAAGCCGCGGCTCGTGATCACGGGCCAGAACGCCGACCAGTACAAGGACAAGCTGAACGCGATCACCTACGCGCTCCTGAAGCGCTATCCGACGATGCGCGTCGACGTGTTCCCGACGCATCGCTCGATCGTGTATCCAGACCAGCTGGCCCAGAACACGGCCAAGAACGCCACCCAGGCAAAGTCGACCGAAGGCGGTCTCAGCTTCGAGAACGCGTTGCCGGGCATCCCGTTCCCGATCCCGAAGACGGGCAACGAGGTGATCTGGAATCACCTGATGCGCTTCAACGGTGTGGCCACGCTCGCCAAGTACGACTCGTATAACATCGACTCCTCGGGTACGGCGACGCTGTCCACCAGCGGCATCAGCTACCAGGAGTGGCCGCTGTTCAGCCCGGAGAACATCACGAAGCCGATCAAGCCCACCGACCCGTTCTGGCTCATCAAGCTCGAGTACCCGGGCCCGGCGCGCCGGGCCGGCGAATCGCTGCTCGTCTGGGACCACGTCAACCCGCTCGCCCAGCCGCGCAAGGCCTGGCAGTACCTGCCCGGCCAGCGGCGCGTGAAGCTCGCGCCGGACATCGCGTACGACACGCCGAACCCGGGTGTCGCCGGTTCGCTGACGTACGACGACTCGTTCGTGTTCAACGGCGCCATGGACCGGTTCGACTTCAAGCTCGCGGGCAAGAAGGAGATGTTCATCCCGTACAACGCCTACAAGGCCGTCTACTTCCCGGGCGACGCGAAGGCCGTCACGACGCCGAACCATTTCAATCCGGACCTGCTGCGCTGGGAACTGCACCGCGTCTGGGTGGTGGAGGCGACTCTTAAGCCGGGCAAGCGCCACGTCTACTCGAAGCGCGTGTTCTACTGCGACGAGGACAGCTGGATCTGTGTGCTGTCTGACCAGTACGACGCGCGTGGACAACTCTACCGCGGGGTCGTCGCACCCACGGCGTTCAACTACGGGAACCGGTCGATGGGCATCTCCCTGCAGATCGGCTACGACCTGGTCGCCGGGCTCTACGCGCCGCAGGGCATCGTCGGGCTCTACTACGGCATCAAGCAGCGCGATCCGTTCCCGCCTCGCGACTGGCAGCCGGATTCGCTGGCGGGGGCCGGCATTCGCTGACGAAGTAAGGGGTGCCCGGCGTCAAGGCACCGGGCCCCTCTTGTTGGCAAGGCATTCCGCTCGTCCGTGTGGACGGGCGGGTGTCGACCGGGGGACGACATGAGAACCAGGATTTCCAGGACGGCGGCCACGGTCGCCGCGCTGGCCGCGCTTTCCATGGCGATGCCGGCGCAGGCAGCAGATGCGCCTGCCGTTTCGCAGGCGAACGACGACGTGCTGGACCGTCCGGCGATGCAGTCGCCGCTGGCGGCGAAGCGCCTGCTCCTCTCGATGGCGCGAGCCGGCGAGCGGTTCGTGGCCGTCGGGCCGCGCGGCCACATCGTGGTGTCGTCCGATGGTGGACAGACCTGGACGCAGTCGAGCGTGCCCGTCAGCTCGGACCTGACGGCCGTCCATTTCCCGAGCGCATCGCACGGCTGGGCCGTCGGTCACGACGGCGTCGTGCTGTCGACCACGGACGGAGGCAAGACGTGGGCGAAGCAACTCGACGGACGGGCAGCCAACGACATCATCGTCGCCGACGTCACGGCGAAAGCGGCCGCGAACCCGGACTCGGAGGTGCTCAAGGGACTCCTGGCCGAGGCACAGCGCTACAAGGAGGAGGGCCCGGACAAGCCATTCCTGGACGTCTGGTTCGAGAACGACAGCCACGGCTTCGTGGTCGGCGCGTACAACCTCATCTTCGAGACGTCCGACGGCGGCAAGACCTGGCAGTCGTGGTTCGACCGGGTCGCCAACGCGCGTTTCATGAACCTCTATTCCATCCGCCCGGCGGCGGGCGGCCTGTACATCGCCGGGGAAGCCGGCGTCGTGTTCCGCCTCGACCCGGTGACCCAGAAGTTCGAGTCCGTGGCGGTGGACTACGGCGGCAGCTTCTTCGCGGTCGTCGACGCCGGGGACGCCGTCCTGGTTGCCGGACTGAAGGGCAACGTTTTCCGCACCACGGATGGCGGCAAGAGCTGGTCGAAGGTGGATGCGAAGCTGCCCGCGACGGTCGTCAGCGGTGCGACCCTCGGCCCGGGCAAGGTCGTGCTCGTCGACCAGGGCGGCCGCCTGGCGGTGAGCCAGGACGCAGGCCAGACCTTCGAGCTCGTGAAGCTCGAAAAGACGGTGCCGCTCACCAGCGTCATCGATGCGGGCGGCGGCAGGCTCGGCCTGACCGGTCCGTTCGGCGCCAAGGTGATCGCGCCCGGCGCGCCCTGAACCACGCCAGACCCAGGACATCACGATGGCAGCTCCAACCAATATCGAAGCGATGCCGGTCGTCCGCGACATCAAGGACTTCGACCAGAAATCCGGCAATCGCCTCGAGCGACTGATCTTCAACAACCGGATCTGGGTGATGCTGGCCTGCCTGGTCGTCACCGTCGTGCTCGGCTACAACGCCGTCAAGATCAGCCTGAACGCCAGCTACGAGATGATGCTGCCGATCGGTCACCCATACATCCAGAACTTCGCGAAGAACCGCGGGCAGCTGCGCGGCCTCGGCAACACGCTGCGCGTCGTGGTCGAGAACACGCAGGGCGACATCTTCGATCCCGCGTATCTCGACACGCTGAAGAAGGTCAACGACGAGCTGTTCCTCACCCCGGGCGTGGACCGCGCCTGGGTGAAGTCCATCTGGATGCCGGTCGTGCGCTGGACGGAGGTCACCGAGGAAGGCTTCACCGGAGGTCCGGTCATGCCCGACACCTACGACGGTTCTCCGCAGGGCGTCGAGCAGCTCCGCATGAACATCATGAAGGCCAACGTCGTCGGTAGCCTGGTCGCGAACGACTTCAAGTCGGCGATGATCGTCGTGCCGCTCATGGACCGTGACCCGGCGACGGGCAAGAAGATCGACTACTGGGAGCTGTCGCGCGCGATCGAGAAGAACGTGCGCGGCAAGTTCGAGACCAAGGACGGCAAGTACAAGATCCGCGTCATCGGCTTCGCGAAGATCATCGGCTCGCTGCTCGACGGCCTGATGCAGGTGATGATGTACTTCGGCGTCGCGCTGCTCATCGCCGCGGCGATCCTCTTCTCCTTCACGCGCTGCGTGCGCAGCACGTTCGTCGTGCTGCTGTGCTCGCTCATCGCCGTGATCTGGCAGATAGGAATGCTCAGGCTGCTCGGGCTCGGGCTCGATCCATTCTCGGTGCTCGTGCCATTCCTGATCTTCGCAATCGGCGTGTCGCACGGCGCGCAGAAGATGAACGGCATCCAGCAGGACGTCGGCCGCGGCACCTGCACGCTGGTCGCGGCGCGCTACACGTTTCGGCGGCTGTTCGTCGCGGGCGTCACGGCGCTCCTGAACGGTGCGGCCGGGTTCGCGGTGCTGCTGCTGATCCCGATTCCGGCCATCCGCGAACTCGCGGTCGCCGCGACCATCGGCGTGTGCGTCCTGCTCTTCACGAACCTCGTGCTCCTGCCGGTTATCCTCTCGGTGACCGGCGTCAGCAAGAAGGCCGCGGCCCGCAGCCTCAAGCAGGAGGAGCAGGGCGTCGGTTCGACGGGCGTCTGGGCATTCTTCAATCATTTCGCGGAGAACCGACGCTGGGCGGCGGCCGCGATCGTGGTCGCGCTGGCGCTTGGCATCGGCGGGCATGTCGTTCGCGAGCGCCTGCAGATCGGCGACCTCGACCCGGGCGCACCTGAGCTGCGCCCGAGCTCGCGTTACAACGTGGATAACGCATTCATTACCTCGCATTTCTCGCTCTCGTCCGACGTGTTCGCCGTCATTGTGAAGACGCCGGTCGAGCACTGCATGCGCTACGAGACGCTGCAGCAGGCCGACCGGCTTGCCTGGCACCTGCAGCAGCTGCCGCAGGTGCAGGCGACCGTATCGCTTGCGGACGGCGTGAAGCAGGTCACCGCCGGCACGTTCGAAGGCAGCGCCAAGTGGCTGACCATCTCGCGCAACCAGGAGGTGCTCAACTACGGCGCTCAGCAGGCGATCCAGAACACGCCCGACCTCACCAATACCGAGTGCTCGGTGATGCCGGTCATCGCGTTCCTGAAGGACCACAAGGCGGCGACGCTCGAGGCGGTGACCAAGACCGTCGAGGAGTACATCAAGGATCACCCCGTGAAGGACGTCGAGCTCCTGCCCGCGGCAGGCTCGGCGGGCATCGAGGCGGCGGTGAACCAGGTGGTGCGAGACGCGTGGCTCAAGATGCTGTTCTACATCTACGGAACGGTGTCCATCCTCTGCCTGATCGCATTCCGGTCATGGCGCGCAGTGCTGGTCGCGCTGCTGCCCCTGGCCCTGACGTCGGTATTGTGCGAGGCGCTGATGGTCGTGCTCGGCATCGGCGTCAAGGTCGCGACCCTGCCCGTGATCGCGCTCGGCGTGGGCATCGGCGTCGACTATGCGCTGTACCTCCTGTCCGTGCAGCTGCACGGGCAGCGCATGGGCTTGCCGCTCGCCGAGGCGTATCGGTCGGCGCTGGCGTTCACCGGACGCATCGTTGCGCTGGTCGGCTTCACGCTGGCCGCAGGCGTGATCACCTGGGCGTTCTCGCCGATCAAGTTCCAGGCCAACATGGGAATCCTGCTCGCGTTCATGTTCCTGTGGAACATGATCGGTGCGCTGATCCTGATCCCGTCGCTGTCCAATTTCCTGTTGCCGACGGCGGCGGTGCGCAAGCAGCCGCTGGCGCCGGCGACGTGAGGCGAGGCGTCGTCGCCCCGCCCGACGAGGTCCCCTGAGAAGAAGAAGCCGCCTCGAGCGGTGCCTTGAGTGTGACCAAGAGCTGGGGGTGCTCTCCGCGAAGGGTCGTCAGAGCACCTCGATTTTCTCCTCGGCCGAGCTGAGCTCGATCCCCGCGTACTCGCAGCGGCCATGGCCGCGGGTCGTCAGGCTGTTCGCGATCAGCCAGACCTTCACGATCTCCCGGGCCGGGCCGCCGATGTAGCGCGCGTAGTCCCTGTGCAGGTCCCGTTCCTCTGCGAGCCATTCCCCGAGTCCCTTCGGGCCGGAGCGGACCACGACGTGCGTTTCCTTGTGCGTCCAGTTCGGCAGCGGGCAGCGGTACACCTTGCCGACCGGCAGCGATGCGCTCCAGTAGTAGGTGAGATCCTGCCCGTCGTCGAACTCGACGGCGATGCTCAGGTAATCGTGTGAAGGCAGCGTGTCCTCGTCGAGGTCCGTCGGCAGCTGCTCGACGCGCCACGACCAGCGGAGCTTCGTGCCCGGCACCAGCGGCCACCGCGCGTCCCGCTGGAGAATCCCGACGTCGCCATGCGTGTGACAGTCGATGGCCGGCCGGCCGTCGGGCGTGAGCGACGGCCTGTAGATTTCCGCCGGACCGAGGAACCACAGGTAGTCCCACGTCTCCGGCGGCTGGACCTCGGCCCCACTCGGGCCGACGAGCGTCTCGGCATGCGCGCCGCGCGCCCATTTCACCAGCAGCACCGACGTGCCGCCGCTGACCTTGGCGTATTCCGCTGCGCTCGTGGCCAGCTTGCCGCTCCGGTCAGCCCATTCGCCCGGAAAATAGTTCGCGAGCCACAGCCGTCCTGCGCTGCCTGCCGTGAAGGTGTGCGAATCGCGCGTGCCGCGGAAGATCGGGCCCTGCTCGCCGATCCGGCACCAGACCTGGAACGACGCGGGCACCCAGATGTCGAGCAGCCGCGACAGGTACACGCGCCCTTCCTTGACGAGTGTCACCCTGTCGCCGGCCGCGACGTCGACGCCGGTGTCGAACCAGGGCGGACAGGTCGCGGGCAGGAAGTGGAATGCGTGCGCGGCGAGTGCGCCGGACGGCAGCGTCGCGAGCCGGAGCTGCAGGTCCGCGCGGAACTGGTCGAAACTGCGCGGACGGCCCAGCTGCCCCCTCAGGCGGCGGCCAAGCGAGCGCCTGGCGAGCGTCCCGACGATCGCGAGCTGGCGGAGGGCGCCGGGCTTCGCCTGGACTCCGGGTGGCGCCATCTATCCGCGTTTCCGCGCAGCGGGCACGCGACGTCGCGCCCGCTTTCGTACGGCCACGACCCGGGCGCGACCGGCCCTGCGTGCGCGCTGGGTCGGCGCGGACTCCGCGTCCAGTTCTTCGAGCGCCTCGGCGGTGTAGCGGGCAAGCTTCGGCAGGTCCGGCAACGCCTCGCGCAGCGCGATGAAGGTTAGGTGCAGCGCGTCCACGTACGTCGTGACCGTGACGTTCAGCACCTGGTGGTGCGCGACGACCGAGATCGGCAGCGCCAGCTCGACCGCCGCGCCGTCGAAGTAGACGCGCTTCTCGAGGCCGGCGGGATTCGAGACCACGAGGTTCGCAAGCATCGGCAGCTCGCCGAGGTGCAGGGATTCGATCGTGCTCGCGAGCGAGTGCTGCACGATCGAGTACAGCATGAGCGCGCCGCCCGAGAGGGCCCGCACCTCGTGCTTCATTTCCTGCGTCTCCCCCATGATCTGCTGCAACCGCTCGAGCGGCGCGGACTCCGGGTGACCCAGCGGCACCTGCAGGATCGTGATCCGGTTGCCCGCGCCGCCGTGATCATCCAGCGCGACCGGGACGTCGGCGACCAAGGCGCGGTCCGGCGGCGTACCGCGCTCGTCGAGGTAACGGTTCATCGCGGTGTCCAGCGCGGCCAGCATGACGTCGTTGATCTTCGCGCCGGTGCGGTGTGCCACCTCGCGCGCGCGCTGCAGCGGCACGCTCACGTGCGCAAGCACCCGGTGGGGGCTCGGCGCGGTCTTAAGCACGTCCGGTGTCGTGACGAACGGCGCGGCGAGGCCCGGGCCCAGGCCGGTGTTGCGCAGTCCCTGGTGCCACATCAGCCTCAGCATGTCGTTCGCCGTACGGCGTGTCTCGTCGGCGATCTGCAGCCACTCCGTGGCGCCCGACGCTCGCGCGACTGCAGGGGCGGCTTGCGGCACAGCCGCCATCCCCTCCCAGATCGCACGCGGCTTGCCGCGAGCCCGTGACGTGGACACGATGTGCGTCAGGAAGCGGATGAATCCGATGCCGTCGATGATCCCGTGGTGGGTCTTGAAGTAGAGCGCCACGCGGCCGTCCGGCAGGCCGGTGAACACGTGCATCTGCCACAGCGGCTCGTCGCGCGGCAGGCGCTGCACGTGGATCTCGCAGATGCGCTTGAACAGCGTCTGGACGTCGCCGCCGCGCGGCAGCCTGTGCCGACGCAAATGCCTGCGGGCGTCCACCGCGTCATCCTCCTCGAGGGCGACGAGCGGCCTGAACGGACCGGGCCTGACCCGATAGTTGAACGGCGGACCCACCGGGCATTCGAGCATCCGCGCGACGAGATGGTCGGCGAACCGCTTGCGTGCTCCTGCCGGCGGCGCCAGGACGAACAGCGCACCGACGTTCATCGGACGCTCGGGCGTCTCGAGGAACAGGAACGCCTGGTCGACCGGCGACATCTTCGGCATGGATTCATCGTACGCCCGGTCGCGGCCGCCGCCATCTCGCAAATGGCTAGCTGCGGTGCAGCATGAGTACGTGGCCGCGGCGTCGGGCGCATCGTCACCTTGCGACGGGGGTGGGCCGCGGTGATCATCCGGTCCGCGGGGCGCGACGACAGCCCCACGAGCGAGGTCCATCGGTGATCAAGTGGAGGCTGATGCTGACGACGCTGCCCTTCGTGGCGGCGATCCTGGCCTTGAAGCTGGTCCTGCAGTTCGTGCTCGGGTTCCAGGGCATCGTGGACTTCTCGGACGTCGGCGTGGTGCTGACTGCCGGCGTGTTCCTGCTGGGCTTCCTGCTCGCGGGGACCATGGCCGACTACAAGGAAGCCGAGAAGCTCCCTGCGGAGCTCGCCTCCACCCTGGAGACGATCGAGGAGATCTTCGTCCTGGCCGCCACGAACCGGCCGGCGCTCGACCCGGGCCGGCTGCGGCGCGGCCTGCTCGACATGACCGACACGATCAAGGCCTGGCTCCTGGGGCGGCGGCCGACCAGCGACGTCTACGACGCCATGACCGGCGTGAACGGGCTCATCCAGGAGCTCGAACGTGAAGGGGCGGGTCCGTATGCATCGCGCGCGGTGCCCCAGCTGCTCGCCGTGCGACGCAGCGTCTCGCGCATCGACGTGATCAGGCGCACCGGCTTCCTGCCACCGGCCTACGCGCTGCTCGAGGTGCTGATCGTGATGATCATCGCGCTCGCGCTGATCGCACGCTTCAAGAGCGTCGCAGCCGAGTGCCTGCTCGTGCCCTTCGTGGCGCTGATCAACATCTACATGCTGCGGCTGATCCGCGACATCGACGACCCGTTCGACTACGAGGCCGACGGCCGTGAGCACGGCTCGGGCGAGGTGATGCTATTCCCGCTCGACGAGTACCGCGCGCGGCTGGCCGGGCGGCTCGGGGGTGGCTCGCTCAGATCATCGTCGTCAGGATCCTGAACTCGCGCTCGAGCTTCGCCTCGATCTCCGACCCGGCGAACGATGCGATGAGACCGCCCAGCAGCGGGATGCCGCAGGTCACGTCGAAGTTCCACTCGATCACGGAAGCCTTCTTCTCCGGCTGGATCGACTTGGTCCCGCTGATCTTCACCGGCACGCCCTTGATCTCGACCACGATGTTCGCGAGGTGGCCGTCGCCATCGGCCTCCCACTTCTCCGTGTGCTCGACCGTGTTCACGGCGGGCACGAGCTTGCGGATGGCGGCGGGCGGATTGGCGGGTTCCCGGCGCGAAATGTTGAGCTTCACGTTCGGCGCCCGGCCTTCACGCTTGATCTTCACGTCGGTGCCGCCGAGCTGGGCGTAGATCGACTCCTGGTGCTTCTGGTCGGTGGCGAGCTTGAACGCGGTGGCGACGTCGGTCTTGAGCGTGTGCTTCACGTGGACTTTCATGTTCTCTCCCTGCCTGTTCCCGCGCCGGCGGGCTGCTCGTCGGATTCTAGTTCGCTCAGCAGCCGCCGCGCCATGATCCGCTCGTAGCGGCGCGGCGCGAGGCGGCCCAGCCACCACGCGAGCCAGGCGGTTCGGCCGACGAAGATCTGCCTTTGTCCCCGCGCGGCGCCCGCGAAGACCTGTTCCGCCGCGTCTTCGGCCGTCAAAGGCCGGCCCACCGTCACCTGGGCGTGGCGCACCGGCTTGCCGTCACCCCCCAGGGCGTTGCGGTCGATGCGCGTGGCGATGAACGAGGGGCAGACGATCATCACGTCCACGCCGCGCGGAGCGAGTTCCGTGCGCAGGCTGTCGAAGAAGCCGTGCATCGCGTGCTTGCTGGCCGAGTATCCCGTGCGCGCGATGAGCGGCGTGTAACCCGCCACGCTCGAGACCGCGACGATCAGCCCGCGCCTCGCGACGAGGTGCGGCAGGGCGGCCTTCGTGCAGTTCACAGCGCCGAAGAAGTTGACCTCCATGACGCGGCGGATCACCGCGAGGTCCGTTGCGGCGAATCCGCTGCGGTGGCTCATGCCGGCGTTGTTCACCAGCACGTCGAGCGCGCCGAAGCGCTCGACCGCCGCCGCGACCGCCCGCTCGCAGGCGGGCGCGTCCGTGATGTCGCAGGGCAGGGGGAGACACTTCGTGCCGCGTTCCCCGACCTCGGCGCACAGGCTCTCGACGGCGGCCGCGTCCTTGTCCAGTGCAGCGATGTTCGCGCCCGCCGCTGCGAAGCGCAGCGCCGTGGCACGACCGCGGCCGCCGCCGGCGCCCGTCACGAGCACGGTCGCGCCCTTGAACGAGCGGTGCGTCACGGCGAGCGCGGCCCGAGGCCGTGGGACTTGCGGTAGAGCTCGAACACCTCGGCCGACGTGAGCTTCGGCACGTAGCCGAACTGCTCCTTGAGCCGGCGGTTGTCGAGCACCGGGCGATAGCGCAGGAAGTCCACCTGCTCGGGCCCGTAGCGCGACAGTCCGAGCGGATGCAGCACGGCCAGCGCCGCGCGCAGCAGGGACGGTGGGATCGTCAAGCACCTCTTGCCGAGCCGGGCCGCGATTTCCTGGATGCTGAGGGCCCCGTCGCCCGCGACGTTATAGATGCCGTCCTTCTCCGAGACGATCGCGTGCTCGATCGCGCCCACGACGTCCTGGTCCCAGATGAAGACGAACGGGCTCTTCGAGCCGCGGATCGCGAGCAGCCGCGGCCGATCGAACAGCGCGGTGATCTGGTTGCGCGTCGTCTCGCCGAGGATCGTGCCGACGCGCAGCACGACCTGCTTCAGTGCGGGATGGTCGTGGCGGTACCGGGCCAGCATTTCCTCGACGAGCCGCTTGTGGTGCGAGTAGGCGAACGCCTCGTTGCCGCGGATCGCGTCGTCCTCGGTGAGCCACTCCGGGTTGTCCGGGTAGTAGCCGTAGGCCGCCCCGCTCGAGGTGACGATCACCTTGCGCACTCCGCTTGCCACGCAGGCCTCGAGCACGTTCTTCGTGCCGAGGACGTCCACCGAGTACTCGAGTTCGCGGTTCGACTTCGGTCCCGGCGTGACGATGGCCGCGAGGTGCACCACGGTGTCGATCGCGTGCTGCCTGAGCAGCTCCGCGAGGCCCGGGGCGCGAATGTCCATGGCGGCGTACTCGACCCCGGGCAGCCGTCTCTCCGGCGGGGTCTCGCGGACGTCGCTCGCCACGATGCAGGCGACGCCGCCGGCTGGGCCGCGTCGCGCCAGCGAAGCGACAAGGGTGCTGCCGAGGTAGCCCGCGGCCCCGGTAATGAGGACTCGATGCGTCATGTTTCCGCCCACCGTCCGGCCGGCGGCCGGCGCCGCCACCAGGTGGCCAGGGTCGTCCCGGCCAGCAGGTGCCAGATGCCCCACCACGCGGCCACGATCGCCATGCCGCCGAGGCCGCCGAAGAAATTGAAGACGAGTGCCAGCCCGAAGCCCGAGTTCTGGATGCCCACCTCGAACGACACCGCGCGCCGGTCCGCCTCGGGCAAACCGGCGAACTTCGCCGCGTAGTAACCGAGCGCCAGCGCAACTGCGTTCAGCACGAAGACGAACAGCGCCACCTGCGGCACGTACTTCGCGAAGTACTGGATGTTCGCCGCGAGCCCGCCGACGATGAAGACCGCGAAGAAGAGCAGCGACAGGATCCGGAACGGCCTGCGCGCGCGGGCCGCGAAGCGCGGGAAGCGGTGTGCGATCGTCATGCCGAGCACCGTCGGGATCGCGAGCAGGACGATGATCGTCCCGAACACCTCCCAGGGGCTCAACGCGACCTCGTGCAGTATGTCGCGCGTCGCCGGGTTCATTTCGCCCCAGAATGCGATGTTGAACGGCGTGAAGAAGATCGAGCCCAGCATCGAGAACGCAGCGATGGTGACCGACAGCGCCGGGTTGCCGTGCGCGTAGTTCACGAGGAAGTTCGAGATGTTGCCGCTGGGGCAGGAAGCGACGAGCAGCATGCCGAGGGCGATGCTCGGCGCCGGGCGCAGCGTGATCGTGAGGAGGTATGCGACGGCGGGCAGCAGCAGCGAGTGCGCCGCCAGCCCGATCAACGTGCCCCGCGGCGCCGTGGCGATGCCCTTGAAGTCCTCGACCTTCATGTCGAGGGCCACGCCGAACAGCACGAAGGCGAGGATGACGTCGAGCGCGATCAGCGATCCGGGCGTGAAGTTGAGCCGGATCGCGTCGATCTCGGTCATTTGCCCTTCGGCTCCTGGTGCATGTCCTTGAAATGCATCAGGCCCGGCGCCCACATGTGCTTCACCGGGTCCACGTCCACGTGCACGACGGCCGGTCCGCCGCTCGCGAGCGCCCGCTCGAGCGCGGCCTTGAGTTCGCGGGGATCGGCGACGCGCTCCCCGTGCGCGCCCATGGACTCGCCGAGCTTGTCGAACCGGATCTCGCCCAGGTCCGTCTTGATCGTCTCGTCCGGGCCGAGCGACTTCCTGATCAGGGTCTTGATCGGCTTCAGCGCGAGCTGCTGGGTCATCTTGACCATGCCCCACTGCTTGTCGCAGATGACGATGTAGACGACGCGCAGCCCGTTGCGCACGGCGGTCTCGACTTCCTGCGGGTGGAAGCCCATCGCGCCGTCCCCGATGATGCAGCAGACGGGCTCGTCGGGCCGTGCGACGGCGGCGCCGAGGGCCTGGCCGACGCCCGCGCCGAGCATGCCGAACTTGAACGTCGAGAGGATCGTGTTCGGCACGCGCATCTCGTGGAACATCATCGCCCACACGGCGGTGTTGCCGCCGTCGGCGACGAGCACCGAGCCCTCCGGGAACACCTGCTGGCAGGTGTGCGCCACGTGCCCGGTGTTCATCGGCACCGCGAGGTCCTGCAGCTTCTCGTCGAGCTTCGTGCGCTCGGCGCGGGCCGTCTCGCGGTACTTCGCCAGCTTGCGGCGCCGCGAGTCGAGGTTCATGCGGCCTGTGCGCGACGCGAGCGCATCGGCGAGCGCGGCGAGGAAAAGTTTCGCGTCGGCCAGCACCGCGAGCGCGGCGGGCTTGTTCGAGCCGAGGACGTGGCCGTCCACGTCCACCTGGATCATCTGCTGCTCGGACGGGTGACGCCAGTACGGGGCCTTGCCCCACCAGTCGGTCTCGCCGAGGCGCGAGCCCACCACGAGCACGAGGTCGGCATCGTTGCGCACCTCGTTGTTGAGCGGCACGTTCGGCATCGGGATCGCGGTCTCGCAGGTCTCGGGCAGCACGCCACGCGCGGCCCAGCTCGTCGTCACCGGCGCCTGCAGGATCTCCGACACGCGCCGCAACTCGTCGTAGGCGCCGGCGTGGATCACTCCGCTGCCCGCGTGGATCATCGGCAGTTCCGCGGCGGCGAGCAGGTCGGCCGCGCGCTCGACCTGGCCGGGCGAGGGCGTGATCGGCTCGGTGCGGCGGTACTGGTGCGGCTGCCAGATCGGCACCTCCGCCTTCACCTTGCCGTTCATGATCGTCTCGGGCACGTCGAGGTGGACGACGCCCGGACGGCCTTCGTAGCAGTGGCGCAGCGCGGTCCGGCCGAGCTCGGCGACGCGATCGAACGACACGACCGCCGCGCTCCACTTGGCGAGGTGCTTGATCGATCCGACCTGGTCGAACGCCTGGTACGCGCCGCCGCGATCGGGATAGACGATCTGCGGCCGGCGGCAGCTCGTGATCGCGAGCACGCGATTGCCCTCGGCGTTCTCTACGGCGAGACCGGGGAGGATGTTCGCGACGCCCGGCCCGTTCGACGCCATGCAGACGCCGAGCCTGCCGGTCAGCCGCGCGTACGCGCCGGCCATGTGCGCGGCGATGGTCTCGTGCCGCGGCGTGACGATCTCGATGCCGAGCTTGTGCAGGTTCGAGTAGAAGCCGAAGTACGTGCCGTCGATGATGCCGAAGACTTTCTCGACGCCCTCTGCCTTGAGCATGCGCGCAAGGACTTCGCCGCCGCTGGTTTCCGTCATGATGTCCCCGTTGTGCCTGCCTGCGCAGGTCTATGATTCTGGGCAGACTATACCCCCGCGGCGTGAGGGGGCATACGCGCTTCGAGCACGGCTAGACTGCCACGGTTTTCCACGATGGACTTCCCCGATGTCCTGCATGCCTGAACGGTCGGTCGCGTGGTGACCGAGGCCTTCCTGCACTGGCTGCCGATGCTCGCGGCGCTGATCGCGGCCGGCGCGACGGGCGGGTTGCTCGCCGGCCTGCTCGGCGTGGGCGGGGGGATCGTCATCGTGCCGGTCCTCGACGCCGCCCTCGGCCTCGCCGGCGTGTCGCCCGGCGCCTCGCTGCATGTCGCGGTGGCGACCTCGATGGCGACGATCATCCCCACGTCGATTTCCTCTTCCCGCTCCCACGCCCGGAGGGGTTCCCTGGACCCGGCCATCGTCAGGGCCTGGTCGGTGCCCATCGTACTGGGCTCCCTGTCCGGTGCGTTCCTCGCTTCTTGGGTGGACGCCCGCATCCTCGCCGGCGTCTTCGGCTGCGTCGCGGCAGCGGTCGCGCTCAAGATGGTCCTGCCGCTCGACCACGTGGTGCTGCGGCAGACGGTCCCGCACGGGCCGGCCGGCGCGGCCATCCCGGCGGCCATCGGTGCAGTCGCGGCGATGATGGGCATCGGCGGCGGCGTGCTCAGCGTGCCGACCATGACGCTCTGCGGCGAGCCGATGCACAAGGCGGTCGGGACCGGTGCGATGCTCGGTCTCTGGATAAGTGTCCCGGCGACCGTCGGCTATCTGCTCGCCCCGGCGCCCGATGCCGCGGGCCTGCCGCTCACGATCGGTTACGTGAGCCTGCCCGGGTTTGCGATCATCGCGCCGATTTCCTGGGGCGTCGCGCCGCTCGGGGCGAGGCTCGCGCACTCGCTCGACCGGCGCCGCCTGTCCGCGGCGTTCGGCGTGTTCCTGCTCGTCGTCGCGGCCCGCATGCTCCATCGGGCTTTCGGCTGACCGGGCGCGGCAGGCCGCACCTGCCCCGCGACGAGCCGCCTTGCCTGCGGCGAGGGGTGACGCCATTCTTGCGGGCCAAGGCAACCAGCAGCGACCCCACCTGGTCGCAGCGTTCGAACGGGGAGAACGGACGATGAAAAGAGCACCGATGCTGGCCCTCGTCGCGGGCCTGGTGATGCCGCTGCAGCCGGCTCTCGCGGCGGATCAGGCGAACGAGGCCTCGCGGGCCGCAATCGCGGCCGCGATCGCGAGCCCGGATCGTCCCAGGGCGGACCTCGAGCAGGACGCGCGCCGCAAGCCGCAGCAGGTGCTCGAGTTCGCGGGAATCGCGCCCGGCATGTACGTGATCGACGTGTTCTCCGCGAGTGGTTACTACACCGAGTTGCTCGCGCGCACCGTCGGTGCCACGGGGTACGTCTACGCCTACAACAACCCGCCGTACGCGAGGTTCGCGGAGAAGGGCATCGCGGCCCGTTATGCCGGCAACCGGCTGCCGAACGTCAAGCAGATCACCGCCCCGATCGAGGAACTGCAGCTCATACCCGCGAGCATCGACGCCGCGCTCTTCATCATGTCGTACCACGACCTGTACTGGCGGCCGGCGGACGGCTCGTGGCCGGCGACGGATCCGATGCTGCTGCTCTCGAAGCTGCACGCGTCCCTGAAGCCCGGCGGAGTCGTCGTCGTCGAGGACCACGTCGCGAACCCGGGCGGCGAGCCGGACAAGGTGGTCGATTCGCTGCACCGGATCGACCCCGCACTCGTCAAGCGCGACTTCGAGAAGGCCGGTTTCGTCTTCGATGGCGAGAGCCGCGTGCTCGCGCACCCGGACGACGACCACACGAAGCTCGTGTTCGACGAGGCGATCCGCGGCAGGACGGACCAGTTTCTCTACCGGTTCCGCAAGCCGGCGGCACCAGCGCAGTGACGGCGGCGGGGAACCTGCGGTGACGGATCGTCGTCGTCCGGGCGAAGTCCTGCGCCTCGCCATGTGGTCGGGGCCGCGCAACGTATCGACGGCGTTCATGCGCTCGTGGGGCAACCGTACGGACACGCTGGTCGTGGACGAGCCCTTCTACGCGCACTACCTCGACCACACCGGCCTCGAGCATCCCGGCCGCGAGGAGGTCATCGCCGCCCACGAGCGCGACTGGCGCCGCGTCGTGATTGCGTTGCTCGCGCCCGTGCCGGAAGGCATTTCGATCCTGTACCAGAAGCAGATGGCGCATCACCTGCTGCCCCACATGGGCCGGGAATGGCTCGGCTCGATGACGCACGCGTTCCTGATCCGCGACCCGCGGCCGATGCTGGCCTCGCTCGGCGAGAAGCTGGGCGACTTCGACCTGCTCGCGACCGGCCTGCCGCAGCAGGTCGAGATCTTCGATTACGTCGTCCGCACGACCGGGCGCGTGCCGCCGGTGGTCGATTCCGCCGACCTGCTCGCCGCGCCCGAGCCCGTGCTTCGCGCGCTCTGCGCGGCGCTCGGCGTCGAGTTCACGCCGCGCATGCTCTCCTGGCCGACGGGCCGCCGCGCCACGGACGGCGTCTGGGCGAAGCACTGGTACGATCGCGTCGAGCGCTCGACGGGTTTCGAGTCGCCCGTCGCGGAGGAGCCGCGCGCGCTGACGGGGCGTCTCGCGGACATCGAGCGGGAATGCCGGCCGTTGTATGAGAAGCTGCGCGGGCACCGCTTGCAGGCCTGAGGATCCCCGCGTGCTGCAGAAGTTCGACGAGCGCAATCGCAACCTCATCGTCAACGTGAATGGCAGGCTCGTGCCGCGCGACGACGCAGGCGTGAGCCCCTTCGATTCGGTGGTGCAGGGCGGCGATGCCGTCTGGGAGGGGCTCCGGCTCTACCGCGGCCGCATCTTCCGGCTCGAGCAGCACCTCGACCGGCTCGTGGGTTCGGCGAAGGCGCTCGCCTTCGGGCACGTCCCGGCGCGCGAGGCGATCGTCGAGGAGATTCGCCGCACGCTCGAGGCGAACCGCATGTTCGACGGCGTGCACATCCGGCTCACCCTCACGCGTGGCGTGAAGATCACTTCGGGCATGGACCCGCGCCTCAACCAGTCGGGCCCGACGCTGATCGTCCTCGCCGAGCACAAGGCGCCGGTGTATTCGACCGACGGCCTGAGCCTCGTCACGAGCAGCGTCCGCCGGTTTCCGCCGGACTGCCTCGATCCGAAGATCCATCACAACAACCTGGTCCAGTCCATCCTCGCAAAGATCGAGGCGAACGTGGCGGGTGCCGACGATGCGCTGATGCTGGACACGCGCGGATTCGTGGCGGAGACGAACGCGACGCACGTCTTCGTCGTGGAGCGCGGCGTGGTCCGCACGCCGCGGCTGGTCGCGTGCCCCGAGGGGATCACGCGTGGCGCCGTGCTCGACCTGTGCCGCGACCACGCGGTCCCGCACGAGGAGTGCGATCTCTCGCTGACCGAGGTCTATCGCGCCGACGAGGTGTTCTGCTCCGGCACGATGGGCGAGCTCGCGGCCGTCACGCGCGTGGACGGCCGGGGGATCGGCGACGGTCGGCCGGGGCCGATGACGCGTCGCCTGAGCGAGTGGTTCCGCGGGCTGACGGCGGAGGAGGGCACCGTGGTGGCCGGGGAAGCGGTCGGCGGATAGCGGTTCGCGTCCCGTGCAACCTTTCCGACGGCTGCCGCATCCAACGGGTAAGACGCCAGTTCATCCGAGGGAGACCGATCCGATGTTCCGCTACGCCGCCACGCTGCTTTACGCCTATTCCGCCGTCGTCCTGGGCGCCTCGCTCGACGTCAGCAAGGTGAACGGCAGCATCCACGTGGACGAAGGCCAGCAGGCCGGCGACGTTTCCACCGTGAACGGTTCGATCACGATCGGCCGCTCGGCGCAGGTCGAGGACGTCGACACGGTCAACGGGTCCGTGCACTTCGACGAGGGTGCGTCCGCCGCATCGGCCGAAACGGTGAACGGTGGCATCGAGCTCGGGCCGCAGGTGCAGGTGCGCGACTCCATCAGTGCCGTGAACGGCGCGGTCACGCTCCGGTCGGGCGCGCGTGTCGGCGGGGCGCTCGAGAACGTGAACGGCAAGCTCACCCTCGAGGGCGCGCAGGTTGGCGGTGGCATCGAGACGGTGAACGGCGACATCCGCATTGCGAGCGGCTCGCGCGTTGACGGAGGGATCCGCGTGGAGAAGAACCACGGCTGGTCGTGGGGCAAGTCGCGCAACCCGAGCGTCACGATCGAGTCGGGCGCCGTCGTGAACGGCCCGCTCAAGTTCGAGCGAGAGGTCGATCTCTACGTCGGCGCCGGTGCGACGATCGGGCCGGTCGAGGGCGTCGCCCCGTCGCGGCACGCCATTCCCTGACGCGCCATGCGATCGCGCGTCGCAGGGGTCCCGTGGGTCGCGCTCGTGCTGGCCTGGGGCCTGCTCGCGGGCGCGAACGCGACCCGAGCGGACAGCGACGACCTGCTCGACGACTACGTGCGCCTGCAGGTCGGCACTTTCAGTTCGGAGGCGCAGGCGGCCCGCGATCCGGCCTACGGTGCGGCGACCTGGCACGTCGCCGAAGTCTGGGCGGGGCGCGGCAAGGACGAGCGCTGGCTCTACAGCGAGAGCTGGATGAAGGACGCGCCGGTTCCCTACATGCAGCGCATGTCGCGCGTCATGGTCGAGGGAGGATCGATCGTCGCACGGCGCTACTCGATTCCGCAGGCGGCGCGGTTCAACGGTGCGTGGCGTGACCCGCGGCGACTCGACGTGCTGCAGCCGGCGGACCTGACCGAAATGGCCGGCTGCGACGCGGTGCTCACGCGTGCGGGTGCGGGTCGGTTCGAGGGAGGCACCGTCGGGGACCACTGCCGGAATTCGTACAAGGGCGCGACCTACGCCATCTCGCGCGTGGTGCTCGACGCGGACGGCATGCTGAACTGGGACCGCGGTTTCGACGCCGCCGGCAACCTCATGTGGGGGCCCGCGAACGCTGGCTACGAGCTCAAGCGCGTGACCCCGCTGCCGGCGGTCGAGAGCGCGCCTCGCGCATCGACGAAGTAGTCCTTCAGCGCTGCAGGCCCGCTTCGCTCGTCAGGTAGACGGCGAAGGTCCCGAGCCAGTGCCCACCCTCGTAGTGCTCGCCGGTCACCGCCGGGAGCGATGCCTGCGCATGGGCGCGGGCCGCGGCGATCAGTGCGGCGCGGCGCTTGTCGCCCGCAGGCAGCCCGCTCGCGATGCCTTCGAGCATCCAGGCGCGGCTGAGGTTGAGCCCGTCGATGTGCGCGAGCTTGGGGTCGCTGCGGTCGGTGACGACGCCCGGGGCGAGCCAGTCGCTGCGGCCGTCGGTCGGGATGCCCGGCAGGAACCGCGACAGCCACGATGCGAATTGTGCCGGCGGCAGCATCCGCCGCATGAAATCGGCCTCGCCGAGGCAGGGTGACAGGAAGTCCTCGCCCGACGGCTCGTAAGCGATCGGGCAGTTTCGGTCCGCGAGGTAGTAGGCGCGCGCGCGATCGTCGAGCAGGCGCATGACGCCGACGTCGCCCGACGCGGCCGCCCAGTCGAAAAGCAAGCCGAAAGCGAACGCGGTCTGGCTGTGCTCGCCGACGCGGATCGGGTAATGCAGCTTCGGCAGCCACGTCATGAAGCGCTGCGCCGACTCGACCTCGAGCGGCGCGATCGCCTGCGCCCACTCGCGGGCCTGCGGGTCGTCCCAGGTCTCGAGTTCCCTGGCCAGCTGCAGCAGCCATGCGAGGCCGTACGGACGCTCGAAGGATGATCGTCCCGGTCCGCGCAGGTACGCGACTTCGGCCCGGATGTTGTCGGCGGTGAGGCTCTTCGCGAGCGCCGCGCGAGCCTCCGCTGCGAATGGCGCCTCCGGGAACTGCTTCGTGAGTCGCACCAGCAGCCAGTGCCCGTGCACGGACGAGTGCCAGTCGTAGCAGCCGTAGAACGCCGGCGTCAGCTCGCGCGGCGGCTTCGCATCGGCATCCGACTGCATCACGTGCGCGATCTTGTTCGGATATTCCTGGTGCACGCAGTCGAGGGCGAGCTTCGCGAATCGTGCCGCCGCAGCGGCGTCGAGCGAGGGCGCCGGCGGCGCGTGTGCCGGATTCGGCGTGCCCGCATGGAGGGTGAGCGGCACGGTGGCGGCGAGTGCAATCGCGATACGGCGCATCATCGGTCGGGTCTCCGGCGGCGGTCGGGTCAACGTGCGTCGGCCTCGAACAGGCTCTCGAGCTGCTGGGCCGAGGCCTTGGTCGTCGCGATCAGTCTGGTCTCGTCGTCGCGGACGGCCGCCTGGACCCGGAGTGTCTCCTCGTCATGGACACGAAACCGGTGGACCTGGGACGCCGCGGCGTCACGTGGGGTGCCCAGCGCGACGAGCGCCGCCTCGGCGACTTCGAGGCTCGAGGCGAACGTCTCGCGCCAGATCTCCGTGACGCCCGCTTCGAGCAGCCGGAACGCGTGCTGCCGGTTGCGGGCCCGCGCCAGGATGCGCAGCCCGGGGAAGTGGCGTCGCGCGACCTCGGCGGTGCGCACCGAGGCTTCGACGTCGTCGATGGCCAGCACCAGCAGCTGCGCGTGCTCCGCACCCGCGGAACGCAGCATCTCGAGCCGCGACGCATCGCCGTAGTAGAGCTTGTTGCCGAAGCGGCGCACGAAATCGACCTGTGCCTGGCTCACCTCGAGCGCGGTGAACCGGATGTGCCGCGCCCGCAGCACGCGGGCCACGATCTGGCCGAAACGCCCGAAGCCCGCGATGAGCACCCGGGGTTCGTCCGGCTCGATCGTGTCGAACGCGGGCGCGGGCGCGGCGGGCTGCAGGCGCCGTGCCAGCCGATCGGCGCCCGCGATGAGCATCGGCGACAGCACCATGGACAGGGTGACGACGATGACCAGCAGGTCGGCGGTCGTACGCGGCATCAGGCCCTGGCCGGCCGCGAGCCCGAGCAGCACGAAGGCGAATTCGCCACCGCCCGCGAGCGCGACGCCGAGCCGCCAAGCAGTGGGGCCGTCGTGGCGGGTGATCCACGCCGCCAGCGCGATGGCCGATGTCTTCAGCAGCAGGTAGGCCAGCGTGAGTGCCAGGACCCGCGCCGGCGACTCGAAGAGCACGCCAAGGTTCGCCGACATCCCGACGGCAATGAAGAACAGCCCGAGCAGCAGGCCCTTGAAGGGTTCAATGTCGGCCTCGAGTTCGTGGCGGTACTCGCTGTCGGCGAGCAGCACGCCGGCGATGAAAGCGCCGAGCGCCATGGACAGTCCGACGGACTGGAACAGGAGGGCCGTGCCGACGACGACCAGCAGCGCCGCCGCGGTGAAGGCTTCCTGCACGCGCGTGGCCGCAATCACGCGAAGCGCGGGACGGAGCGCGTACCGGCCGGCGCCGATGTCGACGGCCAAGGCGGCAACCGGCAGCTCGACTGTCTTCCAGTCGAGCGTCGGCGTGCGCCCGCCGAGCATCGGCAGGACAACCAGGGCCGGCATCACGGCGAGGTCCTGGAAGAGCAGCATCGCGAAAGCCGTGCGTCCGTGACGTGCGGTGAGTTCGCCGCGCTCCGCGAGCACCTGCAGGATGAGAGCGGTCGACGACAGCGACAGCGCGGAGCCGATGATGATCGCAGCGACCCATGGCTGCCCGAGCGCGTGCGCGGAAAGTGCAATCGCCGCAGTCGTAATCGCCACCTGCGCAAAGCCCGCGCCAAAGACCGCCTGGCGCATCACCCAGAGTCGCGACGGCTGCAGTTCGAGTCCGATGACGAAGAGCAGCAGGACGACGCCGAACTCGGCGAAGTTCAGGATGCTCTCGACGTCCTGGAAAAGGCCGAGGCCCCAGGGCCCCACGACGATGCCGGCCGCCAGATAGCCCAGGACGGCGCTCATCCTGAAGCGACGGAACAGCGGCACCGCGACCACGGTGGCCGCGAGGAAGATGGCGATCTGACCAGTGAGGCTCATCGGCTCCCCGGCATTGGACGCGAGGGAGCGACGATGGCCCAGTTGGGAAACCGCGGCAACCATCAAAGCAGCGCCCTTGGGGTGCTACCAGCGCTGCACGCAGACGGGGTGACGGCACAAGCCGAGAAGGATCAGAGAGTTACGCGCGACCGGCATGGCCGTTGATCGAGCAGATCCACGGGAGGCGGACCCGGGGCACGAAGGCGCCGCGTCGCCACGGAAAGCGGGCGGGTCCGGCTGCCACATGGTTGCGTCCTGGACTGTTGCGTTCTTGCATCATCTGGACTTGGTTCAGAGACTGGTGCCAGAATCGCGGCCTTTCCAGTCGAGCAATGCGGGCCGTTGGTGCAAACCCGTATGACCGGCCGCACATTTCGGTACAATATGAGCGTCACTGGCTGCCAGCCCAAGCGCCTGCGAACACGTATTGCAGGTGGGTTGTGGTGCGTCGGCGAGCGGCTTGCAGCTGTCCTAGATACAATGCATGGCATAAAAGCCACAAGGAGGACCGTCTCAATGTCATCTCGTTACCTACTTCCGCTCGCGGTTGCAGCGGTGCTGGCAGCGCCAGTCATCGCGAAGGCCGACGTGGCGCCCGGTGAGCCGAAAGGCGACTGGTTGTTCCGCGCTGGCTTTTCGCAGCTGAATCCGACCGCGTCGCCGGGCCGCAGCCATGTCCTGGGCTCGGTCAACGATCTCACGGTCGACAGCGATATTTCGCCGACCGCGACCGTCGCCTACATGATCACGAACCACATCGGCACCGAGCTGCTGGTGGCGTATCCGTTCACGCACGGGATCCAGCTGAAGCACCCGGGCGGTACCAGGACGACGATCGCCAATACCGACGTGCTGCCCCCGACGCTGAACATCCAGTGGTACTTCACGCCCGACAAGGCTTTCAGCCCGTACGTCGGCGTGGGCGCCAACTGGACGATTTTCTCGGGCGAGGAAGTTCGCGGCGCGGCCGGCCTGCCCGCAGGCACGAAGCTGAAGCTGAGCGACTCGTTCGGAGCCGATGCGCAGGTCGGCGCCGACTGGCGCGTGACTCCGCACTGGTTCGTGAACACGGACATCCGCTACGTCGGCGTCACGACGGACGCGGACCTCCAGATCCCGGGCTCCGGTACGGCCAAGGTCGGCAAGGTCGACATCAACCCGATGGTGAACCCGCTGGCCGTCGGCAATCGCCCTGTC
>VEPJ01000119.1 GCA_012026925.1 Gammaproteobacteria bacterium | reverse complement strand
GCGCATGGGCTCGTGCTGGTCGAGCGCGCGCGTCGTCGCGGCCACTCGCGCGTACAGCCCGGTGAGCGCGCGACGGTATGGCTCGTCGCTTCGATGGGGGCTCTTGTCCGGGGAACTGGCAGCGAGGGCCTGGACCTCGTCGGGCACGCGCGCGACCAGCGTCGTCGTGCTGAGCTCCGCGCCGAGCGCGTGCAACTCGTCGAGGTAGAACTCGAAGATGCGCGACGACTGCATGCGCAACGTGCGGCGCAGCACGTCCGCCGTGACGAAGGGATTGCCGTCGCGGTCGCCGCCGATCCAGGAGCCGATGCGCAGGAATGACGGTAGCTCCAACTCGCCGAGACCGGGCTGCCGGCGCTGCAGTTCGTCCTCGAGCGCCCCATAGAGTCGCGGCACTTCCGGGAGGAAAGTCTGTTCGAAGAACGAAAGCCCGTTCGCGACCTCGTCGAGCACGCCGAGCTTCTCGAGTCGCAGCATCCGGGTCTGCCACAGCGTGAGCACGGCGCGCCGGACGGATTCGTCGTTGGCCGCCAGCTCGCCGGGCGGGAGCCGCTGCCGGTCGCGCGCCTGCATCAGGCGCTCGATTCGCGCCTCGCAGTCGCGCACGCTCTTGCGCTGGACCTCCGTCGGGTGCGCCGTCAGCACGGGCACGACGAGGCCGTCACGGAAGAACTGCTGCAGCGCCTCGGGGCCGATGCCGGCCGCCTGGACGCGATCGAAAGCCCGCTCGAGGCTTCCCTCCGGGGGCGGTGCGCCCTCGATCGCCGACTGGCGGGCGCGGCGGATGTTGTGCAGGTCCTCGGCGAGGTTGGCGAGATGCGAGAAGTAGCTGAAGGCGCGCACGACCACCATGGTCTGCTCGCGGGTGAGCCCGTCGAGGATCTGCTCCAGTTCCCGGCGGGCAGCGACGTCCTCGTCGCGCCGGAACGCGATGGAGACCTGTCGGACGCTCTCGACGAGATCGAACGCCGCGTCGCCTTCCTGGTCGCGGACGGTGTCGCCGAGCAGGCGACCGAGCAGGCGGATGTCATCGCGCAGCGGGCGGTCGGGCTCGAAATTCACTGCCATGTCCCAGCTTAGCCGAATTGTGGCCGCCGTCACCGGCTGGGGTAGACTCGGTTCCTACCCGAGGGGGAGCAGGCATGAGCAATCCGACGGTCCTTGTCACCGGCGTCTCCGGGTTCATTGCCAGGCACTGCGCGGCCGAGATGCTGCGGGCCGGGTATGGGGTGCGCGGCACGGTCCGGTCGCTCAAGCGTGCCGACGAAGTGAAGGCTTCCCTCGCGCGGCACGTGGACGTGTCCCGGCTCGAGTTCGCGCAGGCGGACCTGGAGTCAGACGCCGGATGGGACTCGGCCGTTGCGGGTTGCGCCCACGTGCTGCACGTCGCGTCGCCGTTCCCGGCCATGCAGCCCAGGGACGAGCAGGACCTGATCCGTCCGGCCGTGGAGGGCACGATGAGGGTGCTGCGGGCTGCCGCGAAGGGCGGCGTGCAGCGCCTGGTGCAGACGTCCTCGATGGTGGCCGTGATGTACGGCCATCCGCGAACGCGAACTGCGCCGTTCACCGAGGCGGACTGGTCGCAGCTCGATTCGCCTGACATGACGGCCTACGGCAAGTCGAAGACCCTGGCGGAGCGCGCAGCCCGCGACTTCATGGACAAGGAGAAGCCGGCGATGCACTACTCGTCGGTCAATCCCGGGCTCGTGCTGGGCCCGGCACTCGACCGCGACATAGGCACCTCCGCGGCGATCGTGCAGGCCTTCCTCAAGGGCAAGTACCCCGGTGCACCACGCATGGCCATCCCGTGCGTGGACGTGCGCGACGTGGCACGCATGCACCGCCTCGCGGTCGAGACCGGCGCGCCCAGCGGCGGACGCTACCTGGGCTGCGCCGAGAGCCTGTGGCTGATCGAGATTGCGAACGCGATCCGTGCAGGGCTCGGCGACGTCGCGCGCAAGGTCCCGTCCCGCGAGTTGCCGGACTGGCTCGTGAAGGTCGTGGCGCTGTTCGACGGCGCGGCACGCCAGGCCGTGCCCGAGCTCGGCAAGCCGATGAAGGTGGATAACTCGCTGACGCGGCGGACGCTGGGAATGGAGTTCATCCCGGCGACCGAGGCGGCGGTGGCGATGGCGAAGAGCCTGATCGAGCTCGGGCTCGTCTGAGGTCGGCCGGTACTAGGGCCCGGGCTGCCTGGAAATCGGTGGACACATGACGAACACACCCGTCACCGTGATCGTCGGCATCGGGCCCGGCATCGGGCTTGCGATCGCCGAGCGCTTCGCCTCGGCCGGGCATCGGGTCGTGGGGCTGGGCCGCAAGCCGCGCAAGGTCGCAGGGTCGCTCGCGGGACTGCGCGAGCGGGGCCTCAAGGTGGAGACGAAGACCGCCGACGCCGGGGACTTCGCGAAGCTCCGCAGTGCGATCGCCGCGGTCGAACGCGATGCAGGACCGATCGAGGTCCTCGTCTACAACGCCCATCGCGCGAGCCTCGCGCCGCCCTCGGTGTTGAAACCCGAGGACGCGCTGGACGATTTCCGGGTGAACGTGGCGGGCGCGCTCGTCGCGGCGCAGGCCGTATTGCCCGGGATGCGGCAACGCGGCCGCGGCACGATCCTCTTCACGGGCGGCGGGCTCGCGCTCGATCCGACTGGATGGCTCGACGCGTCCTCGCTCGCCATCGGCAAGGCCGGCCTGCGGAGCCTTGCGTTCACGCTCAACAAGGAGCTCGGCCCTGCCGGGGTCTACGTGGGCACCGTGACCATCGCCGGGATGATCATGCCGGGCACGTCTCTCGCGCCCGAGAAGCTGGCCGAGGTGTTCTGGGAAATGCACCAGTCCCCCGCGGCCGATCGCCCGCCCGAGCGCATCTGCGGCTAGACCCGAGCGGAGGGCCCGACCATGACGGTGCGCATCGTCCGACTCGGCAGCGAGCGGCTTCCGGGGGAAGGGCTGCGGATCGGCACCGTGCGGCGTCCCCCGCGCGGCGTGCCCAAGGGCGAGTACGCCAGCCGAAAACTCTACGACGTCTGGCTGCCGAAACTTGCGCCGAGCGAGGCGCAGCTAAAGGACGCCCACGCCGGGCTCGCCTCCGCGGACGAGCGGTCCTGGCGATCGTTCGTTCGTCGCTATCGCGCCGAGATGAAGACGCCCGAGTCCCGCGCGCTCCTCGACACGCTCGCGGCGCTCTCTCGCACGGCCGACTTCTCGGTCGGCTGCTACTGTGCCGACGAGTCGCGTTGCCACCGCTCGGTGCTGAGGGACTTGCTCGCCGAGCGCGGGGCAAGGATCGGATGAGCGACGAGGTGACCAGCAACGCTTCCTGCAAGCAGGCGCCGGCCGTGATGGTGCCGGTCATCGACCGCAACCGTTGCGAGGGCAAGGCCGCGTGCGTGGCTGTCTGCCCTAGGAACGTCTTCGCGGTCGGTATCCTGCCCGCCGGGGAGAGGGCGGGCCTGTCGCTGCGCGGAAAATTGAAGGGCTTCGCGCACGGCTGGAAGCAGGCGTTCACGCCGAACGCCGCGGCGTGCGAAGCCTGCGGCAAGTGCGTCGAGGCCTGCCCGGAGAGCGCGATACGGATCAGGCGAGCCACATGAGTTGTTCGGACGAGCCGGATTGTGACGGCAGGCCGCTAAGTACAAGCCGGTATTGCCGGAGCCGGCGACACGCCGCGAATTACCGCCAAAAGGACTTGGGGGAGAGCAATGGCCAAGGTCGGGCTGTGTTCCCGGGCGACGGCGCGCCTTCCGCGCTCGAGCAACTGCACGCACACGAACACGTCGTGTACCTTCCGGGTCGCTGCTCCGCCGAGCTGACCTGGGGGCGCCGGCGAAACGGGGCCATGGACGCCTGTATCGCCCAGGTGCGCTGACCCGCCCGCCGATCCCGCGCTGTACCTGCCGGCAATCCGTCGGCAAAATCGCCGCTGCAACGAACACGAACGACGGCTGCGGGGGCGACAGCGGATGAGGCCTGCTCTTTCGGTACTCGAGCCCGCCCTCATCGAGCGGGTCATCGACGAGGCGCTCACGGTCCTCGAGCGCACCGGCGTGCTCATCGAGGACGAGCGGGCGCTGGCGCGCCTAGCGCCGCTGGGCATGGTCGCCGATCCGGCTTCCGGCCGCGTGAGGTTCCCGCGCGCCGTGGTCGAGCGGGCACTGGCGAGTGCACCGTCGTCGGCCACGCTGCACGACCGGGACGGCGCGCCGGCCGCGGTGCTCGAGGGCGACAACGTCCACTTCGTTCCGGCAAGTTCCGCGCTCCGCATCCTGGACCGGCGGACGCAGGTGGCCCGCGAGCCGCGTACGCCGGATTTCGTCGAGTACGTGCGCCTGGCCGATGGCCTGAAGAACATCTCCTACCTGTCCACGGCCTTCATCCCGAAGGACATCCCGCAGGACGTCGCCGACGCCTGGCGGCTGTACCTGGTGCTCG
>VEPJ01000006.1 GCA_012026925.1 Gammaproteobacteria bacterium | reverse complement strand
GCTGGTCGCAGAGCTTGCGCAGCGCCTGCAGGAATTCCGGCGGCGCGATGTAGAACCCGCCCTCGCCCATCACCGGCTCGACGATGATCGCCGCGACGCGCGCCGGCTCGATGTCGTACTTGAACAGGTGCTCGAGCGCGTCGAGGCTGTCCTGCACGCTCACCCCGTGATACGGGATCGGGAACGGCGCGTGGTAGATCTCGGCCGGGAACGGCCCGAAGCCCGCCTTGTAAGGCGCGACCTTGCCCGTGAGCGCCATCGCCATGAACGTGCGGCCGTGGAAGCCGCCACCGAACGCGATCACGCCCGAGCGCCCGGTGTGGGCACGCGCGATCTTGATGCAATTCTCGACGGCCTCGGCGCCGGTCGTGACGAAGATGGCCTTTTTCGGCGTCGGCCCCGGTGCGAGCTTGTTCAGCTTCTCCGCGAGTTCCACCGCGACGCCATACGGCGTGATCATCAGGCATGTGTGGCTGAAGGCCTCGAGCTGCTTCGCCACCGCGGCCTGCACCTTCGGATGCAGGTGCCCCGTGTTCAGCACGGCGATGCCGGCGGCGAAATCGATGTAGCGGCGTCCTTCGACGTCCCACAGCTCCGCGTTGCGTGCGCGCTCGACGTACACGGGCAGCTGGGCGCCGAGGCCGCGGGCGAACGCCACATCGCGACGCTTCTGCAGGTCCTGGTTGCTGGACATGGATGATTCTCCGCTGGTACGCGCCGTCAGCGGCGCAGTCTGTCGGCCACGAGCTTCGCGAGATAGGCCGCGAACTGGTCGCCGAGGTTGTGATGCTTCAATGCGTACTCGACCGTGGCCTCGAGGTAGCCCAGCTTCGAGCCGCAGTCGTAGCGCCGGCCCTCGAACGCGTAGGCGTAGATCGCTTCGTCGGCGAGCAGTGCCGCGATGCCGTCCGTGAGCTGGATCTCGCCGCCCGCGCCGCGGCCCGTCGTCTCGAGCTTGGCGTAGATGCCGGGCGTGAGCAGATAGCGGCCGACCACTGCGAGATTCGACGGCGCGTCCTTGGGCTTCGGCTTCTCGACGATGCGATCGACCTGCGAGAGGCGACCCTCGACCGGCCGCGCCGCGACGATGCCGTACTTGTCGGTCTGGTCGGGGGCCACGGTCTCGACGCCGAGGATGCTGGCTTCGCGATCCTGGAAGACCTGTGCCATCTGCTTGAGGCATGGCTCGTCGGCCTCGATCAGGTCGTCGGCGAGGTGGATGAAGAACGGCTCGTTGCCGACCACCGGACGCGAGCAGAGCACGGCGTGACCGAGCCCGAGTGGCGCGGGCTGGCGGATGTAGATGCAGCTCGCGTACGACGGCACGATGCCGCGCACCGCGTCGAGCAGGTCACGCTTGCCCTGCGCCTCGAGCTCCTGCTCGAGCTCGTGGTCCTTGTCGAAATGGTCCTCGATGGCGCGCTTCGCGTAGCCGGTGATGAACACCAGCTTCTCGGCACCGGCCGCGAGCGCCTCCTCGGCCGCGTACTGGATGAGCGGCTTGTCCACGATCGGGAGCATTTCCTTCGGGCTGGCCTTGGTGGCCGGAAGGAACCGCGTGCCGCGTCCCGCGACTGGGAAGACCGCCGTCCTGATGCGCGCCATTGACCGACCCCGAGTGGCCCTCGCTGGGACCCGGAATCATAGCGGATCGCACGCCGCGGCCTCCATTTGGCCGACGCCCGGCGCGGATGCCGACCTGCGATGGCCGGCAGCCGCACCGGGTCCGAATCAGCGGCTCCCCGCCGGCTTCTGCGGCGCCGCCGCCTTCTTCGCGGCCGGCGGCGCCGCGCCACCGACCTGGATGTTGCCGCGGTTCATGTCCAGGACGCGCTGGCCGATGCCATCCACCTTCAGCAGGTCCTCGGGACTTCGGAACGGACCGTTCTTCTGCCGGTACTCGACGATCGCCTGCGCCTTCGCCGGCCCGATGCCGTCGAGTTCCTTCGCCAGCGCGGACGCATCCGCCGTATTGACGTTCACCGGACCGGCCCAGGCGACCGCCGGAATGATGCTCGCCACCAGCGCCTGCACGAGTGTTCGTGTTCCCTTGTTCATGACTGCCTCCTTGGCATGTACTCGCCGCGACTCCGGACTGGGCGCGGTCGTGGACACGCTAGCGAAGAGCCGCCAGGGACGCGCGCGGCATACGTACCGCGTTCGCGCAGATTTGCGCTCAGCCGGATCCCGACCCGGGGCGGGCGGCCCGCGGCAGGAACTCGAGCGCGGCGACCGCCCGCAGCGTGTCCCACGACTTGCACGCCGGGCATTGCCAGAGGAACGTGGAGCTGTCGATGCCGCAGACGCTGCAGCGGTAGCGCGCGTGACGCAGCACGACGTTGCGCAGCGCCGAGGCGACCGAGCGCAGCTGGTCGGCCGTCGGCTGCACACCCGCGGGCAGCAGCGCTCCCGTCAGGTCGCGCAGATCGCTGTCCGTGGCGAGCAGTTCGCGCACGCAGTCGAGGATCACCGGATCGTCGTAATAGCCGCTCACGATGGCGGCGTAGGCGATCTCCGAGCGGTTGCCGACGCCGTTCTGCAGCAGTTCGCGCAGGGATTCGTCGAATGCATCGGCGTCGCCGGCCAGCCGCGCCGCATCCGCCAGGCGCGGCAGCACCAGCGGCAGCAAGTGGAAGTCGCGCCGCACGACGCGCCGATACAGCTGCACGGCGAGCCGCGGCTCACCCTGCATCCGCGCCAGGTCGCCGCGCAGGATCGCGCTGCGCCCGAAGTCCTTCTGTTCGCGGCGCGCGCTGCGCAGGTGCTCGCGGGCCAGGTCGAGATCACGCTGCGCGATCGCGGCCTCCGCGAGCTCGCAGTAGTAATGCGCGATTGCCCCCGGCTGCTCGGGCACCCCGACCGCACGCAGCCGCTCGTGCATCGCCGCGGCCTGCGTCCAGTCGTGCTGCAGTTCGTGGATGCGCACGAGGTGAGCGAGGGCCACCGCGGGCTCGCGGCCGTGGTCGGCAAGCTCGAGGAACAGCTTCTCCGCGTGGTCGTAGAGGCCGGCGCGGAAGTAGTCCCGCGCGAGCTCGGTCATCGCGGCGTCGCGGTGATGCGGCTGCAGCCCGGGGCGTCCGACGAGGTGCTGGTGGACGCGAATGGCGCGATCGACCTCCCCGCGCCGCCGGTACAGGCTGCCAAGGGCGAAGTGCGTGTCGATCGTCTCGTCGTCGTTCGCGGCGAGGCCCAGGAACACCTCGAGCGCGCGGTCGGGATTGTCGTCGAGCAGGAATCGCACGCCTTCGAGGTAGCGTTCCCGGCGTCTCGCGCGCCGGCGGCGCCGATACTCCGCGTACACGGCCGTCGCACCCCAGCCGGTGGCGAGCGTGCCCGTGAAGACCATCCAGAACGTATTCACGGGGTCAGCCGGCGTCCGGAGGCGTCGCCTGTTGCCGGGCTTCGGCGAGCCGCAGCGCGTTCCTCAGGCGGCCGCGTTCGGCCAGGAGGCGCGCGATCCAGTGCGAACGAACGAGCGCGCCCGCCAGCAACCCGGCGGCGAACGCGATGATGAGGGCGAGCCCGGAGGACACCGTGAAGCGCGCCATCAGGACGTCCACGTCGAAGCGCTGGCGGTTGAGCGCCGTGAACAGCACGGCGAGTACGACCAGCAGGACGATGGCGGAAATGAAGGCGATTCGCCGCAGCATGCCGGATGCGACCGTCGTTATCCCGCGCGCAGTCTAGCACCGGCGCCGCGGCCACCCGGTCACTCGGCGACGGGAGGCACGCTCTCGCGGTTGGGGGAAGGCTCGTTGACCCGCTCGCGCAGGTCCTTGCCGGGCTTGAAGTGCGGAACGTACTTGCCGGCGAGGGCGACCGTTTCGCCGGTCTTGGGGTTGCGTCCCTGGCGTGGCGGCCGGAAGTGCAGGCTGAAACTGCCGAAGCCGCGGATCTCGATCCGCTGCCCCTGCGCCAGTGCGTCGCTCATGATCTCGAGGATCTGCTTGACCGCCAGCTCGACGTCCTTGGCCGGCAGGTGGCTCTGCTTCGCGGCGATGAGCTCGATGAGCTCAGACTTGGTCATGCTGCGCTCGCCGTCCACTCTGACACTCCCCGCGTAGTCCTGTCGGTCCCTGTCGAGGCCGCACGCCCCGGCGGCGGAATGGATCCGCCGCCGGGGCCGCGTCTGCCGTTACTGGCCGGAGATCTGCTCCTTGAGCAGGTCGCCGAGGCTCGTGCCGGTCGGGGCGTCGGAACGGTAGGCCTGCATGGCCTCCTGCTCCTCGGCCATGTCCTTCGCCTTGATGGACAGTGCGATGGTGCGGACCTTGCGGTCCACGGCCGTGAACTTCGCCTCGATCTCGTCGCCGACCTTGAGCATCGTGCGGGCGTCCTCGACGCGATCGCGCGAGAGCTCCGAGGCGCGGAGGTACCCGTCGATGCCGCCGCCGAGGTCCACCACCGCACCCTTCGCATCCACCTCGCGGACGATGCCGCGGACGATGCTGCCCTTCGGGTGCTCGGCGATCC
>VEPJ01000149.1:2755-4489 GCA_012026925.1 Gammaproteobacteria bacterium | reverse complement strand
ATGGAGGGCCGCGCGCGGGACGCGATCGCGGCCGGCCTGCCCGACGGGCCGTTCCGCGGCGTGCCGTTCCTGCTGAAGGACATCCTGGCCGCGTACGCCGGCGAGCCGCTGCGCTGCGGGTCGAGGTATCTCAAGGACTTCGTGCCCGCCGAGGACGAGGAGATCACACGCCGCTACCGCGCCGCCGGCCTCGTGATCTTCGGCAAGACCAACCTGCCGGAGCTCGGGCTCACCAACGTGACGGAGCCCGAGCTCTTCGGACCGACGCGCAACCCCTGGGACCTTGAGCGCACGCCGAGCGGCTCGAGCGGGGGCTCAGCCGCGGCGGTCGCCGCGCGTATCGTGCCTGCGGCGAACGGGTCCGACGCGGGTGGCTCGATCCGCACGCCTGCCTCGAACTGCGGGCTCGTCGGGCTAAAGGTCAGTCGCGGGCGTATTCCCTTCGGCCCGCAGGGCCCCGACCCGTGGTGGGGCTTCGACAGCCTGAATGCGTTGACGCGCACGGTGCGTGACTGCGCGGCCCTGCTCGATGCGACCGCCGGACACTACCCTCAGCACCTCACGCGGCTGCCCGCGCCCGAGCGGCCCTACCTCGCAGAAACGCAGCGCGACCCCGGCCGTCTGCGCGTCGCGTTCAGCTACGACCCGGGTCTTGGCCGCAGCCTGCATTCCGAGAACCGGCGCGCCCTCGAGGCGACCGCGGCCGCACTCGACCGGCTGGGCCACGAGGTCGTCGAAGTGCACCTGCCGCTGCCGGCCGAGGCATTCATCGACGGGTATGTGGCGCTGACCGCAGCCGATGTCGCTGCCACGCTGCGCCGCACCGCCGCCACGGTGGGCCGCGAGGCGACCGGCGACGACGTAGAACTCGCGACCTGGGTGCTCGCGAAGCTGGGCGGCGCAATGTCCGCCGCGGATGCTGTCGCCGCTCATGACAGCCTGCAGCTCTTCTCGCGACGCTGGCTCGGCTGGTCCTCGGCCTTCGACGTGCTGCTCACGCCCACGGTGGGCATGCCGCCGCTGCCGATCGGCGCCTATGACCTCTCGACCCTGCAGCGCCAGGGTGTGAAGCTGCTCGCGGCGCTGCCGGCTGGCGCCTTCCTCAGCCAGCGAGCCAAGCTGATCGAGGCGTTCGCCAGGGTGTTCGAGGCAGCGCCGTACACCATGGTTGCCAACGTGACGGGACAGCCGTCCATGTCGCTGCCGCTGCACTGGACCGGGGACGCGATGCCGATGGGCATGCTGTTCACCGCGCGGCTCGGGGACGAGGCCACGCTGTTCCGGCTCGCCGCGCAGCTCGAGCAGGCGTTGCCGTGGCGCGACCGCATCGCGCCGCATGCGGTGCCGTGAGGTCCCCGTGACGAGAGCCCGGTTCATCGATGTCGGCGGGCGCCGGCTGCGGCACCTCATCGAGGGTAAAGACGGCGAGGCGGTGGTGCTGGTCCACGGCTTCGCCGGCTCGCTGGAGAGTTGGGAGGCGAACCAGTCCGCCCTGGCGAAGGAGGGCTACACCGTGGCAGCCCCCGACCTGCCCGGGCACGGTGAGTCGTCGCTCGACGTGGGCACGGGCGCGCTCGACGAGTTGGCGGGGACCGTGCTTGCGTACATGGATGCCGTGGGTATCCAGCGGGCCCACCTCGTCGGGCACTCGATGGGCGCCGCCGCGTGCCTCGTGGTCGCCGATCGCGAGCCCGCGCGAGTGCGCTCGCTGACGCTCCTCGGGCCCGCGGGTCT
>VEPJ01000149.1:0-2745 GCA_012026925.1 Gammaproteobacteria bacterium | reverse complement strand
CACATGGTGCAGTTCGAGGCGGCCGCCGCGGTCAACCGCCTGGTCGTGGACTTCCTGCGCAGTTGAGCGTGCGCCGCGGCCCGCGGCGTCAGGGCCGGTTGCGGCCGAGTCGCTCGTGGCTCGTCACCCAGTCGCCCGCGAGCACCGCGCTGCCGAGCGATACGTCGCCCGCGAGCACCGTGGCCGCGACGATTTCCGCGAGCCGGTCGGCCTTGCCCTGGCCGTAGCAGCCGAGCAGTTCGAGGCACTCGCGCTGCGTCGGCAGGCCGGTGCCGCCGCCGTAGCTCGCGACGATCAGCGAGGTGAGCGTCACCGACCAGTAGTAGTCGCCGTTCTCGAGCAGTTGTGCGTACGTGATACCGGCATGCGACTCCGCGACGTTCGCCACGTCCTGCCCGGTGGCGATGAAGATCGCGGTGATGCCGTTCGCCGCGTGCGGGCCGTTGTAGGCGTTGCCTGCGAGCAGGGCACCGGCATTCGAGATCTGCCGCGCACGGAACAGCTTCGCGGTGTCCACGCGCATGAGGCGCTCGAGCACCTCGTTCTTGATGACGGCCTCCGCGACGACGCGCCGCCCGCGCGTGCGCAGCGTGTTGATCGCGGAATGCTTCTTGTCGGTGTCGATGCCGCCCGAGAGCAGGTACTTCGGGTGCAGCGGGTGCGTCGCGCGGATCCACTCGCACGCGACGAACGTCGCCTTGCCGGTCATGTTCTGGCCGGCCGCGTCGCCCGTCGTGTAGTTGAAGCGCAGGTAGAGCAGGTTGCCCACGGGGTACTGCTCGATCTCGAACAGCTTGCCCACGCGGGTGGTGGATTCGGCCGCCGCCTTGGCGCCGGCGAAGTTCTCCACCAGCCACTCGCCGAAGTCGCGGGCCTCGCGCGCGGTGCGGAACATGAACACCGGCGCCCGCTGCATCGAGCGCTTCACGACCGTGGCCGTGACCCCGCCACACTCGGTCAGCACGCGCATGCCGCGGCTGTAGCTCGCGACCAGCGTGCCCTCTGTGGTCGCGAGCGGCACGTAGAAGTCGCCCTGGGCATGCTCGCCGTTGATACGCAGCGGCCCTGCGAGGCCGATCGGCACCTGCGCCACGCCGATGAAGTTCTCGACGTTGCCGGGCAGCACCGCCGGGTCGAACGACGCCTTGCGGACGTGGTTCAGCTCGACGCCCGTGCGCTCCCGCAGGAACTGTGCACGGCGCTCGGCCATCTCGGGCGTGTAGTCGTTGGCCGGGTCACGGGGGATCGGCTGGCGGTCTGACATGGCGCCCTCGCGCAGGGTGGGTCGGGATGCCCGGGATCCTATCGGGTGTGGATGCCGAGGCGCAAAGGCGCGTGACCGCGGTTCAATGCTCGAGGAGATCGTCCGGCCGGGCGGCGACGTCCGGAAACGCGCGCAGCAGCGCGCCATCAAAGGTGGCCAGCCGGCGGCCGCTACGGATCGCGACTTCGACGAACAGGCTGTCGTACACGGCGATGCCGGAGTGAACGGATCGCAACAGGGCGCCCTGGCACAGGTCGCCGGGCGGAACGGACGTGATGCCGAGCCGGCGGGAGAGCCGCAGTCGGGACAGAGCTTCCGACTGCGGCAGGACACCGCTGCGGGTTGCCAGCCAGAGCACGTTGCCGAGTTCGGCCTCCCAGGTTGCGGGCGCGATGCCGTCGCGCAAGGCCGCGAAGAAGCGCTCGCAGGGCGCCGCGTACGGTTCGGTGCCCAGCAGGAAGTAGGCTGCGACGTTGGTATCGACGACGGCGCTCAGGGACGGCTTGCGTCGAGCCATGCCTGCACCTCTGCAGCATCGGGCCGCCGCGACTGGCGCTCCCACGATTCCCTGACCTGCGCCAGCACGGACGCGCGATCGGACACGAACCCCTCGAGCAGCGCGCGGACTTCCTGCTCCATGGAACGATGATGTTGCTTCGCCTGGGCCTTCAGTGCGGCCACCACCTTCGGCGGCACGTTGCGGATCGTGAGGGTCGGCATCGCGGTACCTCGTGCTGTCAAAATGCCAGCAGCGGGTACAGTGTGCCGCAGGTGACGGCCGCGAGCCATGGAGCATTCTCGGCCTGGCTGGGGTGGGCAATCAGACGAGTTCGGAGCGCATTTGTGCAGAAATGCGCCAGGCGGGCTGGCCTTCACGGTCATCCACACTTGGCAGCCGCGACGTGGCCGCAGCATGATGCGCAGCAGCAATCGGAGGCCCGCCATGCTGTTCGCCCTGCGCCTGTTCGCTTACCGGCTCGTGAAGCCCTTCCAGTGGCCCACTTCGCGGGTGGTGCCGATCCCGCGGCCGACCACGTTCGTCGGTCCCGGCGCGGCGCTGAAGCTGTGCGACTCGATCGCGCAGTTCGGGTTCAAGCGCGTGCTGATCGTGACCGACGCGATCCTGGTGAAGCTCGGCCTCGTCGAGCCGCTGCGCAAGGCCCTGGCTGACCGCGGCGTCGAGGTTGCGGTCCACGACGGCATCACGCCCGACCCGACCCACGACGTCCTGCAGCGGGGCTTCGAGGCGGCGAAGGCCCATCGCACCGACGCGATCCTTGCCGTGGGTGGCGGCTCCGTCATCGACGCGGCCAAGGTGATCGGCGCGATGGTGGTGAGCGGCAAGAGCCCGGCGAAGCTCGTGGGCATGCTGAAGGTCGGCAAGCCGATGCTGCCGCTGTTCGCGGTGCCCACGACGGCGGGCACGGGCTCGGAGGTCACGGTGGCCGCGGTGGTCACCGATCCGGTCGCGCGCGTGAAAG
>VEPJ01000160.1 GCA_012026925.1 Gammaproteobacteria bacterium | reverse complement strand
GTGTCCGCGACACTCGGCCTGCTCGCCGCATAGTCGTGGCGCCGCCGCCGCGACCCGGGCGACCGCTGGGCCTATCGCTGGGCGCCGCTCGTGGCTGGCGTGATCCTGCTCGGGTTCACCGGCGCCGGTGGTGAGCGCACCGACGTGCTCGCCCACCTGACCGGGTTTGCGATGGGCGCGCTCGCTGGCCTGGCGCACGCCACGCTGCGGATCCCCAGGGGCCGCGTCGCGCAGGCGCGCTCCGGCGTCGTTGCGCTCGTCGTGCTGGCACTCGCCTGGGCACGGGCGCTGTCGGCGGTCTAGGGCCGCGCAGCCACCACCTTGCCGCGCGCGCGCTGCGTCTCGAGGTAGTCGATCGCCGCGGGAATGTCCTGCAGCGCATAGGTCCGGTCGATGACCGGCGTCACCTGGCCTGCTTCGATCATCGAGTTCAGCACGCCCAGGTCTGCCGCGTTCATGCCCGCCAGCAGCACCTCGAATCTCTGGCTCGAGACCAGCGACATCAGCGGCGCCTTGAGGAATCCCAGCACGGGGCCCAGCCACCGGTCGTCCTTCGGCCCGCCGATCATGACGTAGGTGCCGTCGGGCTCGAGCACGCGCCGCACCGCGCGCAGCGGATGATTGCCGACGTTGTCGATGATCACGTCGTAGCGCCGGTCGCCGCGGGTGAAGTCGTCCTGCTTGTAGTCGATGACGTGGTCGGCACCGAGCGAGCGCACCAGCTCGACGTTGCGCGTGCTGCACACGCCCGTCACTTCGGCGCCCAGTGCCTTGGCGATCTGCACGGCGAAGGTGCCGACGCCACCCGATGCGCCGTTGATCAGCACCTTGTCGCCCGCTTTCACGCGCCCCTTGTCACGCAACCCCTGCAGCGCGGTGATCGCGGCCACCGGCACTGCCGCCGCCTGCTCGAAGCTCAGCCGCGACGGCTTCGGAACCAGCGCGCGATCCTCCGCGACGACCGCGTACTCGGCGAACGCGCCGAACCTCGAGCCGAGCACTTCGTCGCCCGGCTTGAAGCGGGTGACACCGGGCCCGACGGCGGCCACGACGCCGGCGAAATCGACCCCGAGCCGGTCGGACCTGGGCCGCCCCAGGCCAGAGTCGAGGCGCATGACGTACGGCGTGCCCGTCAGGTAATGCCAGTCGAGGGGATTCAACGCCACGGCACGCACCTCGACGAGCACCTCGCGGTCGCCGGGCTGCGGCACCGCGACGTCCTCGTAGCGGAGCACGTCCGCCTTGCCGTAGCAGGGATGCACGATCGCCTTCATGGTCGCCACGCCCGGCGCGATCGGCACAGAAGGACCGCAAGGCGCATTGCGACTGATGGCGACGGCGAGCGCCGCGATGCCCGCCACGAGCAACAGTGCCACCGCGCCAACGATCTTCTTCGTCCGGGTCACGTCATGCGCCTCCGGGCGGCTTCGCTGGCGGGGCGCCCTTCAGACACTCACCCGCACCTCGCCGTCGCGCACCGAGACCTTGTAGGTCTTGAGCGCCTTCTCGCCGCGCAGCGCGTTCAGCAACTGGATGCCGGGCGGGAAGTTCGCCCAGTCGATCACCTCGCCGGTGCGGATGTCGAAGCGCGCGTGGTGGAACGGGCACTGCACCCTGCAGCCATCCACGATCTTGCCGCGGGCAAGCGGCGCGAACACGTGCGTGCAATGGGCCTGGGTGGCATAGAAGCCGTCCTTGAGGTGGTACACGACGATCTTCTCGCCACCGACGCGGAAGGCCTTCAGCTGGCCCTTCGGGATCTCTTCCGTGCGGCACACCACATGCTGTTTCATGCCACTCCCCCCGCCAACCCCTGTTACCCCGGGGAGTGAAGCCGGGACGGCACCGCCGGCGCGAGCGGCGTCCGGGCGCCACTCGCGATCCGCATCGGCGACATCCGGGCGAACGTGTTCGTGTCCAGCTGAGTCAGGCGCCGATACGTGCGCGGAACGCGCCGTACTCTTCCACCACGCGATCGTGCACCTCGAGGTGCGGGTAGTGGCCCACACCCTCGAGCACGACCACGTCCGGGTTGGGCACGAGCTCGCGATAGCGGTCCGCGAGGTGGCGGCCCGACACGGGATCGACCGCCCCGCAGATCAGGCGGCGGGGCACGCTTGATTCGACCAGCGCGCCGACCCAGCGGGCACGGTTGCGACGCCGCTGCTCCATGTAGTTGATCAGCCGCGCGAGTGCCTGGCGTCCGCCGTCGCGCTCGATCAGCCACCACAGGTCCTCGAGTTCCTCGCGCGCCGGCGGCTCCCTGCCTGCGATCGAGAGCATCGTCGCTTCGAACTTCGCGTAGCCGATCGCGCGCGCGAGCAGCGGGCCGAGCAGCGGGTTGGCCAGCAGTTTCTGGATCGGCCGCGCCCGGTGCGTCTCGGGAAACAGGCCGCCGTTCAGGAAGACCATGCTGGCGATGCGCAGCCGCCCCTCGCGGTCGCGCGCGAGCAACTCCTGCGCGACGGTGTCGCCGTAGTCGTGCGCGAGCACGTGGGCGTTCGTGACGCCTGCGTCGTCGAGCAAGGCCATGCAGAGGTCGGCCTGCAGCCCGATCGGGTAGTCAGTGTCGGTCGGCTTGGCCGACAGGCCGAAGCCCAGCAGGTCGAGGGCATACAGCGAGTACCGGGCGGCGAGCCGCGGCCAGATGCGGACCCAGTCGTAGCTCGCCGTGGGATAACCATGGATCAGCAACAACGGTGGCCGGCCCGGCGCGGCCGTAGTGCGTACGAAGACGTCTTGACCCGCGAGTCGGCGCGTCGCGCCGCCTTTGATCCAATCCTGCAGGCGCTGCGAACCTTGCACGTGATTCCTCCCTCGTCGTCCTGACCCCGCGAGTCCGCGCAGTATGCTCACTTCCTTCCCCGCCGGCAGCCAGGCCCTGGTGCAAGGCGCGAGCCGCGGCATCGGCCTCGAGTTCGTGCGCCAGTTGCTGGCGCAGCCCGCCGTCGGGCGCGTATTCGCAGGCTGTCGCGCACCGGATCAAGCCGATGAGCTCGTTGCCCTGGCGGCAGGCGAGCCTCGCGTGCAGGTCGTGCCGCTCGACGTGACCGACGAAACGAGCATCGCCCGGGCGTCCGCGACCGTCGCCGGCGTGACGGACCGGCTGCACCTCGTCGTGAACTGCGCGGGCATCCTGCACGGTGGCCCGGCGGCGCTGGCGCCGGAGAAGCGGCTCGCCGACGTGCGGCCGGACGCACTGGCCGCGAGCTTTGCCGTGAATGCCTTCGGGCCGTTGCTGGTCGCCAGGCACTTCGAGCGGCTGCTGGGGCATCGCGAGCGCGCGGTGTTCGCCAGCATCTCGGCGCGCGTCGGCAGCATCGGCGACAATCGCCTCGGCGGCTGGTACGCCTACCGTGGCGCCAAGGCGGCGCAGAACATGTTCACGAAGACCCTGGCCATCGAGTGGAGCCGCGCGCGACGCAACGTCGTGTGCGTGGCGCTTCACCCGGGCACCACAGACACCGGCCTGTCGCGCCCATTCCAGGGTAACGTGCCGCCCGACAAGCTGTTCAGGCCCGAGCGGACGGTGCGCCAGTTGCTCGACGTGATCGATCGCCTCAAGCCCGCTGACACGGGCCGCTTCTACGCCTGGGACGGCAGCGAGATCCCCTGGTGAACGCGGCCACGCCCGCCTCCACCGACGAACTGCCGATCCTCTACCAGGACGACGCGATCGTCGTCGTCAACAAGCCCTCGGGCCTGCTCGTGCACCGCTCGCCCATCGACCGGCACGAGACGCGCTTCGCCGTGCAGCTGCTGCGCGACCAGCTCGGCCGGCACGTCTTTCCCGTGCATCGCCTGGACAAGGGCACTTCAGGGGCGCTGGCCTTCGCGCTCGACAAGGCCACCGCCACGGCGCTCGCCGAGCAGTTCGCTGGCAAGCAGGTTCGCAAGACCTATGTCGCCGTCGTGCGCGGCTGGCCGCCGCCTGTGGGCGTCATCGACCACCCGCTCGAGGCCGTGCGGGATGCCTATGCACCCACCGCCGATTGCACACCGAAGCCCTGCCGCACGGTCTATCGCACGCTTGCCACGGTGGAGTTGCCGGTCCGGGTGGATCGTTATCCCACGTCGCGCTACGCGCTCCTGGAGCTCGAGCCCGAGACCGGGCGGCGCCACCAGCTGCGCCGGCACCTGGCGCACGTGTCACATCCGATCGTCGGCGACTCGACGTACGGCAAGGGCCGGCACAACCGGTTGTTCGCGGAGCGATACGGCGTGCGCCGCCTGCTGCTCGCTTGCGTAGGACTCGAGTTCGCGCACCCGTCCACCGGCGCGACCGTACGCGTGCAGGCGAATGCGGGCCCGGAATTCGAGGCGTTGCGACGGCAACTGCAGTGGACCGCAGTGCCGCCGCCCGCGGCGACGAACCTCAGCTGAGTTCCTTCTTCACCTTGGCGGTGAGAGTCGCGATCTCGGCGTGGCGTCCCTTGTCCGCAGACTCGCGGCCCGGGCGCGGCGGAGCCTTGGCCGCCTTGTCGAGGTATTGCAGTGCCTGCG
>VEPJ01000218.1 GCA_012026925.1 Gammaproteobacteria bacterium | reverse complement strand
CGCCGAATTTCTCGAGCACGCCCTCGCGCACGAGGTCGAGCGCGCAGTTGAGCGCAGTCTGCCCTCCCATCGTCGGCAGCAACGCGTCGGGCCGCTCCTTCTCGATGATGCGCGCGACGGTCCGCCAGTTGATCGGCTCGATGTAGATCGAGTCGGCCGTCTCCGGGTCCGTCATGATCGTCGCGGGATTCGAGTTGACGAGGATGACCCGGTAGCCCTCCTCGCGCAGGGCCTTGCAGGCCTGGGCGCCCGAGTAGTCGAACTCGCAGGCCTGGCCGATGACGATCGGGCCGGCCCCGATGATCAGGATGCTCTTGATGTCGGTGCGCTTTGGCATGCGTCTCGACCCTCGGTCAGACCAGCTTGCGCTGGGGCATCGCGCCCCGCCGCAGCATGGATTCGACGAACCTGGAGAACAGCGGCGCCAGGTCGCGCGGTCCGGGGCTCGCCTCGGGGTGACCCTGGAAACTGAAAGCCGGGCGATCCGTGAGCGCTATTCCCTGCAGGGAGCCGTCGAACAGCGAGCGATGCGTCGCACGCACGTTGGCCGGCAGCGTCGCCTCGTCCACGGCGAAACCGTGGTTCTGGCTGGAAATGAACACCCGCCCCGAGTCGAGCTCGATCACCGGGTGGTTCGCCCCGTGGTGGCCGAACTTCATCTTCACCGTGCGCGCCCCGGTTGCGAGGCCGAGCAGCTGGTGCCCGAGGCAGATGCCGAACAACGGCACGCCCGCCTCGACGAAGGCCTTGATCGCATCGATGGCGTACGTGCACGGCTCCGGGTCACCGGGGCCGTTCGACAGGAACACGCCGTCCGGGCCCAGTGCCAATGCGTCCGCTGCGGACGTCTGCGCCGGAACGACGGTCATGCGGCAGCCGTGGTCCGCGAGCAGGCGCAGGATGTTGCGCTTGATGCCGAAGTCGTAGGCCACGACGTGCATGCGCTGGCCCGGTCGCCGGCGCGGCCCCTGCTCGAGCGCCCAGTTCGTGCCCTCGTTCCACTGGAAGCTGCGCTTCGTCGAGACCACTTTCGCGAGATCCATGCCCTTGAGGCCCGGGAACCGGCGTGCAGCCTCGATCGCGAGGTCGGGACGCGCGGCCGCGTCGCCGCTCGCGATGCAACCCGCCTGGGCGCCTTTCTCGCGCAGGATGCGCGTCAGCTTGCGCGTATCGATCTCGGCGATCGCGACGACGCCACCGCGGTCCAGGAATTCGGGCAACGACTCGGTCGCCCGCCAGTTCGAATGGAGCAGCGGCAGGTTGCGGATCACGAGCCCCGCCGCGTGGATCGAGTTCGACTCGAGGTCGTCCGGGTTCGTGCCGGTGTTGCCGATGTGGGGATAGGTCAGCGTGACGATCTGGCGCGAATACGACGGGTCGGTGAGGATCTCCTGGTACCCGGTCATGGCGGTGTTGAACACCACTTCCCCGGTCGCCGTCCCGGAGGCACCAATGGAGATGCCGCGGAACACGGTGCCGTCCTCGAGAGCCAGAACAGCGGGTGTCGTCACGACCAATCCCTCCGGTGAAAGCGGCCCGCGTCCAGCACGCAGGCCCTTTTCGCGCGTGCGCCGACCGTCGGAGATGAGCTCTGGCTCACCCCGTTCCTGGTTGGCTACACGGGCTAAGTTGCGAAGTCTACGCGAGCGGGTCGGGTCGCGCTACGCGAGTTGCCTTGCCCGTCGTCCTGGGGTGGTGCTTCCCCGGGCCCGCGTGGTCGGCCTACAGCCCGAGCACGTCCTGCATCGAGTAGAGTCCCGGCGAGCGCCCGGCGACCCACTTCGCGGCCACCAGGGCGCCGCGGGCAAACCCCGACCGGTCCTGGGCGCGGTGCGCCAGCTCCACCTGCTCGCCCGGGCCCGCGAAGATCAGCCGGTGCTCCCCGACGATGTCGCCGCCTCGGACGACGCTGAAACCGATCTTGCCTCGCTCCCGCACCCCCGTCTGCCCATGGCGTACGTACTCGGCGACGGCATCGAGGGTCGTGCCTCGTCCTCCGGCCGCCGCGCGCCCGAGCCCGAGCGCCGTGCCGCTCGGCGCGTCGAGCTTGTTGCGGTGGTGCGCCTCGAAGACCTCGATGTCGTACTGCTCGTCGAGCGCCCGCGACGCGAGCTCGGCCAGCTTGAACAGGAGGTTGACGCCGAGGCTCATGTTCGGCGCGATGACGACGGGGATGGTCCGCGCGATCGCCTCGAGATCGGCCCGTTGGCCGGCGTCGTGGCCAGTCGTGCCGATCACGACTGCGCTGCCCTGCTCGGCGCAAGCACGAGCGTGAGCGATCGACGCCGCGGGCAGCGTGAAATCGATCGCAACGTCGGCGCCCGCAAGCGCTGCCCTGGCGTCGTCGGTGATCGCGATCGCGAGCGGCGCGACCCCCGCCAGGACACCGGCGTCCTGGCCGACCGCCGCATCGCCGGGCGCGGCCAGGGCGCCGCTCAGCCTCAGGTCACCTGCTTCCGCCAGCAGCGGGACGATCGTCCGGCCCATGCGCCCCGAGGCGCCCAGCATCGCGACGTTCAACATGGGGCATCACTCTCCAAGGCTGCTGAAGAACCGCTTGACGCCGTCCAGCCACGACTCTTCCCGCGGGTGGTGCCGCTTGGCGTCCTTCTGCAGCGACTCCTCGAACTTCCGCAGCAGGTCCTTCTGCTCGCGGTTCAGGTTGACCGGCGTTTCGACGACGACACGGCAGAAGAGGTCGCCCGTGGCACCGCCGCGCACAGGCTTGATGCCCTTCTCGCGCAGCCGGAACACGCGACCCGACTGGGTCTCGGGCGGCACCTTGATCGTGGCGTTGCCGCCGAGCGTCGGGACCTCGATGCTGCCGCCGAGCGTCGCCGTGGCGAAGCTCACCGGCACCTCGCACGAAAGGTGCGCGCCGTCGCGCTCGAAGATCGGGTGATCGAGGACGCGCACCTCGACGTAGAGGTCGCCCGGGGGGCCGCCGTTGCGGCCCGCCTCGCCCTCGCCGGACAGCCGGATCCGGTCGCCTGTGTCCACGCCAGCGGGCACCTTGACCGACAGCTTCTTCTGCTTGCGTACGCGGCCCTGTCCGCGGCACGAGCCGCAGGGGTCGGTAATCACCTGGCCCCGCCCGTTGCAGCGCGGGCAGGTCTGCTGGACCGTGAAGAACCCCTGCTGCATCCGTACCTGGCCCGCGCCACGGCAGGTGTCGCAGGTCGCGGGCTTCGCGCCCTTCGCCGACCCGCTGCCGCTGCATTCGGCGCACTCGGCCAGCGTCGCGAAATCGATGTGGACGGTGTCGCCGAACACCGCCTGCTCGAGCGGCAGCTCGAGCTCGTAACGCAGGTCGGCGCCTCGATAGACCTGCGACCGGCCGCGCCGGCCGACACCGAAGATGTCCCCGAACACGTCGCCGAATATGTCGCCGAAGGCGTCGCGCGGATCGAAGCCGGGACCGCCGCCACCCGGGCCACGCATGCCCTCCACTCCGGCGTGGCCGAACTGGTCGTAGGCGGCGCGCTTCTGCGCATCCGACAGGACCTCGTAAGCCTCCTTGACCTCCTTGAACTTCTCCGTCGCCTCGTGATCGTCCGGATTGCGGTCCGGGTGGAACTTCATCGCCAGGCGGCGGTAAGCCTTCTTGATGTCCGCCTCGCTCGCGGTGCGCGGGACGTCGAGGACCTGGTAGTAATCGCGCTTCGACATGCGGAGTCCGGGCGGGTCTTGAACGTGGAAACGCCGCGGGGGACGGATCCCCCGCGGCGGATTGGCTCACTTTACCAAGGATTGCTCCCCGGGTCGGCTCAGTTGGGCTTCGAGTCCTTGTCCTTCACTTCCTCGAATTCGGCGTCGAGCACCTCGTCCTTGCCGCCGGCCGGACCGCCCGCCGACGCACCGCCGCCCGGGGCTGCGCCGCCCTGGCTGCTGGCATAGGCCTGCTGGGCGATCGTCGCCGAGGCTTCCGCGAGCGCGCGGGCCTTGGTCTCGATCACGTCCTTGTCGTCGCCCTTGATCACGCCCTTCAGGTCGGACAGCGCCGACTCGACCTTGGCGCGATCGGCCGCGGAGACCTTGTCGCCGAGGTCCTTGAGCGACTTCTCGGTCGCGTGCAGCAGCGCGTCGGCCCGGTTGCGGGTCTCGGCGAGCTCGCGGAACTTGCGGTCCTCCTCGGCGTGCGCCTCGGCGTCGCGGACCATCCGCTTGATCTCCTCCTCGTTCAGGCCGCTCGAGGCCTTGATGACGATCTTCTGCTCCTTGCCCGTGGCCTTGTCCTTCGCGGACACGTTCAGGATGCCGTTCGCGTCGATGTCGAAGGTGACCTCGACCTGCGGCATGCCGCGCGGCGCCGGGGGGATGTCCGAAAGGTCGAAGCGGCCGAGCGACTTGTTGTCGCTCGCGCGGTCGCGCTCGCCCTGCAGGACGTGGATCGTCACGGCCGTCTGGTTGTCGTCGGCCGTCGAGAACACCTGCGTCGCCTTGGTCGGGATCGTGGTGTTCTTCTCGATCAGCTTGGTCATCACGCCGCCGAGCGTCTCGATGCCGAGCGACAGCGG
>VEPJ01000073.1 GCA_012026925.1 Gammaproteobacteria bacterium | reverse complement strand
CTCGGCGCCGATCCAGATGAAGGCCAACAACGGCTTCCTGCTGATCGACGACCTGGGACGCCAGCGCATCGCGCCGGCGGTGCTCTTCAACCGGTGGATCGTGCCGCTGGACACGAACCGTGACTCGCTCACGACCGGCAAGGGGCACCACTTCGAGGTGCCGTTCGACCTCGTGCTGGTGTTCTCGACGAACCTGAGTCCGCAGGACATCGCCGACGAGGCCTTCCTGCGGCGTCTCGGTTACAAGATCGAGTTCAAGCCCATCCCCTCGCCGCTCTACACCCAGATCTGGCGTGACGTCTGTGCCGAGCGGGCGATCGCCTTCGACCCGAAGCTGGTCGACTTCACCATCCGCGAGCTGCACGGCAAGACCGGCATCCCGATGCTGCCGTGCCACCCGCGCGACCTGCTCAGCATGGCGCTCGACCGCATCGCCTATACCGGAGCCGGCGCTCTCGACGAGCGCGCCGTGCGCTGGGCGTGGGAAAGCTATTTCCTGCACAAGGGTGCCAACGAATTCAAGGATGCCTGAAACAAGGGAGTCGCACGAATGCTCAGTCGTAGAGGCCCCATCCTGATCGTCATGTCGCTGATCCTCGCGGCCGCGGCCGCGTGGTTCGCGCTTGAATACATGAAGAGCCTGGAAGCGAAGAAGGAAGCCACGCCGGGAACTGTCCCGGTGGCCATTGCGGCCATGGACATCCCGTTCGGGACCAAGGTCGAGGCGCGCCACGTGGGCATGATCCAGATGCTCGAGGGCACGGCGCCGAAGGGCAATTTCCCGAGCGCTGCGGAGGTCGAGGGCAAGGTCGCCCGTGACTCGATCATGCAGGGCGAGATCCTGCTCGCACCGCAGTTCACCGCGGAGGGTGAGGGCAGCACGCTCGCCACGGTCATCACCGAGAACATGCGCGCCGTCAGCATCCGCGTGAACGACGTGGTAGGGGTCGCGGGATTCCTGCTGCCGGGCAACCGGGTTGACGTCGTGTCCGCCTACCGCGACGGCACGCAGACGCGTTCCGAGACGATCGTCCAGAACGTCAAGGTGCTCGCCGTGGACCAGACCGCGTCGACCGAGAAGAACGAGCCGGTCGTCGTGCGCGCCGTGACGCTCGAGGTCACGCCGGACGACGCGGAGAAGCTGGCGCTCGCCGCCGAGCGCGGCGCAATCCAGCTGGCGTTGCGCAACCCGGCCGACGACCGCGTCGCCATGCGGGGAAGCCTGCCGCTGCCGCCCGCGGCCAGTCCGATCCAGGTCGCCGCGGAGCCGGTCAAGACGTCCCCCGTCAAGGCGAAGCCCCGCGTGAGGATCGGGCCGCCGCCGCCGGATACCAGCGTCACGGTCATCCGTGGCACGTCCGTCGGCAAGGAGGTGGCGCCGAAGGGCGAGGGCTGATCAATCATTGCGCGCGGTCGACGGGAGGATCCGTGCGCCACGCAAGTGAGAACACCTACCATGTTGTCAACCACCAGGATCGTGATATCGACACTCGCGGTGTTCCTGATGTCGCTCTGTGACGTCAGCCCCGCGTTCGCCCAGGGCACCACGGGTATTCAGCAGGTACCGATGGGTGGTGCGGTCGACGTGACGATGCCGCTTTACAAGTCGCGCATCATCAGCGTCGCGCAGCCCACCGGACGGGTCGCAGTCGGCAACCCGGACGTCGCCGACATCGTCGTGATCAGCCCGACACAGCTGTACGTCCTCGCGAAGGACATCGGCACGACGAACATGCTCTTCTGGGGCCGCGACGGCAGGCTGCTCGGGTCAGTCAACCTCGAAGTCGCGCACGACCTCGAAGGCCTCAAGGCGAAGCTGCACCAGCTCCTGCCCGACGAACCGATCGAGATCTACTCGGCGCAACGCAACATCGTGCTGAAGGGCCGCGCCTCGAACGTGATGGCGATGAATGCAGCGGTGCGGATCGCCGAGGGCTATCTCGCGCAGATCCAGACCGCGAAGAAGACGCAGCAGTTCGAGCAGCAGAAGCAGGCGATGACGCTGGCGGCACCTGCGGGAGGAAAGCGCGGCACCGAGTCGGAGAAGGAGGACCAGGCGGTCGGCAGCGTGATCAACCTGATCGAGATCGCCGGCGCGCAGCAGGTGATGCTGTCGGTCAAGGTCGCGGAAATCCAGCGCACCGAGCTCAAGCGGATGAACGCCAACCTGACGGCCCTCTGGATGGGTAGCGACGGCAACTTCGGCATCTCGAACGGCGGCGGAATCATGAATTCCGACGGGAGCTTCCTGCCGAATCCGCTCAAGATCATCAACCAGGGATTCTTCGGCGCCTTCATCGACGATGACTTCAAGCTCACCATGGCGCTCGACGTCGCCAAGGAGAACGGCCTCGCGAAGATCCTCGCGGAGCCGACGCTCGCGACGTTGACCGGCCAGGAGGCCGAGTTCCTCTCGGGCGGCGAGTTCCCGGTGCCGGTCCCCCAGGGCGGCACGTTCGGGGGCATCACGGTCGAGTTCAAGCCTTACGGCGTCGGGCTCAAGTTCCTGCCGGTCGTGCTCTCGGACGGTCGCATCAATCTCAAGGTCAACGTGAGCGTGAGCGAGCTCGCCGGCGACAGCAGCATCGTGCTCTCGAGCAGTGACGTCTCGACCAGCATGTTCGTGCCGTCGCTGAGGCGGCGCAGCGCGAGCGCCACGGTCGAGCTCGGCGACGGGCAGTCGATGGGCCTCGCCGGCCTGCTGGACGACAAGCTCCGCGAGTCGGTCACCAAGTTCCCGGGACTCGGGGACATACCGGTGCTCGGGGCGCTGTTCCGCAGCAACGACTACCAGAAGGGCCAGACCGAGCTGGTCATCATGGTCACGCCGCATCTCGCCAAGCCGGTCGCGGCGGGCAGCGTGAAGCTGCCGACGGATGCGTTCGTCGAGCCGAACGATGTGGACTTCTACCTAATGGGGCGGACCGAAGGCAAGGCGAAGGCGACTTCGGGCGGCCACCAGGTGAACTGATAAGGAGGTCGCCATGACAACCAGAATCATCAGGATGATCGGTGCGACGGCTGCGATCGGCGTCCTGGCGGCGTGCGGAACCACGCCGACGGAGGCCGACTACGGCAAGTCCGTTGCGTCACTGATAAGTGCCTCGGCGTACAACCCGGCGACGCTGACCAGCCCGAGTGACGCGGCCGTCACGGGCGTCGACCCCGACTACGCGAACAACGTGGTGGTCGAGATGCGCAAGGACGTCCCGAAGCCGGAGGACGTCCGCAAGCCCATCAACGTCCAGGTGTTCAGCACGAGCGGAGGCTGGTAACCATGATGAGGACGAGACGGCAACAGCGTGGGATCGTCGCCGTATTCGTGGCCCTGGCCATCCTGTCCCTGCTGGCCATGGTGGGGCTGGCGATCGACATGGGCCATCTCGTCCTCAACAAGGCGCGGTTGCAGAGCACCGTCGACGCCGCGGCCCTCGCGGCGGCCAAGGTGCTCGACCAGACGAATGGCAACGAGGCTGCGGCAACCGCTGAGGCCAACAGCGTGTTCGAGCTGAACTCGGCGAAGTTTCCGGACCTCAGCACCCATCGCGGCCGCGTGACGGTCACGGTCGAGTACTCACACACGCTGAATCCCTTCGTGCCGGGCGGCACGCCTCCCGACTACGTGCGGGTGAGGGCCGCAGGCCTGCCGGCGGCCACGACCTTCCTGGTCGTGCTCGGCCTGGACGAGCTGATGACTCGCGCCAGCGCTGTCGCGGGGCCGAGCGCGCCGATCGTGACACCCTGTGACCTGTTCCCGGTTGCGGTATGCGCCGACATGGGCGCGGGACCACCAAACTGGGGCTACCCTCCGTACGGTCAGCCGGGCAACACGGTGACGCTGCTGAAGCTGGCGTCGGGTGCAGCGGGCTCCACCTTCGGGCCGGGCAACTTCCAGCTCATCAGATTGCAGGGCTCCGGCGCAAATGTCGTTCGCCTCAACATGGCGGGCGGCTCGGCGTGCCCGGCGCCCGGCGCGATGGTGGACGTGGATCCTCAGCCGGGCAATGTCACTGGTCCCGTCGCACAGGGTACGAACACCCGGTTCGGCATCTACCAGGGGTCGCTCGGTCGCGGTGCCGCCGACTATCCGCCGGACATCTTCACCACTCCGGCTCCCGCGACACCGCTCGACTCGCAGGACGGTGTTCACATCACCTGCAACGGGCAGCCGTTCAACGGCCTGGACCAGCTTGCATACTCGTACAGGAACTACCTGAGCGATTACGACGCTCTTCCCGCCGATTACTCGGGCCCGGGAGTCCCGCAGCGACGCGTCGTGACCGTCCCGATCGTGGACTGCACGCATCCCGTGGGCGGCGCATCCGGGACTCTGCCGATCGCGGGTTACGGCTGCTTCTTCCTGCTGCAGCCGGTCAAGCAGAGCGGCACCGACGCCTGGATCTTCGCGCAGTTCGTCAAGGACTGCCCGGGTAGCGGCAACCCCGGGAACCAGGGCGGGCCAGGGCCGTACAAGATCGTGTTGCACAACGATCCGGACAGCACAGACTCATGAGTTGCTCAATCAAACGGCTCCGCGGTGAGGTCGACGGCAAACGCAGGTCGCGAGGCGTGGCCGCCGTCGAGTTCGTAATTTCGGTACCGATCCTGATTTTCGTGATGCTGGCGGCGGCCGAGTTCGGGCGTGCCTTCGTCCACTACGACACGCTGGCCCATACGATCCGCGACAGCGCGCGTTACGTGTCGGAGAACGCCATCGCCGGCACGACCGGCGTGGTGGACATCACCCCGCAGGTCGCCCAGAACGCGAGGAACCTCGCCGTCTACGGAAACATTGCTGGAACCGGCGACCGGATGCTGCCCGGGCTGGCGCCTGGCCACGTGGACGTCGTGGACGCCGGCGGCGGGAACATCGAGGTGATCGTCAACTACCCGTACAACCCGATGATCGGGGACGTGCTGCCGTTGTTGGGCGGCGGCTCCTCGAGCCTGCTCCTGCCGTTCCAGATCTCGGTCACGATGAAGGCCATCTCCTGAGGACACCATGAGCGCAAGACGACGGCAGCGCGGTGCGACCACGGTGGAGTTCGCGATCGTCGGCCTCCTGCTCGTGATCGTGGTCTTCGCCGTCATCGAGTTCGGTCGCATCGTCTTCACGCTGAACATGCTCCAGGAGGGCGCTCGACGCGCGGCGCGCGTTGCGGCCGTCTGCCGGGTCAACGACCCGCTCGTTGCGCAGAAGGCCGTCTTTGCGGCCCCGCACGGCGTGCCCGGCCTGGACACCAGTTACGTTCACGTCGAGTACCTCGACCAGAGTGGCGCTGACTCGGGCGGAGACTATTCGAGCACGGCGTACGTGCGCGTGCGCATCGCGGGCTACCCGATGCACATCTTCCTCCCGCTCTTGAGCCCTGCGTTCACCGCGCCGGAGTACTCGGTGACGCTGCCACGCGAAAGCCTCGGCATCCCGAGAATCGGCGAGCCGCCCGCATGTGACTGAGCGGTCCTGACACATGACGAACAACAACAAGTTCAAGGTCGTCCTCGCGGGCCGTTCCGAGCGCTCACTGAAGACGCTCGCCGAAGCGCTGGAACGCACCGCCGGCGGGGTCGTCTGTTCCATCCACCTGATCAGCGACGGCCAGGCGGACAGCCTGTCCGACCTCGAGCCACTCCCCGACGTGCTGGTGCTGCGCTTCGACGGCGAGAGCCTGTCGGTGCTCGCGGCACTGGTCGATTCGAGCGCGGACAGCCGGCCGCCGCTGATCGTGGTGGGGCCGGCCGGCGATCCCGAAGCGATGCGGCTCGCCGTGCGGAGCGGGGCACGCGACTTCCTGCCGGAGCCCGTGCAGGCCGACGACCTGGTCGCCGCGGTCGAGCGGTTGCGCAACGAGCCCGCACGCGGGACCCCCGGTCCGAGGCGGGCGGACGTGATCGTGGTCAATGGCGCGGCCGGCGGCGTCGGCACTTCGCTGGTGGCCTGTAATCTCGCGCTCGCGTTCGCGACCGAGAGCAGGGCGCCGACGCTGCTGCTCGACCTCGACGTCGCCGGCGCGCCGCTCACCGGCTTCCTCGACGTGTCGGCCGGCCTCGGCCTGCCCGCCGCGCTGGCCGAGGTCGAGTACCTGGACGAACAGGCCCTGCCGGGCTACGTCGCAAAGCATCACAGCGGCCTGCGCGTCATGGGTACGCCCGCGAAGTCGCTCCTGTCGCCCGGGGACGTCGATCCGGACCGGTTCGCGAAGCTGATGGCCATCCTGTCGTCGAACTTCCGTTACATCGTGGTGGACGCGTCGCACTCGCTCGATCCCGTGGCAGTGGTGGCGCTCGGCATGGCCAGGCGGGTGGTGCTCGTCGTGCAGCAATCGGTCCTGCAGCTAAAGCAGGCTGCGAGGATGATGAACGCACTGTGCAACGAGATCGGCGTGCCGAGCGACCGGATCCTCGTCGTAGTCAATCGTTACCAGAAGCGCTCCACCGTGGCGCTGGACGACATCCGGCGCGCGCTCGGCCACGAGCAACTCACGGCGCTGCCGAGCCACTACAAGTCCGTGGTCGCGAGCGTCGACAGCGGCATACCGCTGCTCGAGTACGACCACACCTCGCCCGTTGCCAGGGGAATCATCGAACTGCAGCACGAGATCGTCGGGGGCGTCCATGTCGAGCATCGGGGCCTCCTGCGACGCGCGTTGCCCATCTTCTCGGGAGACTGATCCATGTCCACTCTCTTGAAGGACAAGCAGGCTGCCACGACGCTCAAGGGCGCCGCTCCGGAGCCGGAGCGCGTGCGGCAATTGAGCCCGACCGAGCGCGAGTGGAAGCAGAAGATCTACGAACGGCTCCTGAAGGTCCTGGACCTGTCTCTCCTCGGTTCGCTGGGCGAGGAGGCGGCGCGCAACCAGGTCCGCGAGGTCACGGGCCGGCTGCTCGTCGAGGAGTCGGCGCCGCTCAGTCTCGCGCAGCGGCAGTTCGTCACGCGGCGCATCGAGGACGAGGTCCTCGGGCACGGGCCGCTAGAGCCGCTGCTCGCTGATCCGACGGTGTCCGACATCCTGGTCAACGGCCCGAAGCAGGTCTACGTCGAGCGGTTTGGAAAGTTGGAGCTGACCGAGGTGCAGTTCAACGATGACGCGCACCTGATGAACATCATCGACCGCATCGTCTCGGCCGTCGGGCGTCGCGTGGACGAGTCCTCGCCGATGGTGGATGCCCGCCTCAAGGATGGCTCCCGCGTCAACGTCATCATCCCGCCGCTGGCGCTCGACGGGCCGATGCTCTCGATCCGCCGGTTCGGCGTCGAGCTCCTGTCGGTGAACGACCTGATCCGGCTCGGCACGATCGACGAGTCGCTGGCCAGGGTGCTGAACGGCATCGTGCACGGTCGCCTGAACGTCGTCATATCGGGCGGTACCGGCACCGGCAAGACGACCCTGCTCAACATCCTCTCGGCCTTCGTGCCCGAGAACGAACGCATCGTCACGATCGAGGACTCGGCGGAGCTCCAGCTGCAGCAGCCGCACGTGGTGCGACTCGAGACGCGGCCGCCGAACATAGAGGGCAAGGGCGGAGTGACTCAGCGCGACCTGGTGCGCAACGCACTGCGCATGAGACCCGACCGCATCATCGTCGGCGAGGTGCGCGGGGCGGAGGCGCTCGACATGCTGCAGGCGATGAACACCGGCCACGACGGCTCGCTCACGACCATCCACGCCAATTCTCCGCGAGACGCACTGAGCCGCATCGAAACCATGGTCTCGATGACGGGCATCACGTTTCCGATTCGCGCTCTGCGGGCGCAGATGGCCTCGGCGATCAACGTCGTGCTGCAGATCGCCCGCGACGAGGACGGCCGCCGCCGGCTGGTCAGCCTCCAGGAAATCAACGGCATGGAGGGGGACGTGATCACCATGTCGGAGATCTTCACGTTCGAGCGCACGGGCGTGGACAAGGAAGGCAACGTGCTCGGCAAGCTCAGGGCGACCGGCGTGATGCCGAGCTTCCAGCGTCGGCTCGCTCGACGCGGCATCGAGCTGCCGCCCGAGGTCTTCGCCGTACATTCCGCAAAGCGATAGGAGAAGCGCATGACAAGCGGACTCCTGGTATTCCTGGGGCTGCTCGCCGGAGCCGTGTTCCTGCTGTCCCAGGCGCTCTTCGTGCCGGCATTCGGGACGGACGCGCGCATGCAGAGGCTGCTGCGGCGCAAGTTGCACCAGATAGGCGCATTCGAGGCGCATAGCGAGGTGTCCCTGCTGCTGCGGCAGAAGTACCTGCAGGACCTCTCGCCGCTGGAGCGTCGCCTCGAGAGCCTGCCGTTCATGGAGCAGCTGGCGCGGTTCATCGAGCAATCGGGTCGCACGGTCCTCGCTCACCGCATGGTAATGCTCGCGGTCTCGTGCGGCGTGGTGGCCTTCGTGCTGGTGCTGGCTTTCTACCCGAACTGGATGGTTGCGTCCCTGGCCGCGGTCATGGCGTTGGCCGCCCCGTTCGTCATCATCCATCGGGACCGGCAGCTCCGCCTCGCCAGGTTCGAGGAGCAGCTGCCGGACGCCGTGGACATCATGAAGCGCGCGCTGCGTGCGGGACATCCCTTCAACTCCTGCCTGAAGCTCGTGGCCGACGACATGGAGCCGCCGATCGCACGCGAGTTCGAGCTCACCTTCGCGGACGTCAATTACGGCAACGACCTCAGGCAGGCGCTGCTCGGCATGCTGGCAAGGGTACCGAGCTCCAACCTGATGGCGGTCGTGACCGCCGTCCTGATCCAGAAGGAGTCGGGCGGCAATCTGGCCGAGATCTTCGACCGCATCTCGCAGGTCATCCGCGCCCGGTTCAGGTTCGGGCGCAGGGTGCGCACGCTGTCGGCCGAAGGGCGACTGTCGGCCTGGATCCTCGCCCTGGTGCCCATCACGCTGTTCGGCGTGATCTGGGTCATCACGCCGGAATACCTGCCGCCGCTGCTGCACGACCCGTTGGGCCGGAGGCTGATCGTGACCGCCTGCATCATGATGGTTGTGGGCGTTCTCTGGATGCGCAAGATCATCCGAATCGAGCTGTGACGCCATGGATACCATTACCCGGATCTCTGACTTGCTGAGCGGGACGGAAACGCATCGGGTTCTGATCGTCGTGGCTGCGGCCGCGGCCGTCTTCCTGCTGACGCTGGGAGTTTCGCTGCTCGTCATCGCCGTAACGGACCCGGTGCGCAGGCGGCTCGGCCACCTGGCTACCGAGGTCGAGCCCGAGCACAAGACGGTCGCGCAGCTGCTGCACGCGCTCGAGCCCGTCAACAAGTACCTGCTGCCGCTGCGGGAGCACGAGCGCAGCCACATGGAGAAGCGCCTGTCGGTCGCAGGCTTCCGTTCGCAGAATGCGCTGCCGCTTTTCTACACGATCAAGACCGCGCTGGCGGTGCTTTTCGGATGTGCCGTCGTCGCCTCGTCGGTGTGGATGCCGCGCGTCGGCATGGCGACTCTCCTGTTCCTCGCGATGGCCGCGGCTTTCGTCGGGCTGGAGTTGCCGAACGTCGTGCTGGGCCACCTGGTGGAACGGCGCCAGAAGCGGCTGCGGGACGGCTTCCCGGATGCGCTCGACATGCTGGTGGTCTGCGTCGAGGCAGGCCTCGGCCTGACCGCCTCGATTCAGCGTGTCTCCGAGGAGCTCCGCTTCAGTCACCCCGAGCTGGCCACCGAGCTGGGGCTCGTGACGGCCGAAATGCGGGCCGGCGTCGACCGCGAAATGGCCCTCAAGGGGTTGGCGGCCCGGACCGGGCTCGAGGACATCCACGGCCTGGTGAGCCTGCTGCTGCAGACCCTCCGTTTCGGCACGAGCATCGCCGACACGCTGCGCGTATACGCCGAGGAGTTCCGCGACAAGCGGATGCAGCGGGCCGAAGAGCAGGCTGCGAAGATCGGCACCAAGCTGGTCTTCCCGCTGGTCATATGCATGTTCCCGGCGTTCTTCGTCGTCGCGGTCGGGCCAGCGGTGATACGCTTTGCGGAGGTGTTCAGGATCCTGGGTGAGAAGGCAGGGCCGTGAGGTCGCGGACGGGTCTCGTGGCGTGGCTGCTGATTGCGGCAATGGCGGGTTGCGCCTCGACGCATTCCGACAAAGCCGCGAAGCAGGGCGCCGAGATGGCGCGCGCCATCGACAAGCAGGCCGCGAGCCAGCTCTACTCCGGCGAGCCGTCGATCGTCCATTCCACGCAGTACCCGGTAACGTCCGCGGACGACGGCATCAAGCGCGGTGACGCCGCCTACCAGGCGGGCAAGCTCGATCTCGCCGTGTATCTCTACGTCGAGTCGCTGTCGTTCGACTCCACGCGGTCCGAGCCGTTCGTGAAGATCGGCGCGATCCACGAGCAGAAAGGCAACGTGCAGCTCGCGGAGAAGGCCTACGAACTTGCGCTCGAGCGGCAGCCGGACAACCCCGGGGTCTGCGAGCGGCTGGGCCTGCTGTATATCCAGTCCGGCCGGGACGCCGAGGCACCCCCGCTGTTCGAAAGGGCCATCGCGCTGGATCCGAAGCGCTGGAAATCCTGGAACGGCCTCGGGATACTCGCGGATCGCCGCGGCGATTTCACGGCGGCCATCAGCGACTACGACAAGGCCCTCGCGATCGAGCCCGGCGCGGCCATGGTGATGAACAACCGTGGCTTTTCGCGCTACCTGGCGGGCGACCTGCCCGGTGCCGAGGCCGATCTCAAGGCGGCCATTCGCCTCGGTGCGAAGGGAAACGTCTGGCGGAACCTGGGGAAGGTGCAGGCCGTGCAGGGCCGCTACGCCGAGGCGCTGGAGACGCTGACCCGGGACACCGACCTGGCGCACGCGTACAACCTCCTCGGCGAAGCGGCGATGGAACGCGGCGACTTCGACTCCGCCAAGCGATATTTCCAGTCGGCGATCACCGAGTCGCCACGTTATTTCGAGGAGGCCCAGAAGAACCTGGGGCTCGCGAACGAGCGGTTGCTCGCGGCACCCGGCAACGACGCCGTGAGGGTCGTCGTCGCCGACTCGGTCGTGTACTCGGACGGTGCCGTCGTGGGGACAGTGGCCAAGGGGGACCTGGTCCAGGTGCTCCGGATGCAGCAGTCCTCGTCGCTCATCCGGTTCCGCGTCGCAGGCGGTGCCGAGCACACGGGCTGGGTCTCGTCCGCGATCCTGGCCGAGAAGCCCTCGCCGGCGTCGAGCGGGCCCGTGGATCCGGCCCGCCCGAATTAGCTGCACTGCACAAAACCGAGATACCCGCCCGCGTCGAGTTGCGAGATATTCGGGCGCGGCCGAACGGGCCGCTTCCTTAGACCCATTCCAGACCTTTCCCGATCCGGAACCCCCGAGGACCGCTTATGGACGCCAAGGCGAAAGACGTCGCGATGCAACTGGCCGAGGACGCGCGACAGGCCGAGTGGGAGAACGTGAGCTTCACGGCCGAGGTGTTCAAGGGCAACTTCCGGTGGGACCTGATCCACCCGTTCCCCGCGCAGTCGCCGGAGGACAGGAAGATCGGTGACGAGTACATCGAGAAGATCCGCCCCGTGCTCGAGAAGTACATCGACCCGTGGCAGATCGACGAGGAGGGCGAATATCCGCGCGAGGCGCTCGAGGCCATGGCGGCGGTCGGCCTCTTCGGCATGAAGATCCCGAAGGAGTACGGCGGACTCGGGTTCTCGGTCACCAACTACGCCCGCGTGCTCGGCTTCGTCGGCGGCTACTGCGCGGTGACGGTGGCGTATCTCTCGGCGCACCAGAGCATCGGCGTACCGCAGCCGCTGAAGGAATTCGGCACCGAGGAGCAGAAGCGCAAGTACCTGCCGCGGCTCGCCAAGGGCGAGATCTCGGCGTTCGCGCTCACCGAGCCCGGCGTCGGTTCGGACCCGGCGCGCATGTCGACGACGGCGACGCTGTCGCCGGACGGCAAGCATTACATCCTGAACGGCGACAAGCTCTGGTGCACCAACATCACCGACCCGAAGACGACGCTCATCGCCGTCCTCGCGCGCACGCCCGACAAGGTCCTGCCCGACGGCAGGAAGCTCCCGCAGATTTCCTGCTTCGTCGTCGAGACGGCGTGGCCGGGCGTCGAGCGAGTGCGGCGCTCGCGCTTCATGGGCCTGCGCGGGCTCGCGAACGGCGTCGTCGCGTTCAAGGACGTGAAGGTCCCGGTCGAGAACCTGATCGGCAAGACGGGCGAGGGTCTCAAGATCGCGCTCGCGACGCTGAACGTCGGCCGGCTGGGCATTCCCGCGGCCGCGATCGGCGGCGGCATGGCGCTCGTCGAGGACGCGAAGTGGTGGACCTCGACGCGGCAGCAGTGGGGCCAGCCGGTCGGCAAGCACCAGGCCGTGGCGAAGATGGCGGCGAACTACATGGCCCAGCTCTTCGCGATGAAGGCCATGGTGCAGGTGGCCTGCTCGTTCGCAGACCACAAGAATGCCGACATCCGGCTCGAGGCGGCCGCAGCCAAGTACTGGTGTTCCGAGACGCTTTGGAAGATGTACGACGACTACGTGCAGGTGCGCGGCGGTCGCGGCTATGAGCGCGCCAAGTCGCTGTATGCCCGCGGCGAGCGTCCCACGGCGGTCGAGATGGGGCTGCGCGACGCGCGCATCAACCGCATCTTCGAGGGCTCGTCGCAGGTCATGCACCTGATCATGGCGCGCGAGGCGCTCGACACGCACTTCAAGCTCGTCATGCCGATCCTGCAGCCGAAGCCGGGGCAGAAGGTTTCGAAGCGCGAGGCGATGATGAAGGCGGCCGGCTTCTACTCGACGTGGCTGCCGAAGCTGTTCGTCCCTGACACGGGCGGGCACCTCGAGGCGGCCAACCTGAACGACAGGAACCGCAAGCACCTGGCGTATGCGGCGAAGACGTCGAAGCTGCTCGCGCGGCGGCTGTTCGCCACGATGGCGAAGTTCGGGCCGAAGCTCGAGAAGGAGCAGATCATCCTCGGCAACTTCGTCGACATCGGGGTGGACCTGTTCGTGATGGGCGCGACGCTCTCGTACGCCGATCACCTCATGGCGGCCAACCCGGCCGACCAGTCGCCGCAGGAACTTGCGGATCTCTTCTGCCGCGAGGCGCGCCGGCACATCGAGGGCAATTTCCGCGCGGTGAAGAGCAACTACAACGGCCTGTACAACAAGGTCACGGGGCTGCTGATGGACGGCAAGCTCGACTGGCTGGCCGCGGGCGCCATCAACCCGATCCCGCCGCAGTATCGCGACTGGCAGAAGAACGACTACGAGCACCCGGCGGCGGTGAAGGCGGCGCCGGAGGCGCCGAAAGAAGCCGCGTAGGAAAATAGGTGCCATTCACCGAATTTCCGAGTCGGAAATTCGGTGAATGGCACCTTCTTTCCTATCGCATCGCGAGGAGCGAGTCGGGGTTGCCCGACCAGAGCTCGTAACGCTCTGCCTTATCGCCGTCCACACGGACGGCGCGGACCTTGCCCGCTGCAGCAAGGAACTCGAGCGTCTCGCGGCTGGTCGCGGCGATCAGTAGCCGGGCGGAGCCCGAAGGCGCGCGCACGGGCGGCACGGCCAATCCCAGTTCATCGGGCGTGGCCTGGACCGGAGCGAGCGGAATCCTCCGATCATCGGCGATCAACTCGAACTGGCCGGCTGCGTCGTCCGAGGCGCGCAGCCCGCGCTTGTCGATGGTCGACCAGACGTAGCCGTAGAAGTACAGCGACTGCGATCCGGCGGGCCCGACGGCGACCGGCACGAGTGTCAGGTAATCGCGGGCGTGGGCTGCCAGTTCCGGCCGCTCGCGGGCGAAGACGAGTGTGCCGTAAGCGACGGTGGCGCGGGCATCGGCCGCCGCCCCCGTGCGACTGGCGACGTCCTGGCCTGGTCCCGAAGCACACGACGCGGCGGCGAGCGCGATGGCGAGCGCGACGACTGGACGCAAGCGTCGTTGCAAACGACTCGTGTCAGAGGTCATAGCGGTATCCAAGACTGAAGTAATAGCGGGTGGTGTCGGCGCTCGAGTCGCCGAGCGAACGCTGACCGATCTCGGCGCCGCCCTCGAGTTCGAGCCAGAACCTCTGCCAGCGCATCTCGGCGCGCAGCCCGGGCGCGTAGAGCAGCTGAGTCGATCCGTCGGTGTGGAACTGGCGCTGGTCGAACCGGATCCGCGGGCTCAGGCGCCACATCTGCCCGACCGGCAGCTGCGTGTAGAGGCCGAGCGAGATCGTATCGGTCGCCTCTCCGGTCTGGTACTGCAAGCCGAGCGAGGACACGTCGCCGCGCCCGAAGAGCCCGTAGCCGAGCGCCTGTGACGAGACGATGTAGTCCGTGCCGGAAGGCGCCGTCGCCTCGACGCCGCCCGACGCCGGCGTCCCGCTGATGCTCATGCCCGAGAGGTCCAGTGACCACTGCCAGCGCTCGCCGAACGGCCTCGACAGCGACAAGGTGTAGGTGTCTGACGCCGCCGTCCGGTCCTGTGCCAGCTGCTGGATCTGCGACGCAGAGAAGAGGTCGAACAGCTGGTCGAACGTGCGCACGGGCTGCCCGATCAGTGCATTGCGCAGGCTCAGTCCCGGGCTCTTGCGATGGTCGTAATTCACGCTCATCGTCCAGCGGGCGGGGAGCGCTGCCGTGCCGAGCAGCAGTACGTCGTTCAGGTCGCCGAAGTGGATGTCGTAGTCGGCGAGACCGACGAACGTCAGGCCCGGCCGGAAGTAGCGCAGCTCCGTGCCGATCGCCTGGCGGTCCGTGTACCCGGTGTAGGTCTGGTCGATCGCGTACAGCGAGAGATCCCAGGCCTCGGCGAACGTGCCGATGTCGGCGGACAAAGCGTAGAACGTCTGGTCCGAGGAGGGCGCCGAGCGCGCGGAATTGACGGGGTAGCCGAGGTACGCGTTGAGGCGCAACTTCGGCGCGACCTGGTAGCCGCCATACAGGCCGTCGAATGTACCGATCAATCCGCCGAGGCTGCCCGACTGGCGACCGCCGCGCACCGTCCAGTCGAGCACGCGGTCGCGGAGCTCCGCGAACAGCAGCGTCAGCGTGCCCTGGTTGCCGGGGCCGTCCGACATCATGTCGATGCCGTACGCACCGCTCACCCGCACCGCGACGTCGTAGCGCTCGCCGCTGCGACGCGCGGCCAGCGCCACGTCGTTCAGGATCGCGTCCTGCGTGGTCGAATTCCTCGACACCGTACCGTTGTCGAACGTGCTCGAGTCCCGGCGATAGGTCTGGGATATGCCACCGTAGACCTTCCACTTCGACTCGTCCGCAGCAGCCGTCCGCGCCTGGGCGCTGGCTGGGCTCGCCGCGAACGTGATCGCACGCAATCGCTTCGACACGCGGTCGGCCGCGTCGCCATCCGGATAGCGCCGGAGATACTCCTCGTACTCGGCCTTCGCGTGGGCGAGCTGGCCGTTGCGCTCGCGGGCCAGTCCCAGCAGTTCCTGGGCCTCGGCGCGCTGCGGGAATTCGGGCTGCTCCGTCAGGCGCGTGAGCAGCTGGATCGCGACGACGTAGTCCTTGCGCCGCATCATCTCCTGCGCGCGCTTCAACGTCTGGTCGATGTCCTGCTGGGTCAGCGTCGCATTGCCGGGAGTCGCGACCGTCTGCACGCTGCCGACCGCATCCGGCAGCCCGGTCTTGCTCATCTTCGGGTCGTCGGACACCGCGAGCCATGCCTTCGGGTAGCGGGTGCGCGCAGCGACCAGGACCTTGCGCGCATCGGACTCGGCGACGAACGGACCGGCGCGCAACCGGTACCACTTCTGCCCGTCGACGGTGGTCTCCGAGACGTAGGCACTTACTCCGGTCACCTGCTGCGCCGCTGCGATGGAGGCCGCGTCGTACGGCTGCTGCGAAGCGTCGAGATTGACGGCATAGACCGAGACGCTGCCGGTCACCTCCTTCACGCTCACGCTGGAGCGGTCCGCCTCGGGCCGCACGAGCAGGATTCGCAGGCCCCGCCGGTTCGTCGATGGAACCAGCACGAACTGCTCCGACTTCGACCAGCGAATCGCGAGGTCCACGTTGCGGCCCATGGTGCGGTCGACGTCCACCGCGCGGATCACGCCGCGGGGGTCGAGCGGCGGTGGCACGATCCAGCCCGCTGCGGGCGACCCGCAGTCCGGTCCCGGCACGAGCCGTACTCGCACCGTGTCACCGCTGCTGGCCGGTACGTGGCTCACGTACTGCACGTTGCAGCCGAACACGAAGGTGACCGTCGCGTAGCCATCCTGCTCGCCGACGCTGACCTCGTCGACCAGCCGCCCGGCGACCTGCGCGGCCGCCGGATCCGCGAGCAGCGCAAGCAGTGCGAGCGATGCGAGCCTTTGGGTGCCGGGCCGCATCAGTGGAATTCCGTGTCGGTGATGCGGTGCTGCGGGCCCGAGCGACGCGTGGCGATCGTCGTCAGCGTCGAGTCGGTGTAGATGTGGCATGCGCCGGAGCAGTTGCGCAGCTCGCTCACCGTGTACTTCACGTCGCCGTACTTCTTGTGCGGGTCGGGCTTGAAACGGCTCGCGTGGCAGCCCGCGCAGTCCGGCTTGTAGGCGGGAGCGCGCCAGGTGGCGGCATCGGTGTTGGTCGTGTGGCAGCTCGTGCACGTCAGCGCGACGCGATGGTCGCCGGGGTAGCCGCCGCCGGCGAGGTGCCTGAACGTGTTGGGCGACCAGGCCGTCGTCGTGTGGCACTTGTTGCAGTCGAAGTTGTTGACCGGGAACGTCATGTGGCCGGTGGACGGACCGCTCGCGGTCGTGCCGTTGTGGCAGTTCCTGCACCCGCTCGTCACGCCGGTGTGGTCGAAGGCGGCCGGCAGCCAGGCGAGGGTCGAATGGCAGACGCCGCATTCCTGCGTCGTTGGAATGTGGTTGGTGGGCTTGCCCGGCGCCTGCACGCCGTTGTGGCAGCTCGAGCACGTGCCCGTGACGTGGTTGTGGTCGACGCGCGCCGCCGGCTTCCAGGCCGTCGTCGTGTGGCAGGCGTCGCAGCTCGTGTCGCTCGTGATGTGCGTGGCGTTCTTGCCGGTGGCGTTCGTGCCGTTGTGGCACGAGTAGCAGCTGCCGATCACCTGGCTGTGGTCCACGCGCACGGCGGGCTTCCAGCCGGCGGGCGAGTGGCACGACTCGCAGAGGTTGCTCGTCTGCAGGTGCGTGGCGCTCTTGCCGCCGGCGTTCACGCCGTTGTGGCAGCTGTAGCAGTTGCCGGTGATGCCGTCGTGCGTGAAGCCCGTGGCCGGCTTCCACGCGGTGGTCGAGTGACAGTTGCCGCACTCGGCCGACGTAGTGATGTGGTTCGTGGGCTTGCCGGTCGCCTTCGAGCCGTTGTGGCAGCTCGAGCACGTGCCGAGCACCTGCGCGTGATCCACGCGGGTCGCCGGCTTCCACGCCGAGGTTGCATGGCACGCTTCGCAGACGGCCGTCGTGAAGATGTGGGCAGCATTCTTGCCCGTGGCCTTCACGCCGTCGTGGCAGCTCGAGCAGTTCGAGGTGATGCCCGTGTGCGTGAAATTCGCAGGCACCCATGCCAGCGTCGAGTGGCAGCTGCCGCACTCCTGGGTGGTCGGAATGTGGTTCGTCCCCTTGCCCGTGGCCGTCGTGCCGTTGTGGCAGGTCGAACAGGTGCCGGAGACGTGGCCGTGATCGACGCGCAGGGCCGGCTTCCAGGCGCTCGTCGCGTGGCAGCTCTCGCAGCTGGTGTCGGTCGTGATGTGTGTCGCACCCTTGCCCGTGGCCTTGACGCCGTCGTGGCAGCTGTAGCAGTTGCCCGTGACGCCCGAGTGGTCGAAGCCGGTCGCGGGTTTCCATGCGGTCGTGCCGTGGCAGCTGCCGCACTCGGCGTTGGTGACGATGTGATTGACGGGCTTCCCGGTGGCCTTCGCGCCGTTGTGGCAGCTCGAGCAGGTGCCGAGCACCTGCGCGTGATCCACGCGGGTCGCGGGTTTCCACGCGCTCGTCGAGTGGCAGGCCTCGCACGCAGCGCTCGTGAAGAGGTGCGTGGCCGACTTGCCGGTCGCCTTGATGCCGTCGTGGCAGGTGGCACACCCCGACGTGATGCCGGCGTGGGTGAAGTTCGCCGGCTTCCATGCAAGCGTCGTGTGGCAGCTGCCGCACTCCGACGTCGTCGGGATGTGGTTCGGGCCCTTGCCGGGCGCCTTCGCGCCGTCGTGGCAGGAGCTGCAAGTACCGATCACCTGCGCGTGGTCGACGCGGGTCGCGGGCCTCCAGCCCGAGACCGAGTGGCACGCTTCGCAGGTCGCGGTCGTCGCAAGATGTGTCGCCGTCTTGCCCGTCGCCTTCACGCCGTCGTGGCAGCTGGAGCACTTGTCCACGATGCCCGTGTGGTCCCACTTCGCCGGCTTCCAGGCCGACGGCGTGTGGCAGGCGGCGCAGTCGTCGCTGCTCACGATGTGATTGACGGGCTTGCCTTTGGCTGAGGTCCCGTTGTGACAGGAGAAACAGCTGCCGGTCACTTCGCCGTGATCCACCGAGGTCGCGGGCTTCCACGCCGTCGTCGCGTGGCAAGCCGCGCAGTTGTTCGTGGACTGGATGTGCGACGCGTTCTTGCCCGTTGCAGAGGTGCCGTTGTGGCAGGAGTAGCAGCTGCCCGACACCTGCGCGTGATCCACCTTCACGACCGGGCGCCAGCCGGTCGTCGAGTGACAGGCCTGGCAGCCGTCGGTCGACTGGATGTGGGTGGTGCTCTTGCCCGTCTGCTTGACGCCGTCGTGGCAAGTGATGCAGGCGGCGGTGATGCCGTCATGCGAGAACCGCGCTGGCTTCCACGCCGCAGTCGCGTGGCACGTTCCGCACTCGGCCGTCGTCGGTATGTGGCTCGTGGTCTTGCCCGTGGCCTTGACGCCGTCGTGGCACACGGAGCAGGCCTCGGTGATCGAGGAGTGGTCGAACCGCGCCGGCTTCCAGGCCGACGTCGCGTGGCAGTCCCCGCACTCGGCGCGGGTCACGATGTGGTTCGCCGTCTTGCCGGTGGCGATCTTCCCGTCGTGGCAGCTGCCGCAGGTGCCGAGCACGCTGGCGTGATCGACGCGCGTGGCAGGCTTCCACGCCTGGGTCGCGTGACACGCGGCGCAGTCGTTGCTGGTCGTCAGGTGCGCGGAGTGCTTGCCGCTCGCCGTGGTCCCGTTGTGGCAGGAATAGCAGCTGCCGGTGACCTGCGCATGGTCGACGCGCGTGACCGGGCGCCAGCTGAACGTCGAATGACAGGCCTGGCAGCCGTTGCTCGACTGGATGTGGGTCGTGCTCTTCCCGGTCGCGCGAGTGCCGTCATGGCAGGTGATGCAGGTCGCCGTCACGCCGTCGTGGCTGAACTTGGCGGGCTTCCAGGCATTCGTGGTGTGGCAGTTGCTGCACGCGCCGTCGGTGGGGATGTGGTTCGCGGACTTGCCAGTCGCAGCAGTGCCGTCGTGGCAGGAAGAGCAGGTCCCGAGCACCTGCGTGTGATCGACCGCGGAGACAGGCTTCCAGCCGGCGATGACGTGGCAGGACTCGCACGATTCGGTCGTCCGCAGGTGGGTCGGGTTCTTCCCCTTGGCGCGCGTGCCGTCGTGGCAGCTCGCGCAATTGTTCACGTACCCCGAGTGATCGAACTTCGCCGGCTTCCAGGCCGTGCTCGAGTGACAGCTGTCGCACTCGGCGCGGGTCACGATGTGGTTTGCGCTCTGGCCGGTGGCGAGCGTGCCGTTGTGGCAGGACGAGCAGCTGCCGAGCACATTGGCGTGGTCCACGCGGGTCACCGGTTTCCACGCGACGGTCGCGTGGCACGCGTCGCAGGACGTCGTGGCCTTGATGTGCTTCGCGCCGACGCCGGTCGCCTTGGTCCCGTCGTGACAGGTGACGCAACGCTCCGTGACGCCCGCGTGGTCGAAGCGCGCCGGGCGCCAGGCCGAGGTCGAGTGGCACGACTCGCAACCGTCCGCGCTCGGAATGTGCGTCGTGCTCCTGCCCTTCGCATGCGTGCCGTCGTGGCACGAGGCGCAGGCGCCGCTCACCTGCGTGTGGTCGACGCGCGCCGTGGGCGCCCAGGCGCCGACGGTGTGGCAGGCATCGCACGCGTTGCTGGTCTGCAGGTGCGAAGGACCCTTGGCCGTGGCGGTGCCGCCCGGCGTGTGGCACGAGGCGCAATCGCCCGAAACGCTGCCGTGGTCGAACTTCGACGGGCTCCAGGCCGCGGTGCCGTGGCACGCGCTGCACTCCATGGTCGTCGCGATGTGGCCGGCCGGCTTGCCGGAGACCTGCGCGTTGTTGTGGCAGGACGAGCACGTGCCCTGGGTCTGCTCGTGGTCGAAGCGCGTCGCCGGGGACCACGCCGAGGTGGTGTGGCACGCGTCGCACTGCTCGGTGCTGCGGATGTGGCCGGAGTTCTTCGGCGTGGCCCCGATGCGCGAACCCTGCGAATGGCAGGCCGCGCACGCACGCGGCGTGCCCTGGAACACGGCGTCGACGTGGCACGACTCGCAGGCCTGCAGACGGTGCGCCCCGGTGAGCTCGTAGCCGGTCGTGACGTGATCGAAGCTGGATCCTGCACCTTGTGCAAGAGCGCCGTGCCCCGCAATCGCCAGCAGGCATAGAACGACGAGCCGTTGGAGCTTGCTCATGTCCGGGCCTCCTATTGCAGGCGCGCGCCCTTGAACGTGGACGTCCCGTGGCAGCGCTGGCACTGGCGGCCGAACTGGCCGAGATGCACGTCATCCCGCGAGTGGCACGACGCGCAGTCGCCGTCGAGCTTCGCCTTCTCGGGAGGCTCCTTGTGGCAGCCCGAGCACGCGACACTCGCGTGCGCGCCTGTGAGCTCGAATTTCGTCACCTTGCCGTGGTCGAACTGCCAGAGCGCCCAGCCGTTCGGCGAATGACAGGCTTCGCAGTCCTTGCCGAGCGCGCCCTGGTGCCGGTCGTCGCGCTGGTGGCAGCCGTTGCAGTCGCGCGCAGCGCCCTTGAACGCCGGCGTCGCGTGGCATGCGTGGCAGGGGACCGCGACGTGGAGCCCGACCAGCGGGTAGGACGCGAGGTCGTGATCGAACGTGACGCCCGCACGCCAGGACTCGACGCCGTGGCAGCGGGCGCAATCCGTGCCGAGTTTGCCGGCATGAGCGTCGGTCGTGCGATGGCACGAGGCGCAGTCCGTGCCGAGCTTCTGCTGCGCCACGACCGCGGTGTGGCACGCCGTGCAGCCGAGTTTCGCGTGACCGCCGACGAGCTCGAACCGGCCGTCGCGTGTGTGGCTGAACGTCGACGGCTTCCAGGCCGAGGTCCCGTGGCACTTCTCGCAGGCGGTGCCGAAGCGTGTCGCGTGAGCGTCGTCCGGGCGGTGGCAGCCGATGCAGTCCTTCGGCAGGGGATCCTTCAGGCTCGCGGTCGTATGGCAGCCCTTGCAGTCGAGCTGCGCGTGCGCGCCGGCCAGCGGGAAGTGCGCTTCCTTCGCGTGGTCGAATTTCGAGGTCTTCCACGCGACGGTCGTATGACAGCTCGCACAGTCCTGGCCGCGCGTGCCGCGGTGCACGTCATCCGGCGCATGGCACGAGGCGCAGGCCGATGGCGTGCCGGCGTATTGGTTGCCGGGGTGGCATGCGGTGCAGGAGACGTCCCGGTGCGCGTCGCGCAGGACGAAGCGCGTCTTGTCGTGATCGAAGCGAACGCGATTCCATGCCGACGGTTCGTGGCACGTGCCGCAGTTCGCACCGAGCTTCCCGCCGTGCGGGTCGTCGGAACGGTGGCAGTCGGAACAGCCCGACGGTGCCTCGCGGTACTTGCGGCCGGGCTTGTGGCAGGCGGCGCAGTCGGCCGACGAGTGCGCGCCCGAGAGGGCGAAGTCGGTCTTCGAGTGATCGAACCCGGGCGTGCTCAGCTTGACGATGTCCGCATCGCGCCCGAGGTGCTCGGAATGACATGCCTTGCACTGCGCCGTGTCGATGGACGGCAGGCGCCCGTGGAAGCCGGCATGCGCGCGCACATCCGCGGCGACGTCCTTGTGGCAGTTCATGCAGAGCGCCGCCTGCCGGCTGCGATCCGCGCGATCGTGACACTGCGAGCAGTCCTGCTCGACCTTGGCGTGCGCGCTCGTGACCTTGCCCGGCATGATGAGGGTCTCGAGGCCGGCGGCCGGCGCGGATCGGGGTGATGCGCTCGCCAGCATCAGGACCACCAGGCCGAGGACAGGGCGCACATGTCGCATTCGGGTCCCGACACCGCTCAGTACACGTGGACCGCGACGACGTGCACGACGCCGGCGATCAGCAGCATCAGGAACAACGGCAGGTGCAGCGCGTGCCAGAGCGAGAACAGGCGCTCGAACGCCGCGAACTCGATCACCCGGCGGGTGGCGGACAGCCGGTCGTCGATGTAGCGGGCGGCCGTTTCGACCAGGCTCGACCGGCGGCCCCGGTCGTCGCTCCCGCCGGCGGCGCCCTGCAGCGACTGGACCACGTATCGGCGCAGGCGGCGCCGCGCGAGCATGGTGCCGAGGGCGCAGACCGGCGGCCGGGCAAGCAGGGGCAGGCGCTCGCTGCGACGGACGATGCCGCGCTCCTCGGCTTCGATCCGCGCGACGAGGTCCGGCAGGAACTCGACGTTGGTCGTCACCCAGCGGAGCTTCTCGGCATAGTCCTGCAGTTCCGCCAGGCTCGCGCGACGACCGTGCAGCCCGTGGTGGATGCGCGCGTAGAAGTAACGGCCGAAGAGGCCGCTGCCCGACACGACGAGCATGCAGGCGAGCGCGACGTTGCTGTTCGTCGCGCCGAGGCTGAAATTCGAGTGGAATAGCACGAGGACCGGGCCGACGATGCCGAGCACCATGTGCGCCTGGAACCAGCGCCTGGTCGTGCCGATGAACGAAAGTGCGCGCACGCGCTTGCGCAACGGATAGACGAGCAGCAGCAGCATCGAGGAGCCGCCGATGATCCCGAGCGCGTAGCCGATGCCGGTCTGCGGCGTGATGTACCGCTCGGTTGGAAATCGGTAGCCCCAGGCGAGCAGGGCCACCGTCGCGAGTACGAACAGCCACGTCGGGTCGAGCCGCAGCCGCCGAGGCTCCACGGGGGCCCTCTGCGCCACGTTGCGCGGCGACGTGCGAGTGACTTCGAGGCGTGGACGCCGTGGCGTGATGCCCGGACCGGCGGCCGCGCCAGCCGCATCCAGTGCAGGAAGTTCCTGCCGCTGCAGTCGTGCCGACATGGATGCGCCTCAGCTCTTCGCGAGCCGCGTCGCTTCGGCGATGTTCGCCTCGACGATCCGGGCGTCCGAGGAGCCCGCGGGCACCAGCGCCAGCAGTTGCCGCCACGTCGCGAGGGCTTCCGTGTAGCGGTGCTGCTCGTGTGCGAGGCTCGCCTTCAGCCACAGGGCCTTCGTATGCCGCGGGTCGAGCGCGAGCGCCTTGGCAATGGCCTGCTCCGGCTCGCCGGCGAGACGGCCGGCGAGGGACGCCTGCGCGTCGGCATAGTCGGCCCAGGTGTCGGCGGTCATGGCGCCCAGGCGCACGACGGCGGCATAGTCGGCGCACGCTTCCTTGAACTCGCGGTTGCGACGATGCTGTTCGGCGCTGGCGATCCGGGCAGCCGCGTCGTTCGACGGCGCAGGCGCGGAACCTGCCGAGGCTGCGCTGCCGGTGCCGCGGCTTGCAGACAGCATCATCGCGCTGACCGCGATCGTGTCGCGGAGATCACTGCCCGCCGCGACCTTGTGCTGGCGGGCGAGCTTCGCTTCGTCGCTGCGACCGAGGAAGTCGTAGGACTGCGCGAGCAGTTCCCACTGGTCGTCGGGCCCGCCATTCGCAGCGAGACGGGCCTTCAGGGCGAGGGTCGCGGCTTCCATGGAGCCCGCCTTGTCACCGCCTGGCGCCATGGGGTGCGAACCGGCGGATGTCGTCGGCGCGGTCTGGGCGCTGATGCTCGCGCCGGCCTGGGCGGGTTCAGCCAACTCGCCGCGGAGCAGGAAGAATGCCGACGCGAGGACGACCCCGGCCGACAGCCCGAGTATGAACCCGCTCCGCGTGCTCGACGCAATGGCACCCGTCGACATGGTGATTCTCCCGATCCGTTATTGCTCTTGCGGTACCGAGGCTACGTTGCGGGCGACGTCGATGCACCGCGGCGAGGCCGCGAATTGTCAAATCTGTGAACGGTGACCGCGTTGGTGAGCAGCAATTCTCATTTGGCGTCGTTTCCTGCTGCTCGGTCGCGGGGCTCTCGGCTAGAGTCCTCGCCCCATGAGCTACGCGTTCCTGCTGGTGTACGGCGCACCGCTGGCCGTCATCTGGGGTTGGTACCTCGGCCGACGCCAGCGGGCCGAGCGCACGCACGTCGCCGTGCGGGACCGGGCCGTTGCGGCGGGCCTCGCCGAGCCGGTGTCGCTCCATCCCGTGATCGACGCGCTGAAGTGCATCGGCTGCGGGTCGTGCGTGAAGGCCTGCCCGGAGCAGCCGGAGCACCACGTGCTCGGGCTCATAGGCAACAAGGCGCAGCTCGTGAGCCCGTCCGACTGCATCGGCCACGGAGCGTGCCGCACCGCGTGCCCGGCCGACGCGATCTCGCTCGTGTTCGGCTCGGCGAAGCGCGGGGTGGACATCCCGCTGCTGAGCCCCGACTTCGAGACGTCGGTGCCGGGGATCTACATCGCCGGCGAGCTCGGCGGCATGGGCCTCATCCGCAACGCGCTCGCGCAGGGCAAGCAGGCGGTGGATGCGATTCACGGGCGTCGGTCGCGCGGCGGCGACGCACTCGATCTCGTGATCGTCGGCGCGGGTCCGGCGGGACTCGCGGCCTCGCTGACCGCGATGGCGCACGGCATGAAGTTCGCCACGATCGAGCAGGAATCCCTCGGTGGCAGCGTCTTCCAGTACCCGCGCGCCAAGCTGGTCATGACTTCGCCCGTCACGCTGCCGCTCGCAGGCAAGATGCGTTTCGGCCAGACCTCGAAGGAGGCGCTGCTCGGTTTCTGGCAGGACATCGAGAGCAAGGCCGGACTGCAGATCCGCTACCGGGAACGGGTCGAGGCGATCCAGCGACAGGGCAGCGGCTTCGTGGTACGCACGACGAAGGCCGAGTACCGGACGTCGAGCGTGCTGCTCGCCATCGGCCGGCGCGGCACGCCCCGCAAGCTCGGTGTGGCGGGCGAGGAACTCCCCAAGGTCGTCTACCGCCTCATTGATCCCGAGCAGTACGCCGGGCAGGACGTACTCGTCGTGGGCGGTGGCGACAGCGCACTCGAAGCGGCGCTCAGCATCGCTGAATCCGGCGCGCGGACCGTGACGCTTTCCTATCGTGGCGAGGCTTTCGCGCGGGCGAAGCCGCGCAACCGCGAGCGCACGATGGCCGCGATGCAGTCCGGCCGCATCGAGGTGCTGTTCGGGTCGGAAGTGAAGCGCATCGAACGGGACAGCGTGCTCGTCGCCCGCGGTGAGTTGGAGCGCGAACTCCCGAACGACGCGGTCATCGTCAGTGCGGGCGGCATCCTCCCTGCGGACTTCCTCCGCAGCATCGGCGTCGACGTGGAGACCAAGTATGGGACGGCATGAGCGGCGCGCGGTCCGGCCGGCTGCGACCTTCGTGACGATGTTGCTCTGCTCGTGTGCGGGGGCGGTCGGTGCGAGCGCCCCGGCGGCGCAACCGACCCGTTCGGCCGACGCGCTCGAGCCCGCCAAGGCCGCGATCCGGGTCAAGGACTACCAGCTCGCCGCGCGATTGCTGTCCGAGCAGGCGGCGCGTGACGACGCGGAGGCGAAGTACCTGCTGGGCTCGATGCTGCTCGCGGATCTCTTGCCCGCGTCCGAACCGGGGCAGCCGCAGAAGCTTTTCGAGGCTGCCGCGGGCCAGGGGCAGGCGAGGGCGGCCTACGCGCTGGCCGCCATGTTCGCCACGCGCGATCCACGTGATCCGGCCAGCGCCAGGCACTGGCTCGAGAGAGCGGCGGCCCTCGGCGATCCGGCGGCGCGCGACCTGCTCCAGCGGGGCGTCCTGCCTCTCGAAGTCCGGCCGCAGGACGGCCTGGCCGATGAATCGTTGCGCCGGGCCGAATTCTGGAGGGCAGCGCGACGCGGTGACCTGGCGCTGCTCGAGGCACTTGCCACGCCCGAGCGCGTGAATTCCGCCGACGACTTCGGCCGCACGGCCCTGCATCACGCCGCCGACGGCGGCGAGGACGAGGCAGTCGCGTTGCTGATTGCCCGCGGAGCGAAGGTCGATGCGGTGGATCGATACGGCGTGACGCCATTGATGCTCGCGTGCGCCGCCGAGTCGCCCGATGCCTGCACGCGACTCCTGCAGGCGAAGGCGAGCGTGACGGCGACGGATCGTGGTGGCAACACCGCGCTCGCGTACGCTGCCCGCAGCGGTCGGGCACAGCAGTCGAAGGATCTGCGCGCCGCGGGATCGGCGCCGGTGCGGGCGCCGGTTTCGACGGGCGCTGCGGGACCCCTGGACCGGCTGCCTCGTTCTGCGACCGACGCATACGCGGGCTGGCCGGACGTGGTAGTCGCCGCAACCCGGAAGGATCCGGCGCGCCTGCGCGACCTGCTCGCCCAGGGCGGCGATCCGAACGCGGCCGCGCCGGACGGGCAGACGGCCCTCATGGTGGCCGTCGCGTCGGATTCGAGCCAGTCGATTGCGGCGCTTCTAGGCGCAGGGGCCAGCGTCGCGAAGACCGATGCCCGGGGCGCGACCGCTCTGCAGTATGCCGTGCAGCTCGGACACGCGTCGGCGCTCGAGGTTCTTCTCAAGCACGGCGCGGATCCGAACGCGCACGCGAACTCGTCGGAACCGCCCCTGTTCATCGCTGTCGACAACGGTGACGCTCGTTCAGCGTCGCTACTGCTGGCGGCCGGCGCCGATCCGAACGCGCACAGTTCGATTGGCGCAGCGGCGCTCTCAATCGCATCGGCGCGCGACCAGGCCGAGATCGCAGCGCGGCTCATCGACGCCCGGGCCACGGTCTCGGCGGCGGACGCGTCGGGACGCACGCCGCTCTGGTACGCCGCCTGCGCGGACGCAGCGGCGACCGTTCCGCTGCTCCTCAAGGCGGGGGCGACCATCGACGCGGCGGACTCGAACGGTTTGACCCCGCTCGGTTGCGCTGCCGCGCGTGGTCACACGGCTGTGGTGGACCGGCTCGTTCGCGGGGGCGCCAGCGTTGCGTCGAAGACGCGTTCCGGCGATACGCCACTCACGCTTGCGGCGATGGGCGGTCATGCCAGTACGGTTCGCCGGTTGCTCTCCGCAGGGGCCGACGCGAATGGGCAGAACCGCCTGGGTGACACGGCGCTGATCCTTGCAAGCCAATCAGGCAACCTGGAGACCGTGCAGGCGCTGCTCGACGCGGGCGCCAGCCGCAAGCTGCGCAATCGGGATGGCGTGGCCGCCAGCGACGCCGCCCGCGCCCGCAGCTTCGACAACGTCGTCGCGCTGCTCGACCGCTGAGGGGAAAAGGGAGGCAGTCCCCAAGAAAGGGACAGTCCCCTATTCCGAACGGAAATGGGGACTGTCCCCTTTTTGGGGACTGCCCCCCTTCCCGTCATTGCCGTTGCGGACCAGCGCGACGACTTCCTCCGCCGTCTCCGCGCGGTGGATCACGCGGAACTCCTCCTCGCTGACGGTTCCTAGCTTCACCATCGCCTCGCGCACGAACGTTTCGAACGGGTCCCAGAAATCCCGGCCCACGGCGACGAGCGGGAAGTGGTTCAGCTTGTTCGTCTGCATCAGCGTCGCGATCTCCATCGTCTCGTCGAGGGTGCCGAATCCTCCAGGCATGACGACGAACGCCCGCGAGTACTTGACGAGCATCACCTTGCGAGCGAAGAAGTGCTCGAACTGGATGAAACGGTCGAGGTACTTGTTCGGCTTCTGCTCGCGGGGCAGTTGGATGTTGCAGCCGAGGCTCAGGCCACCGGCTTCCTTTGCGCCCCGGTTCGCGGCTTCCATGATTCCCGACCCGCCGCCGGTCATCACCGCATAGCCGGCCCTCGCGAGCGCGCTGCCGATCTCGCGGGCGCGCTGGTAATAAGGATGCCTCTCGTCGAACCGCGACGACCCGAAGACGGTGACGCACGGCTCGGTAGCTTCGAAGCTTTCGAATGCCTCGAGGAACTCAAGGAAGAAACGCACGGCACTGGCGAGGTCCGCCTCGCGGTGCCGGCGTCCGGACAGAAACAGCTTCTCGGCACCCTCGACGCGCTCGAGCAGGGACGGTCCGGGAGGCTTCACTGGCATCTGGTCGGCCACGGGCGTCATCCTTGTTTTGGCGTGGCTATTGTCGCCCGCCGGCCGCTCTTGTGGCAGTGGGTGATCGGCGTAGACTGGCCCCGTTCCAAGAAGCGGCCCTCCGGCCGCCAACAACAAGCAGGGGGAATCACGATGAATGCACTGAAAAGGTTGCTTTTGGCCGCCGTGGGCACCGTTGTACTGGCCGTCGCACCCACTTCGCCCACGGTGGCGGCGGACGCCGGCACGGTGATTGTCTCGATTTATTACGTCGCCCCGGGCAAGCACGTCGACTTCCTGAAGTGGGCCGCCGCCCAGGACGCGGTCGCCAAGGAGGCGGGCGTCGGCGCGACCCAGTGGTACGCACACCAGGACGGAGACGCGTGGGACTACATCGCGATTTCGCCCGCGACCACGCCCGATCAGGACAGGAAGGTGGACGAGGTCGCGAAGAAGCACGGCCAGAAGTCGGGAATGGCGGCCGGACTCGTCATGCGTCAGTACATCAGCAGGCACACCGATACCTTCGCCTACGGCCCGGTGAGCGCCACGGACCTGTTGAAGCACGTTAGCCAGTAGGCCACTCGTAAAACCATGCATGGGGACATTCCCTCGCGTCCCGAAGGAATGTCCTCGTCCCACTTCCGGAGAATCCTATGATCGGCTACGTCACCCTCGGCACGAACGACTTGCCGCGCGCTGCGCGCTTCTACGACGCGCTTCTCGCAGAGATCGGCGCTGGTCGATTCATGGAGTCGGATCGGTTCATCGCCTGGGCGGTCGCGCCGGACAAGCCGTCGCTCGGGGTCTGCAAGCCCTGGGATGGCAACGCCGCGACGGTCGGCAACGGCGTGATGGTCGCACTCGTCGTGGACAGCAACGCGAAGGTGGACGCGCTGTACCGCAAGGCGCTCGCACTCGGCGGCACGGACGAAGGCGCCCCGGGGCCGCGCGGCATGGAAGGCTTCTATGCCGCGTATTTCCGCGATCTCGACGGCAACAAGCTCAACTGCTTCTGCTACACGCCGGGCTGACGGCCGGGGCCCGGCATCTACGGACCGGTCCACTCGTCCGCGAGTTCGTGGCGGGGCAGCGCCACCAGGGCAGCCAGGTTACGCGCACCGACATAGCGCCTCTGCTCCGCATGCCTCGACCACCAGGCATGCGCGCGCTGACCGAACTCGTTCGCGCGGATTTCGAGCGGTGGATGCGACGTGAAGTAGTCACGGAGCGGATTCGCCTGCTGCGGCGTCCGGTCCCCGCGAGCCGCGACGTATTGCTCCAGCGACTGGAAGGCCGCCGCTTCGCCGCGCGGATCGTACCGGCTGTTCGTGAGCAGTTCGAACGCGTATTCGTCGGCTTCGTGCTCCATCGTCTTGCTGTACGAGTGGGCCAGCAGTACCTGCGAAGCCAGGTCCGCAATCGCACCGAGCGGCTCGGCGCCGATCTTCCGGGCGGCGAGTTCGAAGCGCACCGTGTCGAAGCAGTGGCCGCGCTCCACGTGCCCCATCTCGTGCGCCAGCACCGATACCAGTTCCGACTCCGAGTGCAAGGTCGTGAGCAGTTGGCGCGTCACGAGCAGGACGCCGCCCGGAAGAGCCATCGCGTTCGGCGTCGGGTAATCGACCACGTAGGCGCGATACGGGAATGGCTTGCCGGCGAAGGGCTGCAATTCCTTCAGGAGCGAGTCGAGGTAACGCTGCTCGCGGCTCGGCGGGCTGGCCTGGGGATCGAAGCTCGCCCGGTAGATGTCGCCGAGTTCCTTCTCGTCCAGGTCGCCGACCGGCAGGACGCGGCTCGCGACGCGATCCGCGAGCTTCAATGGCGCGCCCACGACCTGGAAGGCGCTCGTGAGCGTGGACCCGAGAGGCGTCTGCAGGCGCGCGCGCTGCAGCATCAGGATGAGGCCGATTCCGCAGGCGACCAGGGCGACGAGCGCCGCTATCCGGGCCCCGGCCTTCACGCCTCGAACCTCGCGCGATAGCGGTTGTAGATCGCGTTCATGCCGAGCATCAGCAGGCCGACGCCGATGAATACGAGCCCGCGCAGGGCGAGGTTTGCCTCGGCCATGTCGATCAGCACGAGTCTGCCAAGGCACGCCGCGAGGCCGCCGAGTGCCACGTAGCGGAACTGGTTTTCGCGCAGCCAGGCGGCCAGTCCGAAGACTACGAAGGCTTCGGCTGCCCAGAGCAGCGTGAGCAGGGACCGGTCGAATCGCCAGAACAGGAAGACGGCGATGCCGGCGAACAGCGGGTAGTAGACGTACAGGTTGCGCCTGGCCGCGACGGCCCCGCCAAGGCGCGCCAGGAATCGGACCGGCGGCGGCGACTCGAGGCCTGCCAGGGCCAGTCGCCGATGGGAGACCGCCACGTAGGCCACCTGCATCGCGATCGCGAGGAGCGAGGTGAACTCCGGTTGCTCGAACCAGAGACGCGACGGCACTTCCAGCACGCTCATCACCACCGCCATGTCGCCGACGGATATCCAGTAAAACAGCAGCGAATAGAGCCGGGCCCGCTGGTCGAAGAGGCGCTCGACCGGCGGCGCGAGCAACGCGAGTGCGATGCCACTCCACGCAACGGCCCACCAGAGAGGCCGAACCTCGACCACGACCGTCACGGCGATCGCCGCAAGGATCAGTTCCAGGAACAACGGGTGGACATGGACCCAGGCGGCCGTGCCGGACAGCGCATCGCGCGGTCGGTAGAACCACCAGTACGCGAGCACGCCGATCGCAAACAGCTCGATCAGCGCGCGGGCGCGCAAGGTCCCGATGTAGGCCGGCGTCTGCAGGATCACCAGCACGTACGCGGTCGCAAATGCAACGAGATAGGCGTATCCCAGGCAGAGCGAGGTCAGCGATTCGCGCTCCTTCAGTCGATTTGCGACCTCGAGCGCTGCGAGCGACAGGATCAGCCAGGCCACGCCCGGGATGAGCGGCGAGATCGGGTCGGTGAAGAGGTAGGCGGCAAGACCGAGGTCGGCACCGAGCAGGACCATTGCAACCAGGCGCAGCACTCCCGGACCGGCGAGCCAGATCGAAAGCGCGGCGAGTCCGGCGAGCGGCCCCATCCTGGGAGCGAGCGCAGCCGCCGTCCATGCCTGGTGCGCCACGAGGTAGTCCCACGACAGCACGTGCGACCCGACCAGCGCGACGATTGTCGCGGCGAGGAGTCCCGCCTGGCCGATGCGACGCCAGGCGAGCAGGATTGCGCTCACCGCGATGAGCGAAGTGGCCTCCATCCACCAATGCTCGAGGAGTGCTCCGAGCGCGACCAGGAGGAGCGGACCGGCCAGGAAGGCCAGCGCCGCCGCGAATGTCGGTTCGCGGGAGTGCAAGCCGGCGGGCGCCGAGTGAACTCCATCCGTGGCCGACCTCAGCAGCCTTTCGCCCAGCACGGCGCATGCCGATCCCACCGCAAGCATCGCCGCCAGCGCGAGTCGATCATCGGGGCGGGCAACAACGTCTGCTGCGCCTCCGATTGCCAGCAGTGCGGCGGCGACGATCGGCAGGCAGTCGGCGACCTTGTCCAGCAGTTCATCGTCGCCTCGCTCGACCAGCCTCCGGAAGGCGAGCGTCTCGACGAGCACGATCAGCAGCATCAGCGTATCGCCGGCGCCAAGATCGTAGCCGGTCCACAGCGCCAGGAGTACGAGGCCCTGCGCCGTCAGCGTGTCGGCCTGATGCAGCCAGGCCACGCGCAGGCCGCGGGCCCGCCGCCCGAGGCGGTATGCCAGGACCGCAAGCGCGAGCAGCACCCCGGCGCGCACGAGGTAGCCCGGCAGGTAGGCGAACATCGCAAAGGCCAGCAGCCCCCAGTTCGCGAGATGCACGCCGAGCTGGATTGCCGGGGGCGTCGGCTGCGCGTAGTCCTTCCGGTAGTGCGCCAGCGCCGCCGCCACGAACACGATCGCGGCGCAGCCCGCGGCAATGTAACGCGCCGCCTGTGGCTCGAGGCGCTCACCCATCTGCGCGGCCCACAGCAGGCTGAACAGCGCGTATGCGCCGAGCACGGCGGCGAGGTGACGGTCCCAGCGTCCTCGCGTGGCGAGTCCGACACCGAACGCGGCAACTGCGCTCGCAATGGCCAGCGCCGTCGTCGTAGCGGGCACGATCGCCAGGGGCAGCAGGCTCAGGAGCACATGCAGCGTTGCGAAGACTTCGGTTCCCGCGACGCGGGCGATCAGGAGATTGGCCGCAATGCCCGCAAGCAGCAGCGCCAGCGCCGCCGCCGGATCGTGTATCCATTGCAGGCCGAGCCCGGGCAGGCCGCCTGCCGCCGCGCACGCGAACAGCAGGATCGCGGCACCGGTGCTGCGCAGCCACGCGGAGAACTGGAGCCACGCTTTCTTTTGCCCAAGCAGGCGGGAGGCGCCGAGAAACGCGCCGGCGGCGGCCAGCGTGAGCAGGAATCGATAGAACGGTTGGAGCCTGAGCGCCGTGTAGATGCCGATGAAAGTCACGCCGGCCACGACGACGACGGCGCCGAGGATTCCGGTCCAGTTCTCCATGAGGCGACGTTCGAGTTCGCGCCGCCGGAGTGTGAACTCCGACTCGCACGGTGGAAGTTCCGGGACGACGCGCCTCTGTTCCTCGGATGGGGGCGGGAAAGGCTCGATGCCAATGATCTCGCTCAGCGGTCGCGCGGCCCGGGCGCCGCCCGTCGCCTCTTCGGGAGGCGCCGCCTCAGGGGCCGCTTCGGCCGTCGACGCCATCGCGGGTGCGGGACCTTCGACCGCCACCGGCACACCCTCTACGGGTGCAGGGGACGCGGCCGTTTCCTTGGCTTGGGTCTCGAGTCTTTCGACCCGGCTCTCGAGCGCGTCGAGCCTGCGGGCGAGCGACTCGATGCTGCCGCGCTCCTCCGTGTGTCTCTCGAAGGCTTGTTCGGGTTGCGAGCTGCGCAGCCTCCGTCGCGCGTAGAAGATGAGAGCAATGATTACGACAAGCCCGAACAGGTCGCCCAGGCTCGACGCCAGAAGAAGGTTCTCAGGCATCTTCCGCTCCCTGCGGACGCCCAGCGGCGCCCGTAGCCGGCGCGCCGCCAATCCTGTCCTCCCAAAGCAGTTTCTTACACCTGGGACGGTACCTGTGACAGTCGGATTTGCCACGGCGACTCGCGCCGGCAGGAATCGAGGCGTCGCGCGAGCTTTGCGCCGCTCAGTCGGCGAAGACCACGCTGCAGCAGGTCACGCCTCCCTCGGCCTTCTGGATCTCCGAGACATCGAGGGCGATGACTCGTAGTCCGGCCTCCTCGAGCCGTGCCCGAGTGACCGGCGCGGATGCGGGGAAGATCACCGCGTCGCCGAGCCAGAGCGCGTTGGCAGCGTGCGGCTCGCCGGGCGCGACGCTCACGAACCGCATCCCCGGCCAGTGGCTGCGATCGACCCAGGCGTCGTTGATCAGCAGCGTGTCGGGGGCTACGTACGTCACGGCGCTCTTGAGGTGCAGGCAGCCGCGCGCGGGCACGGGAAGGGTCCGATAGCCGAACGGCGCAATCGCCGCGGCCAGCTGGCGAATCCCCTCGGCATTCGAGCGGTCCGATTGTCCGACGAACACGTCGCGACCGATGCGCAGCACGTCGCCGCCATCGAGCGTGCCTGGCGCCTCCACGCGCACGCACGGCCGCCAGCGTTCGAGCACTCGAGCCACGGATGCAACCTCGGGCTGGCGCGACTCCGCTCCAGGGCGGGTCAGGACTGCGACCTCGTCGAGCACGCCCGCCGTGTCCTCGACGAACACGGAGTCGGGCAGGTCGGGTTCCGCTGCGAGCTCGAGCAGCCGGCATCCCAGGGACACGAGGGTCTGCGCGTAACGCGCGTGCTGCATCTCGGCCATGGCCACGTCGATCGGCTCGCGCGCAAGGTGCGTGAGTTCGCAGCGCTGCATGGCGGGACTGACGCCGCGAACGAGCGCGATTCGGGCCGGGTTTGACATCGGTGAGGCTCAACGGATCGAATGGCATGGATGGTATACGTCAAGCGTCTCGCGGTCCTGTTGTTCGGCTTGCAGTTACTGCCGTCGCACGCGGACCCGATCAAGGTCTTCGCCGCCGGCGACATAGCGGATTGCCGGTACGATGCCGCGAATGAATCGGATGCAGCGCGGACTGCGAGCCTGATTCCGCCGGGTGCGCGGGTCTTCGTCCTGGGCGACACCGCCTACCAGCATGCGACGAGCGAGACGCTCGCGAACTGCTATCAGCCGACCTGGGGCGTTCACCGCGCCACGACCTGGGCCGTCCCGGGCAATCACGACTACGTTGACCATCGCGCCGATGCCTTCCACGCCTATTTCGGCGGCGACGCCGGTCCCGACGGCTACTTCGCGCGCCGACTCGGCGACTGGCTCGTCATCGGTCTCGACAGCGAACAATCGCCGGCGGGCCTCGACCGCCAGTACCGCTGGCTGAAGGCAACGCTGGACGGTCAGCCGCGGGCGACCTGCCTGCTCGCCATGTGGCACGCGCCCCTGTTCTCCTCGGGCTTTCACCGCGGTTCGGGCCGGCACATGAGCCGCTTCTGGGAGCTGCTGGACGCGCACCACGCCGACGTCGTCCTGAACGGGCACGAGCACTTCTACGAATCGTTCGATCCGCGCGATGCGGACGGTCGCGCCGTGCAGGACGGCATCCGGGAGTTCGTGGTCGGCACGGGCGGCGCCTGGCTGCACGGCTTCTGGCGGCCACCTTACGAGAGCCGCGCCCGGATCGAGCGGCACGGTGTGCTCGAGTTGACGCTTGGCAATGGGACGTACGCCTGGCAGTTCGTCGCCGTCGGCGGTCGCCGGATGGACCCGGGCTCTGCCATGTGTCGCAGCCCCGCAGCCCTGCAGCGGTAGACTCTCGATCATGGCCGTCACCGACAGCTTCCTCGCCTACGTGCTCGAACAGCTCGCTGGCCTGGGTCGACTGCGGTCGAGACGCATGTTCGGCGCGGTAGGCCTTTACTCGGGCGACGTCTTCTTCGCGATCGTCTCGCGCAACGTCGTCTACCTGAAGGTGGACGAGACCACGCGCGGCGACTTCGTCGATCGCGGCATGGGGCCATTTCGGCCGTTCGCGGACCGACCCGAAGCGAGCATCGCGTACTACCAGGTCCCTGCGGACGTGATCGAGGACGCCGACTCACTTGCCGAGTGGGCACGCAAAGCGGTCCGGGTCGGAGCGTCCGCGAGGCTGATCTTGGGATCCGGGCCGTTGTCGGGCATCATGCCGGCCGCATGCTGCTGATCCGCAACGCCGATACGTTTGCGCCGCGTCCGCTGGGACTGCGAAATCTGCTGCTCGGTGGCGGCAGGATCCTCTGGGTCGGCGCCCCATCCGAGTTGCCGGACCTGCCCGCCGCGCTGCGAGCCGCGTCCCGCACGATCGACCTCGAGGGCCGGCGGCTCATCCCCGGCCTGATCGACGGCCACGTGCACGTCACCGGCGGCGGCGGCGAGGCCGGCTTCCGCACGCGGGTCCCGCCGGTGCCGCTCACGCGCTTCACGGCGTCGGGTATCACGACGGTGATCGGGCTGCTCGGCACCGACGACGTCGCCCGCACGACGCGCGACCTCGTGGCGACGGTGCACGCCTTGCGCGAGGAAGGGCTCAACGCGTGGGCCTACACCGGCGGCTACCACCTGCCGCCGATGACGCTCACGGGCAGCGTTCGCGGCGACCTCGTATTCATCGAGCCGCTGCTCGGTGTCGGCGAAGTGGCGTTGAGCGACCACCGCTCGAGCCAGCCGACGCTCGACGAGATCCTGCGCCTCGCGGCCGACGCGCACGTCGCGGGCCTGATGACCGGTAAGGCCGGCGTCCTGCACCTGCACATGGGCGACGGAAAGCGCGGCCTCGAGCTCGTGCGTCGCGCCATCGCGGAGACCGAGTTGCCGCCGCGCGTGTTCAACCCGACGCACGTCAACCGGCGTCGGGCGTTGTTCGACGAAGCGGTCGCTCTCGCGAAGTCGGGTTGCACCGTGGACATCACGGCGTTCCCGGTGGCGGAGGGCGAGGACGCCTATTCCGCTGCGGACGCGCTACGCCGCTACGTCGATTCAGGCGCGCCCGCGGAACGCGTGACCGTGAGCTCCGACGCTGGCGGTTGCCTGCCCTGTTTCGACGCCGATGGCCGCGTCTGCAGGATGGACGTCGGCGCGGCTGGCGCGCTGCTCGGCACGATTCGCGTGCTGCTCGCCGCCGGGCTGCCACTCGAACGAGTGCTGCCGGCCTTCACGGTCAATCCCGCTCGCCTGCTGCGCCTCGCAGGCAAGGGCGAGATCGCGGTCGGCGGCGATGCCGACCTCGTCGCGCTCGACGCGAAGGACGGCGCGCACACGGTCATCATTCGCGGCATAGTCCACGTGCAGGACGGCGCTCCCGTCCGGCGCGGCACCTTCGAGGCCTGACCCCACCGACCGAGGACCCAGCGACCCATGCCCAGCATCGTTCCCGAAGGCCGGACGCGCGGCTGGATCATCCCGATCGGTGGCGCGGAGAACAAGGAAAACGACCGCCACATCCTGGAGCGCTTCGTGCGCGTCTCGGGTGATCGCGACGCGGACATCGTCGTGATCCCGACGGCGAGCCGGCTGCACGAGACCGGGCCTCGCTACGAAAAGCTCTTCACGGACATCGGCGCCGCGCGCGTCGCCGTGATGGACTTCGATACGCGCCGCGACTGCCAGGAGCCGGGACGACTGCGCCGCCTCGAGGAGGCGACCGGCATCTTCTTCACCGGCGGCAACCAGTTGCGCCTCACCACGCTGCTCGGCGGCACGCCCGTCGCGAAGCTGATCCGCGCCCGCAACGCGAACGGCGTGACGGTCGGCGGCACCAGTGCGGGTGCCAGCATCCTGAGCGAGCACATGATCGCTTTCGGTGACGAGGGCTCGTCCGTGATCTCGGGCAGCGTGCGCCTGGCGCCGGGGCTCGGCCTCACCAACCGCTTCATCATCGACCAGCACTTCCGTCAGCGCGACCGGCTCGGGCGGCTACTGACCGCACTCGCCTACAACCCGTTCGCCGTCGGCATCGGCCTCGACGAGGACACGGCCGCCTTCATCGGGCCCGACGAGACGGTCGAGGTGGAGGGCAGCGGTGGCGTGACGGTGGTGGACGCGTCCGAGGTGACCTACTCCTCGATGGACGCCGTCAGCGAAGGGCAGCCGGTCTGCATGCTCGGGCTCAAGCTGCACGTCCTCGTCGCGGGCGCCACGTTCAACCTTCACAGCCGTCTCGCGCTGCCCGGGGCGCTCGTTCAGCCGAAGGAATAGCGCGAGCCGCTCCCCGGGACAACGCTGGCGATCGCCGTCCGCCCGGGTCTCCTGGCCGGGACGCCGGGGATCCTCCCATGGAGGCTCCGGCCGCGGCGTCCATGCCGCGGACGGCCCGGCCAGGAGACCCGGACGGGCGTCGATGTGCCAGTGAGCCCGCTTCGCTCTGCGATTGTTGACGTGAGCCGCGACTCGGCTCGTCGGCGCCTCCACACGGGATGACTGCGCCGGGCCGTCGCGCGACAGGCCGTCGCGCGCGGAGCCACTATGGATGGATCCACGGCGTCCCGGGGCAGTCATCCCGTGTGGAGGCGCCAGCTCACGGTCGCGCCGGCTACGCGCCCGCGCCGCGGTATGACATCATCGGCTGCTCGGCCACCCCGGGGGAGTGGAAGCCCGCGATGCGCATCCTGGACCGTTCCGTTTACGTCGGCCCGTCGCTGTACGCGCACTTTCCGGTCATCCGGCTCGAGCTCGACCTCGGTCACCTCGAGCAGTGGCCCACCGCCCGCCTCGGCAACGCATTCATCGATGCGCTCGCCGAGGCGCTGCCCGGCCTCGCGGAGCACGGCTGCTCCTACAACGAGCCTGGCGGATTCTTCCGGCGCATGCGGGAGGACGAGGGCACGTGGCTCGGTCACGTGCGTGAGCACGTCGCTATCGAGCTGCAGAACATCGCCGGCGAGGAGGTCACCTTCGGCAAGACGCGCAGCGCGGGGCCGGAGGGCGTCTACACCGTCGTCTACGAATACGCCCAGCGCGACGAGGGCATCGCGGCCGGCGAACTCGGGTTGCGCCTCATCTGCTCGCTGCTGCCGGAATCGATCCGGCCGGGCGACACCGTTCCCGACGGCTGGAACTGGCCGGAGGCGCGCGACGAGTTCATCCGCTTCGCGCAGCGGCGGGCGCTCGGGCCCTCGACCGCGTCGCTCGTGCGGGCGGCGGAGGCGCGCGGCATTCCCTGGCTGCGCCTCAACGACCAGTCGCTCGTGCAGCTCGGCCACGGCAAGTACCAGCAGCGCATCCAGGCGACGGTCACGGGCCGCACGTCGCACATCGCCGTCGAGCTCGCGAGCGACAAGGAGGAGACCAACAAGATCCTCGCGACGCTGGGTCTCCCTGTGCCGAAGCAGGAGCTCGTGCAGAGCGAAGGGCAGGCGGTCCGCGCGGCGCGGCGCATCGGCTTCCCGGTCGTGACGAAGCCGTACAACGGGAATCACGGGCGCGGCATTTCGATTCGTCTGACGACCGACGAGGAAGTCGCGCAGGGATTCGCGGTGGCACGCGAGCACTCGCGCTCCGTCGTGGTCGAGAGCTTCCTCGAAGGTGACGACCACCGCCTGCTGGTCGTGAATGGCGAGCTCGTCGCGGCCACGCGCCGCACGCCGGGGCACGTCGTCGGCGACGGCGAGCATACGGTGACGCAGCTGATCGAGATCGTGAACCAGGATCCGCGGCGCGGCGTGGGCCACGAGAAGGTCCTGACGCGTCTCGAGCTCGACGCACAGGCGCAGAAGATGCTCGACCGGGCGGGGCTCACGGCCGACTCGGTGCCTGCGGCGGGGCAGGCAGTCCATCTCCGCTCGACTGCGAATCTCTCGACCGGCGGAACGGCGACCGACGTCACGGACGTCATCCACCCGGACAACCGGGAGATGGCGGAGCGAGCGGTGCGCGCGATCGGGCTCGACGTGGGCGGCGTGGACTTCCTCTCGAAGGACATCACGGAGACCTATCGAAAGATCGGCGGCGGCATCTGCGAGGTCAACGCCGCGCCGGGGTTCCGCATGCACGTGGCGCCGAGCGAGGGCACTCCGCGCGACGTCGCGGGGCCCGTCATCGACATGCTGTTCCCGCCCGGGGCGCCGTCGCGCGTGCCGATCGCGGCCGTCACCGGCACGAACGGCAAGACGACCACGGCGCGCATGCTCTCGCACATCACGAAGATGGCGGGCTATACGCCCGGTCTCACCACGACGGACGGCGTCTACATCGACGGCCAGCGCACGGTGCAGGGCGACATGACCGGCCCGGTCTCCGCGCGCATGGTGCTCGCCGACCCGCAGATCGACATTGCCGTGCTGGAGACGGCGCGCGGCGGGCTGCTGCGCGCCGGCATGGGCGTGAGCGAGGTCAACGTCGGCGCGGTGCTGAACGTCCAGTCCGATCACCTCGGCCTCAAGGGCATCGACACGCTCGAGCAGCTCGCCGAGGTGAAGCGCGTGGTCGTCGAGGTCGCCACCGATTGCGCGGTCCTGAACGCCGACGACCCGCTCGTGCTGCGCATGGCCGGCTACACCGACGCGAAGACCATCTGCTACGTGACGATGAACCCGCACCACTCGCTGGTGCGCGAGCACATTCGCGCCGGCGGGCGGGCGTGCGCGCTCGAGGCGGGCGTCAACGGGCAGATGATCACGCTCTACGACCGCGGCGGCCACATCCCGCTCGTCTGGACGCACCTCATCCCGGCGACCCTCGAGGGGCGCGCGATGCACAACGTGCAGAACGCGATGTTCGCCGCGGCGATGGCGTTCTCGCTCGGCATCAAGCTCGATGCGATCCGGCAGGGACTGCGCACGTTCGACTCGACGTTCTTCCAGGCGCCCGGGCGCATGAACGTCTACGACGAGCACCCGTTCAAGGTCCTCTTCGACTACGGCCACAACGCGCATGCGGTCGGCGCGATGGCAGACCTGGCGTCGCGGCTCGACTGCACCGGACGCCGCATCGTCGTGCTGGCCGGCCCGGGCGACCGCCGCGACGAGGACCTCGTGGCGATCGCGAACGCCGTGGCGGGACGCTTCGACCACTACATCTGCCGGCGCGACGACAGCCTGCGCGATCGCGCTCCCGACGAGGTTCCGAAGATCCAGGCCGCCGCCCTGCGGGCCGCGGGTGTGTCCGAGGGCGCGATCTCCATCATCCCCGACGAGCAGGAGGCGATCGACGCGGCGCTGCGCATGGGACAGGCCGGGGACCTGCTGCTCATCTTTGCGGACGCGCTGGTGCGTTCCTGGAAGCAGATCACCAAGTTCAAGGCGCCGGGCGCCGCGCCGTCCGCCGCAACCATGGAGGCGGCGCCGTTGTCAGGCGCGGGTGCCGCGGGCAGGGCGTCGCCCAAAGCTGCTCCAATTGCCAGCCCCGAACCCGGCCGTCCTTCGGAAGTTGCCTGGCCGGAAAACAAGCCTGCCGCGCCGCCGCTCAACCTCGAGGGCCTGATTCGCGACGAGCGCGGCGTGCGCTTCGCCCCGGAGACCGACGACTGACCGTCCAGCTCGCGTTGCCGTTCGAGGACTCGAGGCGTCTCACCGGCTGCAACCTGTTTTTCGCCTCGACGGGCGCCGTGCTCGAGGTTGCCGGTGTCACGCCCGACGACGCTCTGCTGTCGGGGTGGCGCGAGCGGGTGGACCGCGCCCGGTCGCGGCTCGGCTGGGCGAGTTCCGTGTCGCTGGCCGACAGCTCGCGCATTCGTCCGGCGGCACAGGAGACGGTGGCGCGCCTGCATGCGACGGGCGCCTCGCTCGCGCTCGCGGCGCCTTGCGACCAGCTCTACACCGCGACCGAGGTCAACGAGTGGGCGCTCTGCGCGGCGCTGCACGCTCGCGACCCGATGCACTGGGCGTCGCTGCAGGACTCGCTCGTCGCGGCGGCCGAATCGGCGGAGGCCAATCCGTTCGCAGCGCTACCGCCGGTGCTGGACGAAGATGCGGCGATGGCTCGCTTCGAGCAACTCGCCGACCTCGAGGCTCGTCCCGACCTCCGTGCATTGATCGATGCCGCCGACGCTCGCGGGCTGCAGTACTTGCTGGACGAATCAGTGTTGACGCTGGGGGCCGGTCACGGATCGCATGGCTACGAGTTGAGCGGATTGCCGTTTGCCGCGGACGTACCCTGGGACCGGCTGCACGGCGTTCCGACGGCGCTCGTCACCGGGTCGAATGGCAAGACGACGACGGTGCGCCTGATTGCCGCGTGCACTCGCGCCGCGGGTTGGCGCACGGCGTACAGCTGCACCGACGGCGTGTTCGTGGACGGCGAGTCACTTGTTGCGGGTGACTACTCCGGGCCGGTCGGGGCCCGGATGGTGATGCGCGAGCCTCGCTGCGCGGCCGCCGTGATCGAGACCGCGCGCGGCGGCATCCTGAGGCGAGGCATCGCAGTGAACCGCGCGGACGTGGCGATCGTCACCAACGTGAGCAGCGACCATTTCGGGGAGTACGGCATCCACGACCTTGGCGGGCTCGCGGACGCAAAACTGACCGTCGCCGGGGTCGTCCGGCCGGGCGGTCTGCTGGTGCTGAACGCGGACGATGCCGAGCTGCGCTGCAGGGTCGCGGACCTCGCGCAGCGCTTCGGTCGCGCGCCGCCGGTCGGCTGGTTCGCGCTCGACGACGATGCGCTGCTACTGAAGTCGAATCGGGAGCGCGGGGGCTCGACCTGTGGGGTGCGGAACGGCCGGCTGCTGCTCGCTCGGGGCCGCGACGCGCACGATCTCGGCGTCGTCGCCTCGATGCCGTTGACGGTGGACGGCAGCGCGACGTACAACATTGCGAACCTGGCTGCGGCGGCACTCGCCGCCGCCGCGCTGGGTGTGCCGCCTTCGACGATCGCGTCCGTGTTCGCGGGCTTCGGCACGCGGCTCGAGGACAACGCCGGCCGCATGATGCGCTTCGAGGTGCGCGGTGTGACCGTCCTGCTCGACTACGCGCACAACCCGGAGGGTGTCCGCGGGCTCATGAAAGTGGCGCGTCACCTGCGGTCGGGGGGCGGTCGCGTGGGGATACTGCTCGGTCACGCGGGAAATCGCCAGGACTCCGACATGGAGGCGGTGGCCCGGGTCGCCGCGGAGTTCCGGCCGGACTTCGTCGTCATCAAGGAAACGGAGGCCTATCTGCGCGGGCGACAGCCGGGCGAGGTACCGCGGATCTTCCGTCAGGCCCTGCTGCGTGCCGGTTTTCCCGAGTCCGCGCTGGCGGTGAGCATGAGCGAGATGGATGCCGTGCGCCGTGCGCTCGATTGGGCGCGTCCAGGCGACGTGCTTGCGCTCCCGGTGCACTCGGTGGCGGCCCGCATGTCGACGGTCGCGCTGCTGCGGCAGCAGGCGCAAGCAAGCTGAAGGAGAACTCGATGCGCACCCGGTCGATCGCCATCGCCGCCGCCTTGATGGCGTCGTGCACAACGCAGGCTGCGACGGTCTCGGCCAGGGACGAGGCCGGCGCCGCGCTCGCGACGGTCATGGTCACGCAATCGGTTACGGACGCGCGCAGGCTCGACACCTCCGACGGCGGATACGCGACGCCGGGCAAGGCGGAGGTCGTCGATCCGGAGTTCACGCGCTTCACCGATGCGGCGGGCACGGTGACGATGCCGGACCGGCCGGTCGGGCTCACCTACCGTTTCCGCAAGCCCGGCTTCCGCGATGCCGTCGTGACGACCCGGCCGGGCGAAGCTCCTCCCGCCGTGGTGATGTCGCGCGAGACGGATCCGTCTGCTCTGGCGGAGGCGAAGCCCGCCAACGCGTGGCTCGGCGCGCTCGACGTGGGCGACGCCGACACGAAGCAGCACTTCATGCTGCAGTGTGCGTTCTGCCACCAGCAGGGCAACGCGTTCACGCGCATGGAGCGCACGCCACAGCTGTGGAGCGAGGTCATCTACCGCATGATCGGCTACGGTTCGCGCCTCTCGACCGCCGACCAGCGCGCGATGCCCGCGAAGCTGTCCGCAGGCTATCGCAGGCTGCGTGAGAATCCTGCGCTCGTGCCCGACACCGCGCCGTGGCGGCCGGAACTGGCCTCCGCCACGATCACCGAGTGGCCGATCGGGGACATCATGTCCCAGACGCACGACATGCTGGTGGGCCGCAACGGCCTCGTGTATGTCGCCGACAACATCCAGGACCGGCTCTACGAGACCGACCCGCGGACGAACGAGATCACCGTCTACAGGATCCCGCACCTGCCGGGGGACAAGCCGGGCGGACTGCTGGCCGGTCGGCTCAAGACATTCCCGCGCCACGACAGCACGTCGAACGCTCACTCGCTCGCGGAGTCGGCGCGCGACGGGCACATCTTCATCACGCCGTCGGCGCAGCGCCGCATCGTCGAGTTCGACCCGGCGACCAGGACGTTCAAGCTGCACGAGATCGGCGGCGGGTTCTACCCGCACACGATCCGCGTGGACGCGAAGGATCGCGTCTGGTTCACGCTGGCGCTGTCGAACCAGATCGGCATGCTCGACCGCTCGACGGGCAGGTTCACCCTATACGACCTGCCGACGCGCGGCTTCCGCGAGTGGCTCAACGTGAGGCTGATCGGAGTGATCTTCCGGCTCATCAGCTGGGGCGTGCCGCTCTCGCACTGGCTGCCGATCGACCGCCAGGCGACGGGCACGCCGCTGCCGTACGGCATCGAGGTCGCGCCGGACGGCAGGATCTGGTTCGCCAGGCTGCACACGGACGAGATCGGTGTGCTCGCTCCGGACAGCGGCAAGGTCACGATGATTGCGACGCCCTTCAAGGGACCGCGGCGGCTGCGGGCCGACGCGGAAGGCAATCTCTGGATCGCCGCGTTCCCCGAGTCTGCGATCGCGCGCTACGTGCCCGCCACCGGCCAGTTCACGCGGTTCGACCTGCCGGTGCTGCCGAAGGGCAGCGACACGCCGTACTCGCTGAACGTGGATCGGCCGCGGGGCGTCGTCTGGGTGAACGGCAACCAGTCTGACTCGCTGTATTCGCTCGACATCCGCACGGGCGAATGGCGCGTTTACCCCCTGTCGCGCCGCGGCGCGTTCACGCGCGACGTCGAGTTCGCCCCGGACGGCACCGTGTACACGTCCATCTCCAATTTCCCGGGCTGGCACGTCGAGACGATGCAGCCGACGCTGATCCGCGTGCAGCCTTGATCTTCAAGCGTTACCCCGCGTTCTACCTCTCGTGCCTGCTCGCCTTCACGGCGGGACACATGATCAATTACTCGGTGATCATGTACGCGCAGGAGGTGCTCGGCTCGGACCTGTTGTCCGGCGTCGGGTTCGGCCTCTGCTTCGGGCCACCGATCGTGCTCGGCTGGTACGCGGGCGTACTCTGCGACCGCCTCGCCCCCGTGCGACTGATCCACTACGCGCAAGCGGTGTTCGTCGCCGCTGCCATCCTCCTCCTCGTCGCGGACACGATGCTCCCTTCGCCGGCGTCGCGCGTTGCGCCGTTCCTGATGGCCGCGACGTTCGCTGGCGTCGGCTGGTCGTTCGTGTCGCCGGCGCGCATGGCGGCGGTGACGCAGGTGGTGAAGAGCGACGAACTGCGGGCGGGGGCGCTCGCGCTCAACCTGCTCGTGATGCTGGGCTTCGGCCTCGGGCCGCTGATGATCGGCGTGATCCGCAGCGTGACCGGCTGGTGGGGCGTGTTCGCCGTCGCGGCCACGTTCTTCGTCGCGGGTTCCGGGCTCCTGCTCGGGATCGAGACGCACCGCTCGAATCGTCCGCCGCGCCACGTGATGCACGAGATCCGCGAGGGCCTCGTTGCGATCGTCCGCAGGCCGCTGCTCGGACAGTTCATGCTGGCGGCGATCGTCGGCTATCTCGCGATGGGACCGATGCAGGTGCTGCTGCCCAGGCTCGCCAATACCCAGTTCGCGCTCGGCGACCTGGGTCGCGGGTTGTTCCTCGGCACTCTTGCCATTGCCCTGATGGTGGGAGGCGTCGGGGCGCTCAAGTTCGCCTCGGGACTGCCGGCCGGCATCAGCATCCTCGTGGCCACGACGCTGGTGGGCTCGTTGCTCGCGGCGATCGGATTCGCAGGTCGCGCCGCAGCGGCGGTCGCCCTGCTGTTCGGGGTCGGCGTCGCGGGCGGGTTCGCGCTCTCGTTGATCGTCGCCGGCATCCAGGTGAATTCGGACGAAGCGGTACGCGGCCGCGTGCTGGCCACCTACACCGTCATATCGCAGGTGATCCCGGCGGCGTCCGGTCTCGCGGCAGGCGCGCTGTCGCAGTGGCTGGGCGCTCGGCAGGCCCTGATCGCGTGCGGGGCGACCATCGCGTTCGTGACGCTCGCCAACTCGCTCTGGATGCGCGCGCTGCGCAAGGCGCGTCACTGATCGCGTGCCGCCGTCCCGGAGGGTTCATCGGTCATGCAACCAGTCCAGCTTCGCGTGATTTCGGGCGAGGACGTCCGGCAATTGCTGTCATACCCGGATTGCGTCGAGGCGGTCGCCGCCGCGATGCGTGCGGTGAGCGCCGGCAAGACATTGATGCCGCTGCGGCAGATCATGCGGCTCCCGTCCGGCAAGGGCGCGCTCGGCATGATGCCCGGGTACCTCGGCGAGCCCGAGTGGTTCGGCATCAAGCTGCTCAGCCTCTATCCCGGGAATCCCGCGGTCGGGCTGTCGTCGCACCTCGGACTCTACATGCTGTGCGAGGCGCACAACGGTCGCCCGGTGGCGCTGATGGACGCGTCGGTGCTCACGGCGGTCCGGACGGCGGCTGCGAGCGTCGTGGCCACGCGTGCGCTGGCGCGCGTGGACTCGCAAGTGCTCGGCATCGTCGGGACGGGGGAGGAGGCGCAGTCGCACGTCGAGGCGTTCGCGGCGGCGCACCCGTTCGAGCGGCTGCTCGTCTGGGGGCGCAATCCTGCCGCTGCGCACGCGCTTGCCGGGCGATCGCGTCGCCTGTGCGGCTGGACGGTGGATGTCGCACCGGGCGTGCCCGAAGTGCTCGCGCACGCGGACGTCGTGTGCACGGTCACGTCGTCGCCAGAGCCGATCCTGTCCGGCGCGGACGTGCGTTCGGGAACGCACCTCTGCCTCGTCGGCTCTTCGATTCCGACGACGCGCGAGGTGGACGACGACTGCGTCGCGATGGCGCGCTTCGTCGTGGACTACCGCGCGAGCGCGATGGCGCAGGCGGGCGAACTGCTGCACGCGATCCGTGAAGGCCGTGTCACCGAGGCTCACATCGCGGGCGAGATCGGCGAGGTGCTCGCGGGCTCCGTCCCTGGCCGCAGGTCCGCCGGCGAGGTGACCGTCTACAAGTCGCTCGGCGTGGCGGCGCAGGACCTCGCGGCCGCGAGCCTCGTGTATCAGCGGGCCGTCGAGCGCGGGATCGGCACGCTCGCGACTATCTGACGTCGAGCTGGCGCCACTCGCCCTCGCGCCGCGGATCGGCGCCTCCGTCGAAGCGGCCGTCGCGCACCGCGAATCCGTGCAGGCCCGATTCCTCCCCGCGTCCGGTCTTGACCACGACGCCGCGTGCCGCGAGCCCGGAAAGCACGTCCGGCGGGAATTTCGCGACCTCGCCGTAGAAGTCGTTGCCGCGCGAATACAGGTTCGGGAGATCGATGGACTGCTGCATCGTGAGCCCCCACGCGAGCAGCGCGACCAGCGTCTTGGCGTTGTACGTGATGATCGCCGAACCACCGGGCGAGCCGAGCGCGGCATACAGCCGGCCGTTCCCGTCCAGCACGATCACCGGCGACATCGACGATCGCGGCCGCTTGCCGGGTGCGACGGCGTTGGCCACGGGCTTGCCGTCCTCGACGGGCACGAACGAGAAGTCCGTCAGCTGGTTGTTCAGGAAGAAGCCGTCGACCGCGCGGCCGGAGCCGAACAGCGACTCGACGGAGGTGGTCATGGAGACGACGTTGCCCTTCGCGTCCACCACCACGAAGTGGCTGGTGCCTGCGGCCTCGATCGTCGCGTCCTTCCCGAGCCGTGCCACGAGCCCCGGAGGGGTGCCGGCGCCAGGTGCGGGCCCGGCCTTGCCCCCGATCAGTGCAGCACGGCTCGCGACGTAGGCGGGATCGAGCAGGCCGTCCACCGGGACGCGCACGAACGCCGGATCGGCGACGTAGCGGTCGCGATCCGCGTACATGATCCGGCTCGCCTCGGCAAACAGGAACCATGCCTGTGGGTCGGCCGGTCCGCGCGATGCAATGTCGGTGTGCTCGAGGATGGCCAGCATCTGCAGCAGCGACACGCCGCTGGAGGGCGGCGGCGGCACGCAGACGACGTACACGCGATATGGGCGGCAGACCGGCTCGACCACGTGTGGCCGGTAGGCCGCGAGATCCCGTGCCGTGAGCGTGCCCGGCCGCGGTTCGTCGTGCGTGCGCGCGGCGATCTGCTCGGCGATCGGCCCTTCGAGCAGAGCGCGCGGACCCTTTGCAGCGATCGTCCCGAGCGTCGCGGCATAGGCCGGATTGTGCAGCGTGTCGCCCGCCTGGATTGGCGTGCCGTCGGGCCTCGAGAACATCGCCCTGGCGTCCGGCAGCGTCGCTTGCGGAAAATTGCTGCCGGCGAATCGCGCGAGCCGCTTCGGCGCGGCGAAGCCGTCCTCGGCCGCGTGCGTCGCCGTGCCGAACAGGTCGCGCCACGGCAGGTGTCCGAAGCGCTCGTGCGCGAGACCGAGCATCGCGATGGCACCGGGCGATCCGGTCGAGCGGCCGCTCGTGACCGCGTCCGAGAAGGGCAGCGGCTTGCCGTCCGCACCGAGGAACATGTCGGGCGTCGCGCCGGCGGGCGCCGCCTCTCGTCCGTCGAACGCCGTGACCTTGCCGGTCTTTGCATCGTAGTAAACGAGAAATGCGCCGCCGCCGAGGCCCGAACTCTGTGGTTCGACGAGGCCCAGCGTGGCCTGGACCGCCACCGCCGCGTCGATCGCGTTGCCGCCGGCGCGAAGAACGCCGAGTCCGGCTTCGACGGCCAGCGGATTGGCCGCGCCGACGCCCGGGCGAACATTCGTGGTCCATGCGCCGACCTGTGCCTGTCGCGTCGTCGAGCCCGATGCGGGCGCCGGAGCGTGCTGGCAGGCGGCGAGGCCGACGATGCCGAGCAACAGGAGGCTGGCGGCGAATCGTGCCGTGCGAATCATGCGGAGGACCTGCAGGCGGGACGGTGGGTCGCTAGCTTAGCCCGGTTCGTAATTGAGCCGCGAGCAGACCTGTCGGAACCCGCAGCGCCGCATGTTGACGAGCGAGGGGTTCGGCTCGCCGGCGACCGGCTCACCCGTTTCGGTCACGATGTCGCGGATCCCGTGCTCGAGCGCGATGCGAACGCGCTCGGCCATCACGGCGCGCTGGCCGCCGCGCCCGCGAAATGCGGGCAGCGTGCCGCCGACGCCGAGCCACGCCAGGTCCTCCCCGCGATACAGGAACCCGCCGCAGACGATCGCGTCGCCGTCGAAACCGGCGATCGCGTGCCAGCGCGGCCGGCCCACCAGCGCCCGGAACCAGGCCACGAAACTCGCGGGCATCTCGAACGCGGCGACCAGTACGGACGCGAGTGCCTCGGCATGCATCGCGTCGACCTCGCGGACCGAGAGGCTCGACTGCACGGCCGGCGCAGCGGCGGACCCGTAGAGCATCTTCGCCCAGGCACGACGCTTCGCGAGCCGGAAGCCGCGCGTAGTGAGCCACGGCTCCAGCTCCGGCGGTCTCGCCGCCGGGTTCACGTGGATCCAGAAGGCCTTGCAGTGCGCCGCGCGGCTCGCTGCGATCACTGCGTCGAGATCCGATTCGCTCGCCGCGCGGAACACGCCGAGGCCGATGGCGCGATTGAACATCGGGATCGGCATGCCTGGCGCGAGCATCACCCGGGCGCCGCCGGCCTCCACGCAGCGGATGCCGGTGCTGCGCCGGAAGTCCTCGGGTGCGGCGGCGCACATGTCGCCGTATGCCGCGGCTTCGGCCGCGTCGGCGATGCGCGCTTCCCCAACGTCGATCATGGAGCGATCCATCGTTCAGCCTGGCAGGGGCGCGGGCGCGCGGCCCTCGCCCGCGCGCGCGCTGCGCCACAGCAGCAGCGCGAACAGGAATCCGAGCGAGCTCACAGTGATGAAGAACAGCATCATCGGTTCGTAACCCGCAGGATTCGCGGCGCTCGCGCCGTACTTGTCGTTCAACCAGCCGGCGACGAAGTTCGCCGCGGCGATGCCGCCGTTCTGGATGACCCACATCATGCCGTTGGCCGTGCCGAACCGTTTCGGCTCGACCAGCCGGCTCACCATCGGCCACATCACGGCCGGCACGACCGAGAAGCTGATACCCGTGAGCACCGTGCCGGCGCGCAGCCCGCCGTCTGCGAATGCCATCGCGGCAAGCGCCACCGGCAGCAGCAGCGCGCCGAACGCGAGGAAGATCGAGTAGCGGCCGGTGCGGTCGGAGATCCAGCCGAAGATCGGCGTGGTGATCAATGCGGAACCGAACACGAGGCTCACGACCTGGCCCGCCTCGGCGAGCGGCATCGCGTGCGCCTGCTGGAAATACTTGATGGCGAACGTGCTGCGGAACGCAAGAATCACGGCGTACCAGAGCACGCAGAGCACCAGCAGGTACCAGTAGGGCCGGCCGAAGGCGAGTACGTCGCGCCAGCTGGGACGATGCTCCGGGTGTGAACTGCTGCGCAACTCGGCGACGCCCGTGCGTCGCTCGAACCACCAGTACGCGGCCATCAGCACGAAGCTGGTCGCGGCCAGTACGGCGGCGAGCACGAGCGGCGCCTGCCAGCCCTGTGCGTACACGCTGGCCGCCCAGGTGGGCGACAGGTCCGCGGCGAGCGAGCCGGCACGTCCGAACGCGATGCCGACCGCCATGGCCAGTGCGGTGTTGTGCAACGGGAACCACAGCGTGGCTGCGGACAGCGTCGCGATGTTGAAGGTCTCGGCGCCGATGCCGAAGAACAGCCTGCCGGCAGCCATGACGTAGAAGTCCGGGCTCGCCGCGGTCAGGATCGCGCCGACGAGGCAGATGGCGGCGGTGATGGTTCCCATGCGCCCGACGCCATAGCGGTCCACGAGCATGCCGCCGACGAGCACCATCACCACGTTCGGCAGGCTGTAGATCGCGTTCAGCGTGCCGATCTGCGTGTCGCTGTAGCCGAGCTGCGTCGCGAGCATCTCGGCCACCGGGGCGATCGAGTCGTACACGTAGAAATTGCCGAACAGGGCCAGGCTGGTGAGCGCCAGCGCGCACCAGCCCATCCGTTGCGTGATCCTTTTCGTCACGTCGCTCCCCCGTGGGCCGGCCGCGAATGAGCTTGCTGCAAAGGCCGGCCGATGTGCTTCTTCAGGTCACTGGGTCGTCGCGGTCAACTCTCCATGGACCGGTTTGCCATCCAGCCAGGTGGACAATACCTTGAGCTTCGGCAGCCTGGCCGGTGGCACGGCCAGCGGGTCGCCGTCGAGCACTACGAAGTCTGCGCGCATGCCCGGTGCGAGGCGGCCCACTTCCCGCTCCATGAAGCCGGCCCACGCGGCGTCCGTCGTGAAGCCGCGCAGCGCCTCGATGGGCGTGAGCTTCTGGTCCGGCAGCCAGCCGCCGGGCGGGTAGCCGGCGAGGTCCTGGCGGGTCACCGCGGCGTAGAAGCCGAGCCGGGGATCGGCAGACTCCACCGGGAAATCGGAGCCGAGCGCGAGCCGCACGCGCGCCTGCAGGAACCGGCGCCATGCGTAGGCGCCCGCGAGGCGCGTCGAACCGAGCCGGGTTTCGGCCCATGGCATGTCGGAGGTCGCATGCGTCGGCTGCATCGAGGCCACGACGCGCAGTTGCGCGAAGCGCGGGATGTCCGGCAACGCCACCACCTGCGCGTGCTCGACGCGCCAGCGGTGGTCGCCGCGCGCCGCATCGCCGAGCACGAGCGCGTAATCGTCGAGCACGAGGCGGTTGCCGCGGTCGCCGATGGCGTGCGTCGCGACCTGCAGTCCGCAACGGTGCGCCTTCCGCATGCCATTCAACAGTGCCTCCGGGTCCGTGACCAGGATGCCGCGATTGCCGTGATCGTCGGCATACGAGTCGAGCAGTGCGGCGCCGCGCGAGCCGAGGGCACCGTCGGCGTAGAACTTGGCGCCCGCCATCCGCAGGCGCCCGCCGGGATGACGGTATGGCCCGGTCCTGCAGAGCTGATCGAGCGCCGCGGCATCCCCGTCGGCGTACGCGACGACACGCATCGTGAGCCGGCCCTCGTCGGCGAAGCGCCGATAGAGCGCCAGGTCGGCGAGCGACGTGCCCATGTCGTGTACGCCGGTGAGTCCGACGGCGGCGGTCGCCGCGAGCGCGCGCTGCAGCGCCTCGGTGCGGAAGGCCTCGTCGGGCGGGGGCACGACCTTGTCCACGAGCGAAGTGGCCCCGTCCACGAACACGCCGGTCGGTCGGCCGTTGCGCCGGACGATGCGGCCGCCTTCGGGTTGCCAGTCGCCGCCGAGGTCGCGCTGGACGAGCCGCATGGCCGCGCTGTTCGCCCAGCCCGCGTGACCGTCGATGCGCTCGAGCCAGACGGGCCTGGCAGGGAACGCGGCATCGAGGTCGGTGGCCGTCGGGAACTCCTTCTCCGGCCAGTCGTTCTGGTCCCAACCTCGGCCGAGCAGCCACGCGTCGGGGGGCAACTGGGCCGCGAAGATCCGGAGCCGCTCGATGATCTCGGCCTTGTTGCGGGTCCCCACGAGGTCGGCGTGCATCAGGGCATAGCCGAGCCCCATCAGGTGGGCGTGCGCATCGATCAGCCCCGGTACGACGGTTGCCCCGGCTGCGTCGAATACGGGTGCGCCGCGCGAGCGAGCGAGGACGTCGGCCCGGCGGCCGACGGCGATGATGCGGCCCTGGGCATCCCAGGCCAGCGCTTCGGCGGCCGGGTGGGAATCGTCGAGTGTGTGGATGCGCGCGTTGACCAGCACGCCCGCGTCCGCGTGCGCCGGCGGGGCGGAGGACATGCCCAGGGCGAGCATGGCGAGTACGGCTGCCGTGCGTGTGGGTGGCAAAGTGCGGGGATTGTATGCGCTCCCGCGGTACTCGTGGTCCCCGCCGTCACTTAGACTATCCGTCGCCATCGCAATCCCCGGGAGACCCCTCGATGCGCTACGTGACCGAGATCGCCGCCATCCTGCTCGTCGCCACGGTCACTGCCGGACCCGCCGTTGCGCAGTCCACGCCGGCCTCGTCCGCGACGGCCAAGCCAGCGGCGCCGGCGGCCGCGAAGCCCGCGACCCCGGCCGCGTCGAAGAAAGACGCCGCTGCGACGGCGGAACCCGCTGCGGCGGCCTGCGGCGACCCATCGCTCCTGGAGGCCGCGAAGGCCAGCGGTTCGAAGGCGCCAGCCGCGGCAGCGTCATCGGGCAAGTGCGAAGCCGGGACCGATGAAGCGGCGCCGGCCTCGACCCAGGCACCCGCCGCGAGCGGCAAGCAGAATCCCGTGCACGAGGCCAAGCCCAAGGGCGGCGACAATCCGCTGCACGAGGGCAAGAAGGACTGATCCGAGGCTGGAGCGGGGGCTATACCGGGCACGGCGGAATGCTGCCTTTTTCCGAGGCCTGCGAGCGTAACAAGGGGCCGATCCTCGACATCCTGCGCTCCGCGTTCGCGGACCGGCGGCGCGTGCTTGAGATCGGTGCCGGCACGGGCCAGCACGCGGTGCATTTCGCGCGGCACCTGGCGGGACTCGCCTGGCAGCCGACCGATCGCGCCGAATACCTGCCGGGGCTCGCCGCGCGCATCGCCGAGGAAGGCAGCGCCAACCTGCTGCCACCGCTCGAACTCGACGTCGGGCAGAAGGACTGGCCCGACGTGCGGGCTGACGCGATCTATAGCGCAAACACGCTGCACATCATGGCGTGGCCCGAGGTCGAAGAGTTCTTCGACGGCATTGGCCGCGTTCTACCGGCCGGCGGCCTCCTCGCGGTGTACGGGCCGTTCCGCTACGGCGGCCGGTTCACCACGGAAAGCAACGCCGCGTTCGATCTTTCGCTGCGCGAGCGCGATCCCGCCAGCGGCATCCGCGACTTCGAAGCGGTCGACCGCCTGGCCCGCGCGCAGCGCCTCGAGCTCGAGGCCGATCACGCCATGCCGGCGAACAACCAGCTGCTCGTCTGGAGGAGGCGCTGACTCAGAGCCAGCGCTGGAACCAACGCGCGGCGAGCTGCGCGACCTGCTCGAGCGTGCCCGGCTCTTCGAAGAGGTGGGTCGCGCCGGGGACGATCTCGAGCTGCACCTCGCAGGTCATTCGCGCCAACGCCTGCTCGTTCAGTTCGATCACGACCTCGTCGTTCGACCCGACGATCAGCAGCGTCGGCGCGGTGACCCTGGGCAGCGCAGGTCCGGCGAGGTCAGGCCGTCCGCCGCGCGACACGATCGCGTCCACTTCGCACTCCGTGCTGGCCGCCAGCGCGGCCGCGGCGCCGGTGCTCGCGCCGAAGTAACCGATCGACAACGGCTTCGACCAGCTCTCTCCCTGCAGCCAGCGCGTGGCGCCCGCGAGACGCCGCGTCAGCAGGCCGATGTCGAAACGCAGGCTCGCATCGATGCTGCCGCGCCGCTCCTCGGCGGCCGTCAGCAGGTCGAATAGCAGCGTGCCGACGCCGGCCTTCACGAGCTCGCCGGCCACGTACCGGTTGCGCCTGCTGAAGCGGCTGCTGCCGCTGCCGTGCGCGAAGAGCACGATGCCGGGGGCACCCTCGGGCAGCCACACTTCGCCGCTCAGTCGCGCGTCCGGCGTGACGACCGTAATTTCGCGTTGCGATGTCCTGCCCATGCGCCCGCTCCCTGGCGACGCTCGCGGATCTGGTCAGTAAGGCGAACCGCCCGCCTGCGTCGAGCCCAGCACGCCGGCCTCCGCCGACACCTTGTACGCCGCGCCGTTGCGGCCCGACCAGCGGCCCAGGTCGAAGCTGCCGTTCGGCGCGCTGATGCGATAGACCTCCACGTTCCTGTACGTCAGCGGCGTGGATGGTTGGCAGACCTCCGCGGGACCGGGTGCCTTGATGAAATAGACCTTGCCGTTGCCGGCGACGCTGGCGCCGCCGCGCCCGTCGACCAGCAGCGCGGTCTCCTCGTCCACTGCAATCGAGCGCGGCATGCCTGACCAGCCGTTCGCGGCGATTCGGCACAGGAACGCCAGGTCGCGGCCCATGCGATCGCGCGCCGCGAAGTGCGAGTCGCCGATGGTGCCCTGCAGGGACTGCACGGCAGCGAAGTCACGGGTGAGCGTGAGGTACTTCGTGAATGGATCCGCGAGCGCCTGGCTCGAGGTCACGCCCTGGCTCAACAGGGCCGAGTACACGAATTGCGCCAGCACCATCATGCCGGCGCGCGAGCCTCCGACCGGCACGCCGCGCGCGATGAGCGCGTTGAGTTGCGCCTGGACCGCAGTGCCCGTCCAGTAATTGACGTAGTTCGACTGGTCGCCGCCCGCGATGAAGACGGCCTCGGCGGCCGCGATCGTGTCCGCGACGAACGGGTCGTTCGCCGCCGCCGTCGAGGGAATGATCAGCGTCGCGACGGAACTGAGGGCCGGGCAGAGACCCTGGATGTAAGGGTTGTACGCGTCGGTGCCCGTCGCGCGGATCACCAGGAAATCGCCGCTGCCTGCGCGGTCGCACATCCACGTGAAGGCGGCATCCACGTCGGTGCTGCCGCCCATGAGCACGATCCCGGGCGAGGTGGCGGTCGCCACGTCCGTCGAGTTGCCGACCCGGACGTACGTGTAGTTCTTCTTGGCGGCGGAGGCCGGCAGGGCGCACGCGAGCGCGAGCAGCAGGACGAGGACTTTCTTCATGGTTGTCGCTCCGGGGAATCGACAAATGATGCCGCATGCGCGTCGCGACGGGTGCTGCGTTTAACCTTGCCGGCCTTTCGGCTTAAACCTAGGACTCGTGCCGGCGGCCGCCCGGGCGCTTATGTCACGTGCAGCGCATCTTGCGCTGCGATCGGGTGTACCTTCGGGCTGCTGCAGGCGTCCAGGCGGACGCGGGAGGATGCGATGAGACACCTGATGATTGCGGCCCTGATGCTGGCCGGTCTCGCTGCCGGGGCCGATGCGCAGGCCGGGACCAAGGACCCGTGTGTCGCCACGCCCGACACGTCGGCTGCCGGCGGCCAGTCGAGCGCGACGGGCGGCCTCGCCGACCCGGGGCCCTGCAGGATCTCGACGAGCACCAAGGGCTCGAAGAATGCCAAGTCCTCGAACAATACGAAGGGTTCGAGCAACGGCAAGGGCTCCGGCAACGCGAACGACCCTGGCAATGGCAACGGCAATGGCAACGGGAGCGGCTCTGGCAACGGCCAGGGCGACGATTCCGACGAGTCGAAGATCCAGCAGGGACTGGCGATCGCGCCCGTACCGCTCGACCTGCAGGGCCGCAACCGCGCACTGGTGGCGCTCGGCAGCTACATCGTGAACGCCCAGGGCGGCTGCGGCGACTGCCACACGTGGCCGAACTGGGCGCCGAACGGCGATCCCTACAAGGGTCAGCCCAAGGCGGTCAACGCTGCGCACTACCTGGCAGGCGGGCGGCCTTTCGGTCCCTTCGTGTCGCGCAACCTGACCCCGGATCCAGCGAGCACCGCCACGGAAGAGGAGCGCTACGCTGAGTTCGTGAAGGCCATGCGGACGGGTTGGGATCCCGACCAGGCACACGCCCAGATCAGTTCGCTGCTGCAGGTCATGCCCTGGCCCGCATACCAGGACATGACGGATCGCGACCTGCGGGCGATCTTCGAGTACCTGCAGGCGATTCCGCACGCCGAGCCGTATTGCACGCCGGCCAGCACGGATCCGGTCTGCAAGTAGGATCGCCGGGGGCGGCCGGGCGGCCGCCCCTTTTCGTCCTCAGGTTCGCTGCTGCAGCGCTGCGATGCGCTGCTCGATCGGCGGGTGCGACGAGAACAGCGCCATGAACCCGGGCTTGTCGTTGATCCCGAAGGCCTTGAGCGCGGGCGGCAGCGACGTGGGCTCGAGGCCACCGAGCCGCTTCAGTGCGTTCACCATCGGGTTCGGCGATCCCAGCAGTCCGGCCGACGCAGCGTCCGCGCGGAACTCGCGGCGCCGCGAGAACCACGCGACGATCATCGACGCGAGGATGCCGAGCAGGATCTGGCACACGATGACGGTAATGAAGTAGCCGGGGCCCGTGCCGCGCTCGGTGCGGAACACCGTCTTGTCCACGATGGATCCGACCACGCGCGACAGGAACACGACGAACGTGTTCAAGACGCCCTGGATGAGAGTCATGGTGACCATGTCGCCGTTCGCGACGTGACCGATCTCGTGGCCGAGGACCGCCTCGACTTCCTCGCGGTTCATGCTCTGCAGCAGGCCCGTCGAGACCGCGACCAGCGCGGAGTTGCGGAACGCGCCCGTGGCAAAAGCGTTCGGCGGGCCGTCGTAGATCGCCACTTCCGGCATGCCGATGCCGGCCTTGTCCGCCAGGCGCTTGACCGTGTCCACCAGCCAGCGCTGGGCCTCGCCCTCGGAGCCCGTGACGACCTGCGCCCGCGTCGACATCTTCGCCACGAACTTCGACATCAGCAGCGAGATGATCGCGCCCGTGAAGCCGACCACGGCCGAGAAGGCGAGCAGGGGTCCCATGCCGCCCTGGTTGGCCAGCGCCTGGTCGATGCCGAGCAGTCGCAAGACGATCGATATCACCACCAGCACGGCGACGTTCGTGGCGACGAACAGCAGGATCCGCATCATGAACAGACTCCTTGTGGGTCGGCCGTCGATCCGGCCGGTCGATGTACGCCACATTGTAACGGGCTCACGATGCGGCCGGGTCCGGGCGCCGGGTCTTCCGGTGGCGCATCTCCGCGCAACCTGATGTAAAGTCGACGAAAACAGGCTCCTGCCCGGGGGAAGGCATGTCGTACCGAGCCATCACTTACGCCGTCGACGGGCGGATAGCCACGATCACGCTCAATCGTCCCGGGCGCATGAACGCCATCAGCCTCGAGATGCCGGGGGAGATCGCCGCCGCCGTGGAGGCGGCCAATAGCGACGATGGCGTGCACGTCATCGTCCTCACTGGCGCGGGCGAGGGATTCTGCAGCGGCTACGACCTCGTCGAGTTCGCCGAGAAGCCGGGCGAGCAGCCGGGTTCGCAGTTGGGTGCCGGCGGCGGCGACGCACGCCCCTGGGACCCGATGGCCGATTTCTTCGGCATGTACGGGTTCACCCAGCAATTCATGTCGCTGTGGCGGAGCTTCAAGCCCACGATCGCGCGCGTGCACGGCCCGGCGGTCGCGGGCGGCAGCGACATCGCCCTCTGCTGCGACCTCGTGGTCATGGCGGAAGAGGCGGTGATCGGTTATCCGCCGGCGCGCGTGTGGGGTTGTCCGACGACGGCGATGTGGGTCTATCGCCTCGGGGCGGAGCGGGCCAAGCGCATGTTGTTCACCGGCGACCTGGTGGACGGCCGCGAGGCGGCGCGACTCGGGCTGGTGCTCGAAGCCGTGCCACGGGCGAACCTCGATGCACGAGTCGCAGCGCTCGCCGCCCGCATCGCCTCCGTGCCGAAGAACCAGCTCATGATGCAGAAGATGATGGTGAACCAGGCCTACGACGCCATGGGGCTCGCGAACACGCAGCGATTCGCGACCCTGTTCGACGGGATCACGCGGCACAGTCCCGAGGGCCTCTGGTTCAAGCAGCGCGCGGAGGAGGTCGGCTTCAGGCAGGCCGTGCGGGAGCGGGACAGCGGCGAGCCGATCGCGTCGGAAGCGAGCCGGCCGCTGGCGGATTGGCGGGGGAATAAATGACGTTCGACATCCGCGACATCGAGGGCAATCGCATCCGGGCACTCGAGGCGGACACGCTGTGCGGCGCGTTCCAGGCGACGGTCGCCGAGCGCGCGGGACAGGTCGCCCACCGCCTGGCCGACGGCAGTATCGAGTTCACCTTCGGCGAATTCGCCGAACGCGTGCGTGGCGTCGCCACGGGCCTGCACTCGCTCGGCGTCCGGTCGGGAGACACCGTCGGGTTGATGATGCTGAACCGGCCGGAGTTCGGCGTGGCCGACGTCGGGGCGATGCACGCCGGTGCCACGACGTTCTCGGTCTACAACACGTTGAGCCCCGAGCAGATCAATTATCTGTTCAGGAACGCGGGCAACCGCGTCGTGATCACGGAACGCTTGTTCCTGCCCAGGATCCTCACCGCGCGCACGCCGGAGCTGGAGCACATCGTGCTGGTGGACGGCGAGGCGGAGGGCACGACCGCGCTGCAGGACCTCGTCCAGCGCCACTCTCGGGGCTTTCATTTCGAGGATACCTGGCGCGCGGTCCAGCCGGGCGATGTCGTCACGCTCATCTACACCTCCGGGACCACGGGGCCGCCGAAGGCCGTGCAGCTCACTCACGCGAGCGTGATGTTCGAGGCGCGCTCCGTCGCGAGCGCAATCCCGGTGCGGCTCGGTGGACGCACGATCTCGTACCTGCCGTCCGCGCACGTCGGCGACCGCGCACTCACGCACTACGCGGGATCGCTTTGCTATGGAAACGTGGTCACCTCGCTCCCGGATTACAAGCAGATCGGGGCGGCCCTCGGGTCCGTACGCCCGACGTCGTTCGGTGCGGTGCCGCGCGTCTGGGAAAAGATCAAGGGCGCGCTCGAGGGGGCCGGGCTCGGTTCGCCCGCCCAGTTGCCGGAGCCCGTGAAGGCCGCGGTGCGCGCGAGGATCGGCCTCGACCAGGCCGACTGGTGCATCAGCAGCGCCGCCCCGGCATCGCCCGACGTGCTGCGGTATTTCAGCGACCTCGGCGTCACGCTCAACGAAGGCTGGGGGATGTCGGAGTTGTCGTGCTTCGCGACGCTCAATCCGCCGCGCGACGTGCGGCTGGGCACGGTCGGCCGGGCATTGCCGGGCGTCGAACTGAAGCTGCTCGACGACGGCGAATTGCTGGTCCGCGCGCCGCTCGTGATGAAGGGCTATCGCGGCGATCCGGAGCGCACGGCGGAGGCGCTGGATGCCGACGGGTGGCTGCACACGGGCGATGTGGCCACGATCGATGGCGACGGCTACGTCACGATCGTCGATCGCAAGAAGGAGATCATCATCAACTCGGCCGGCAAGAACATGTCGCCGGCGAACATCGAGTACCGGCTGCGCGGGTCGAGCCCGCTCATCGCGTACGCCGTCTGCGTTGGCGATCGACGCCCTTACAACGTGGCATTGCTGGCGCTGGATCCCGAGGCGATTGCGCGCTGGGCGTCGGAGCGCGGGCTGAGTCCGCAGCTCGGCGAGATCAGTCGCAACGAGGACCTGCGAGCCACGCTGAGCGCGGCGGTCGAGACGGCCAATGCCGGGTTGTCGCGGGTCGAGCAGATCAAGCGTTTTGCCGTGGTGGGCACGGACTGGCAGCCGGGCGGCGACGAGCTGACGCCGACGTCGAAGCTGAAGCGCAAGCCGATCCAGGAGAAATATCGGGCGGAGATCGAGGCCCTGTACGGATAAAAAGGGAAGCGTCCCCTTTACCCAGCGAGGGAGCGCAGGCGCATCGTGCGGCTCGTCGCGGTGCTCGACTGGAGCCGCTCGAGCAACTCGGTCGCCTCCGACGCCGGCAGCGGCTTGCTCAGCAGGAATCCCTGCACCTCGTTGCACTGCTGGTCCTGCAGGTGCAGCAGCTGGTTGAAGTTCTCGACGCCTTCGGCGACGACCTGCAGCCCAAGCGCCCGCGCCATCGAGACGATTGCGCTCACGATCGTGGCGTGCCGGCCGAGGGTGTCGGCACTGTGCACGAACGAGCGGTCGATCTTGAGGCGATTGACGGCGATCGCACCCAGGCGCCCCAGGCTCGAGTAACCCATGCCGAAATCGTCGATCGCGACCGATACGCCGATGCGCCGCAGCTCGGCCAGCACCTCCCGCGTCCATTCCTCGTCGCGCATCATCAGCGACTCGGTGATCTCGAGTTCGAGGCGTTCGGCCGGGAGGCCGGTCTCGCGCAGGACGTCCGCGACCACCGTGCAGAAGTTCCGCTGGGTGAACTGCACCGGGGACACGTTGACGGCCACGCGACCCGGCGACAGGTCCATGTCGATCCACTCCCGCATCTGCCGACAAGCGGTCCGGAGCGTCCACTCGCCGATCGGCAGGATCAGGCCGGTCTCCTCCGCGAGCGGAATGAACTCGTCGGGCGAGATGCGGCCCAGCTCGGAATTGTTCCAGCGCAACAGCGCCTCCACTCCGGAGATCTTTCCAGTCGAGAGGTCGAATTGCGGCTGGTAGTGCAGCGAGAACTCATCGCGTCCCATCGCGCCCGCGAGCTGGCTCTCGATGCTGAAGCGCGCCTGGGCACCCTCGTTCATGGTCGCATCGAAGAAGGCACAACCGCCGCGCCCGCGCCGCTTGGCGCTGTACATGGCGATGCCGGACTGCCTCAGCAGGCCATTGTCGTCGGCGCTGTCCAGGGGATACACGGCGATGCCGACGCTCGCGGTCAGCGACACCGGCGCGACGTCCGTACCTTCCGCACTCTGCAGCGGCCGTGCCAGGCGCTCGGCGACGACGGCCGCGTCCTTCGGCTCGCGAATGGAGTGCAGCAGCACGATGAACTGGTCGCCGCTCAATCGCGCCACTTCGAATCCGGCGCCGCCCGCGTCCGTGGCGCGCGCAACGTCGTCGTCGCGGCGGAGGATCTCGCGGAAGCGCGCGGCGACGCGGCGTATCAGCTCGTCGCCCACGATGTGGCCGAGCACGTCGTTGATGCGCCGGAAGTTGTCGAGGTCCACGTACAGCACGGCCAGCATGTGCCCGTTCCGCCTTGCCGACTCGACGGATTCCTTGAGCAGCTGCAGGATGCGCGCGCGGTTCGGCAGGCCGGTGAGCCCGTCGAACTCCGACAGCTCGGTGATGCGCTGATCGGAGTTCGAGCGCTTCTCGCCCAGCGCGAGCGCCATCTGGCGAATCTCGTGCGGGTGGAATGGCTTCTGCAGGTAGAAGAGCTTGTCTGCGGGAGGGACGCGGCGGCCGATGTCGGCCGGATCCACGTCGGAGTAGGCGGTGCAGAAGACGAGTTCGACCTGCTTGTCGATCTCGCGGATCCGCTGCGCGGTCCAGATCCCGTCCGGTCCGGGCGGCATGCGCATGTCGAGGAACGCCACGGCGAACGGGCGATCGGCCGCGCAGGCGGCGCGGACGGCCTCGACCGCCGCCTCGGCCCCATTGCAGAACACCGCGTCGAACAACGGCGACTCGGGCGGCATTTTCGACATCAGGGCGGGATTGCCACCGGCCACGAACAGGCGCGTGCGCAATTGGTCGATTGCCGCGCGGTCCGGGTTCGGGGCCTGGGCGCCGAGGACCTGCCGGTATGCATCCAGCACGGGCTGTTCGTCGTCTACGACGAGTACTCGGAGTGGTTTCCGGCCGGATGACTGCATCGTCGCCGGCCTCAGGCGGCCTCGGCGGCGTGGCCCGTTTGCCGCAGGGGCAAGGCGACGAGGAAGGTCGCACCACCCGCCGCGCCGCTCTCGGCGCGCATGTGTCCGCCGAGCGCGTTGACGGCGTTGGCGCACCAGTGCAGCCCGATGCCGTGGTTCGTGTCGCGCGACTTGGTCGAGAAGCCCTTCTCGAAGACCCGCGGGAGATCGTCCGGAGCGATGCCCGCGCCGTCATCGGAGAACCGCAGCGTCAGCATTTCCCGGCCATCGGCGGCGAACGCAACGGCCGAGGAGATTGCCAGCCGGCCTCGACCATCGCCCGGGCCGCGCACCGCTTCTGCGGCGTTCTGGACGACGTTCTGCACGACCTGCTGCATCGTGATGCGGGGCAGGGACAGGACTCCCGCCTGGTGCACCGATTCGTCGAGCTCGATCGACAGGCGCTGCCGCAGCTTCGGCGGCACCATCTCCACGCCCTGCTCGATGAGTGCCGCGAGCGCCACGTTCTCGACGACCGGTCCGCGGCGAGAAGCCTGCAGCTGCTGGGCCAGCGTAGCCTGGATCACCTCCGTCTGCCGCTCGATCGCCGCGAGGTCGTCTCCCGCGCGGCCGACGACCTGCGCGAGCTCCCGCCCGGCGAGTCGCAGGAAGAGCTCGAGGTCCGCGCGTCGCGCCGGGTCGCTCGTTCCGGCCTCGATCTCGGCAATCACCATCTCGATCTCGCCCGAAGGCGCGGCTCGCAACCGCTGCTGCAGCGTCGCGACCGACACCGCGAGGGGCGTCATCGCGTTGCCGATGTTGTGGAGCACGCCGCTCGATACGTGCGCGGCGCCGGCCTCGTAGGACTGGTCCACCAGGCGACGGCGGGCGTCGGCCAGCTTGTCCACCATCCGGTCGAACTCGCGGGCGAGGATGCCGATTTCATCCTGGCGCCTGACGTTCATGCGCTTCGACAGGTCGTCGCCCTCACCGATCTCGACGGCATGCTGCGTGAGCCTGCTGACCGGGCGCAGGACCATGCGACGCAGGGCGATCGCCAGCACGATGAGGACGATGACGCCCGCAATGAAGAGGGAGAGCAGCGCGTAGCCGATCGCGTCGCGCCCCTGCGCGCTCACGGCGCGGGGCGATTCGATCCGCAGCATGACCGACGGCCGGGCGAAGATGTCCTCGAGGTTCAGGAAGACCTGGTTGGTCAGTTCGTGCGTCACGACCCTGGGCTCGAGCAAAGACGCGTGGCCTGCGTCCGGAGCCAGCGCCAACGGCGGCGTGATGACTTTCAGGTTGACCTGGGCCTGCTCGCCGATCCGGGCGGCCACTTCGGGCGTGATGACACGCGCGAGCAGTACCGACCCGCGGTGCGGGCCGTTGCCGCCGCCATCGAGCACCGGGGCCGTCACGATCATCGCCGGCCCATGCTCGGTGACGACGATGCCCTTGGCCAGTTCCCCCTTGCGGACGGCGTCGAAGAATGGATGCGAGGGACCGAGGCCGTCGCCGTGCAGCATGGCGTAGTCGAGATCGGCGTGGGTCGCGGGATCGAGCCCCTTCCGCCACACGAAGCGCGCGTCGTTGTCCAGGTAGGCGACGACGTCGAGACCGGCGTCTTCGAGCGTCACCGGGGTCATGTTCTCCTCGATGAACGCGGGGTTCTCGCCGGCCATGTACTGGTAGGTCTCGAGCCAGTTGCCCCAGTCGGCGCTGAACGTCTGCAGCTGGTCGAGCTCGCTCTCGATCGCCCGGCGCACCCGGTCCATGGCGGTGCGGGCGAGATCGGCCTCGAGCGTCTCGAAGCTCGGCAGGATCACCTCGCGCTGCACGGCGTAGTCGACGGCCCCGTACGTTGCGAACAACGCACAGAGCAGCAGAACCACCTTCGAGTACAGGCTCACGAGTGATGCGTCCGGACACCCACATGGATGTCTGGAGCGATCTTAGAATTGGTATTGGAACAGGTTGGCGACGCAGGTCACTGTCCGTCGTGGTCACGCGCGACCAGGTGCCCGCACGATGTGACGTGCGTCGCGGAAATCGGGAAAACCGGTGAAATCGGTGCCAGGAGAATCGGTGCCAGGAAAATCGGTGCCAGGCACCTGGTCAGGTGCCAGGCACCGATTTTCCTGGCACCGATTCTCCCAATCGCCGGGCGCGCGCCGCCATCCAGAGCATGCCGAGCACGGCCCCGCCCGCCGCGAGCGCCATGTCCTTCTGCGCGTCCCACGGGTCGCCCTGCGTGCCCAGGTAGGCGACACCCAGGTCCCCGCCGAACACCTCGGCCGCAAGCCACTCGACGAGCTCGTAGATGACCGAGTGCGACATCACGAAGAACACCGGCATCAGGTACCGCCAGATCCCGCGCGGGGACATGCGCGCCTCCATGAGCTCCCAGCTCGCCGGCAGGATCAGCACGCCATACGCGAAATGCACGAACCGGTCGTAGTGATTGCGACCGGACGGAGCCGGCCCACCCGCCGCCTGCAGCCATTCGCGCCACGGCACCTCGCTGTAGGTGTAGTGCGCGCCGACCTCGTGCAGGACCAGGAACACGAAGAGGCAGGTGTAGGCGAGGTTCGAGAACCGCAGCCGCCGGTACGTGCCGACGAAGATCGGCAGCGACACGAACACGATCATGTTCTCGAGCAGCCAGTCCTGCCGGTACCACGGCGCGATTGCGAGCGCGAGCCAGATCGCGGCAAACGAGACGAGCAGGGTGGCGGGATACCGGTCGGAGGCCTGCATCGCCGCAGTGTGGCTGACCGGCGTGCTGGAGGCCAGCCTAGCGCGTCGGGTAGCCCACGGTCTGCGACAGCAGCACCTGCTCGTCGTGCGACAGGCCGAGCGCGTCGGCGATCGCGGAACGATCGATCCAGGCACGGATCACCGTGGCGAGCCCTGTCGAGGCGCAATAGAGGTACACGTTCTGCGTTATTGCGCCCGCCGCGACCGATGCGTAGCTCTCCCGCCGGTCCACCGGCACGAGCTTCATGCGCCGATGGTCGGCCACGTACACGAGGTCGAGCGGCGCCTCGTCCACGAAGTCCTGGTAGCCCGTGATGCGGCGCAGGTCCTTGTCCGCGACGAGCCGCAGGCGGTGCTCCCTGGGGTCATACAGGTATGCGCCCTTCGGCAGCGCAACGTACACGTCGATCTCCTGTGCGTCGATCGCGGACGGCGCCGTGCGTCCGCCGCCGCGACGGTTGATCCCGAAGGCCGCCCAGAGCAGACCCGACAACAGCGGCAAGGGCAGTTCCTTGCGTGCGAACTCGCGCGACGACCGGCGTTTCGCCAGGGCCTGCATCAGCGGCAGGCCGCCGGTCCGGTCGGGCGCGGGGAGCACGATGGTCTTCGTCGAACTGCCTCGCGTCGGACGCGGACGCAACTGCCCCATCACGCCGAGCGCCATCTTGGCCAGCGTGCTCATGGTCGCCTCCTTTCGAGCGTCGTACCGGCGGGCCGTCCTACTTGCCGACCGCGCCGAGTCTCCGCATGTCGTAGTGGGCCTTGTCGCGCTCCACGTCCGTCATGGTCTCCGTGCCTTCGACGACCATGACGCGCACGGGCCGCACGCCGCACAGTTCGAGCACGTCGCTCACGATGTTGCGGATGCTGCGCGGACTGCGGTCCACCTCGTCGAAGAGTTCCGGCATGCCGCGCGTCACGACGATCCGCGCCGACCGGCCCTTCAGCAGCCGCTGCGGGTGCTGGCCGGCGCCGCGCTCCGCGAACGCAAATCCCGGCCGCATGACCTGCTCGAGGAAGCCCTTGAGCTTCGCCGGCATCGTGCCGAGCCAGAGCGGGTAGAACACGACGATGTGGTCGGCCCACGTGATCGCCTTCTGCGCCGCGAGAATCGACGGCGGCACCTTGCCCTTGACGTACGACCGGGCGTTGCGCAGCAGCGGGAATCGGAGTTCGCCGACGCGAATGACCTTCACGGCGTGCCCGCCCTCCCGCGCGCCCTGGCGGTAGAAGTCCGCCAGCTCGTGTACGAAGTGAGCGCCCGTCGGGTCCGGGTGACCGTCGATGATCAGGATGCGGTTCGTCATGGGATACCTGCCCTGGCACGCGCCGTTACGTAACCGCAGGCTAGCGCCCGGGCCGCCGCCGCAACAGTCGTATTCTGTGCAATACGGCTCGTCAGCCGCCGGTCTCGTGGGCGACGTCGGCCAGGAAGTCGCTCTTCTGCAGCGACTCGAGGTAAGGACGCCAGGCCGGATAGAGTCGTGCAAAATCGGCTACGATCCGCGCCAGCGGCACGTCGTCGAAGCTCCCGCGCTGGGTCACGTATTCCATGTGTCGGTGGCCCTGCCTGTCGAACGGGTGGTAGATCGAGTCCGTCCGGCCATCGAACTCGAGCGGCAGCAATCCGAACCGATCACAGAGCTCGACGTTGAAGGCCGGCGTCGCCTTGAGCCAACGGCCCTCGAGCCGGATCTCGGTGAAGCCGTGCCAGTAGAAGAGATCGGTCCCCATCACCTGGCGCATGCGCTCGGTGGAGAGGTGATTGCGGACGTCCGCGAAGCCGACCCGTGCCGGGATGCCCGCCGCCCGGCACGCAGCCGCGAGCAGCGTCGCCTTGGGTACGCACCAGCCATGGCCGTTCGCGATGACTGCGCTCGCTCGCATGCCCTCGGGCGCAAGGTTGATGCGATACGGGTCGTAGCGGAAACCGTCCCGTACCGCGTAGTAGATCGATACGGCGCGCTCGACCTCGGTCGCGCCGCGCCCGTGGCGATCGGCGAAATCGGCGACGGCCGGGTGGTCGCTGTCGATCAGTGCCGTCGGGGCGAGGGTCGGGTCGGTCACGTTCGTACTCCTGCTCGCATTATCCGCGTTCGGGGAAGCAGGACGAAGTCCAATCGGGGAACCAACCCGTTCCCCGCCTGTCAACACAGGATTCGCAGCCGCTCGGCGCCGGTCACCGCTGCGAGCCGGGGGACGATGCTCGATTCTCCATCCACCAGCGACACCGGGCGCTTCCACGTCCCGGACATCCCGTCGGTCCAGCATCGACGTCCCGCCGTCGCGCCGCTGGTGCGGGACACGTACGCGATCGTGCTCGCCGGCGGCAAGGGGACCCGCCTGCACGAACTGACGGCGTGGCGCGCGAAGCCGGCCGTGCCGTTCGGCGGCAAGCACCGCATCATCGATTTCGCGCTGTCGAGCTGCCTCAATTCGGGCATCCGCCGCATTGGCGTCGCGACCCAGTACAAGGCCCACAGCCTGATCCAGCACCTGCAGCGCGGCTGGAACTTCCTCGACGGCCGGTTGCACGAGTTCGTCGAGGTCCTGCCGGCCCAGCAGCGCAATCGCGACAGCTGGTACGACGGCACCGCGGACGCGCTCTACCAGAACCTGGACCTGCTGCGCATGGAAGAGCCGCGCTTCGTGCTCGTGCTGGCCGGCGACCACGTCTACAAGATGGACTACGGCGGCATGCTGGCGGAACACGTCGAGCACGAGGCCGACGTGACGGTCGCCAGCATCGACGTGCCGCTGGCGTCGGCGTCGTCATTCGGCGTGATGCGCGTGGACGGCCGGGGCTGGCTGCGCGAGTTCGTGGAAAAGCCCGACTCGCCCGAGCCGATGCCGGACGATCCGTCGCGCGCCCTCGTCAGCATGGGGATCTACTTCTTCAACGCGCCGATGCTGTACCGGTTCCTGCGGCAGGACGCCGACCGCACGGAATCGAGCCACGACTTCGGCAGGGACGTGATTCCATCGATGCTTCGGGCCGGCCGGCGCATCAGGGTCCACCGGTTCGCGGACAGCTGCGTGAACATCGTCAACGGGCAGCCGTACTGGCGCGACGTCGGCACTGTCGATGCGTACTGGGAGGCCAACATGGACCTCACGCGCGTGCAGCCCGAGCTCAACATGTACGATCGCACCTGGCCGATCCGCACGCTCGAGGAAGACCTGCCGCCGGCCAAATTCACGCTCGTGAGCCCTGACGCGCGCGGCCAGGCGCTCGACGCGCTGGTGTCGAGCGGGTGCGTGGTGAGCGGCGCCGCCGTCATCCGATCGCTGTTGTTCACCGACGTGGTCGTGGAGCGGGGGTCGGTCGTCGAGGATTCCATCGTGCTGCCCGACGTGGCGATCGGCCGAGACGTGCGGCTGCGGCGCGCCGTCGTGGACAAGTTCTCCATGCTGCCCGATGGATTCGTCGCCGGGTTCGACCCCGCCGCCGACGCGGCGCGGTTCCACGTGACTGGCGGTGGCGTCGTGCTGATCACGCCCGAGATGCTGGGCCAGCAGGTCCACCACTACGGCTGACCTGCGGTCCCGGCATCCGTGAGCGACGAACCCGGTTCCGTCGTCCGTGCGGATCGCGAGGCGCCCGCTCACGTGAAACTGGTGGTGCGGCGCGGCGCAAAAGAACGTCCCGAGACGCATTGCTCGCCGTGCCCGGTTGAATGCGAGAATCACTTGCTCTCACCGGGAAGCGACGACATCGGGGCATCGACATGCACAAGAGCCGACTGGCCGGATTCATCATCGACTGCAACACGACGGACCTGCAGGGCGCCGCCCGTTTCTGGGGCGGCGCGCTCGGCATGCAGCTCCGGCAGCTCCCCGAGACCGAGGGCGAGAAATACGTCCGCCTGGTGGACCCCGAGGAGCGCCTGCACATCGAGGTCCAGGCGGTCACGCATCCGAGCCGGGTGCACCTCGACATCGAAACGGACGACATCGAGGCCGAGGTACGCCGCCTGGAGGGACTGGGCGCGAAGCGGCTCGCGCAGGTGCACACGTGGTGGGTCATGGAGGCGCCCAGCGGACAGCGCTTCTGCGTCGTGCGCGCGCAGTCGAAGGACTTTGCGACTGGTGCGAACGAATGGCCGTGAGGTCGCCGCGTCGCGCGTGAGGGGCCGTCGCTCGGCCGTGCTATAAATCGGCGCATGGCCGTCGCTCGCAACCTCCCCTGGACCTGGCTGGCGCCCATTGCGGGATGGGCGGCCCTCGCGGGGGCCGTCTTCGGCGGCCTCGGCGGCGCCTATGCGCTGGTCCTCGCAGCCGCGCTCGTCGCCTGCGTAACCGCGGCCGTGCACCACGCCGAGGTCATCGCCCACCGCGTCGGCGAACCGTTCGGTACCCTCGTGCTCGCCCTCGCCGTGACCGTCATCGAAGTCGCGTTGATCGTCTCGCTCATGGTCGCGGGCGGGCCGGCGGCCGCGGCCCTGGCACGGGACACGATCCTCGCGGCCATCATGCTGATCGTGAACGGCATCGTCGGAATCTGCCTGCTCGTCGGAGGCCTGCGTCACGGCGAGCAGTCGTTCGAGACTCGCGGCGTGAGTTCCGCGCTCGCGGTGCTGGCCACGCTGGCGGTCGTCACTCTCATCCTGCCGAATTACACGACCAGCGTCGCCGGTCCGACCTACACGTCGGGACAACTCGTCAGCGTCGCGGTCGACTCGCTCGTGCTCTACCTGCTGTTCGTGTTCGTGCAGACCATCCGTCACCGGGATTACTTCCTGCCGAGCGGGCCCGCGGCCTCGGACGGAGATGTGCACGCGCCGCGGCCCGCCGGACGCACGACGCTCGCCAGCCTCGCCCTGCTGCTCGTGTCGCTGGGAGCGGTCGTCCTGCTCGGCAAGGGGCTTACGCCATCGCTCGAGCAGATCATGCAGGCCGTCGGCGCGCCGCGGGCGGTGGTCGGCATCGTGATCGCGGCGATCGTCCTCGCTCCCGAAAGCGTGGCGGCCTTCCGCGCGGCGCGGGCCAATCGCCTGCAGACGAGCCTGAACCTGGCGCTCGGCTCCGCCCTCGCGTCCATCGCGCTCACGATCCCGGCGGTGGCGGGCGTTTCGCTCGCGTTCGGCTGGCAGCTGATCCTCGGCCTCGACGCAAAGGCGACGGTGCTGCTCGCGCTGTCGCTCGTGGTGGCGACCATCTCGCTGTCCACGGGCCGGACGACGGTGCTGCAGGGAGCGGTGCACCTGGTGATCCTGGCGGTGTACCTGGTGACGACGCTGATTCCGTAGAGAGAGGCACGAGCATGGTCGACGCCCCGCGCGAAACCTGGCACGAGACGGCCTGCATCATCTGCGCGCTCAACTGCGGTCTCGAGGTGCAGACCGACGGTCGGCGCATCACGAAGATCCGCGGCGACGACGCGCATCCGGTGTCGAAGGGTTACGTCTGCGAGAAGTCGCAGCGGCTCGATTACTACCAGAACGGCGCGGACCGCCTGTCCTCCCCGATGCGACGCCGCCCCGACGGCACGTACGAGGCGATCGACTGGGAAACGGCCATCCGCGAGATCGCGCAGAAGTTCAGGGCGATCAGGGATCGACACGGTGGCGAGAGCATTCTCTATTACGGCGGCGCGAACCAGGGCAGTCACCTCGGTGGCACCTACGCAGACAGCACGCAGAAGGCTCTCGGCATCCGCTTCCGCTCGAACGCGCTCGCCCAGGAGAAGACCGGCGAGTTCTGGGTGGGCGGCAAGATGCTGGGCGCCGGCGCGCACGGCGACTTCGAGCACTGCGAGGTCGCGGTCTTCGTCGGCAAGAACCCGTGGCACTCGCACGGCTTCGCGCGCAGTCGCGTCGTCCTGCGCGAGATCCAGAAGGACCCGAACCGTAGCCTGATAGTGATCGACCCGCGCCGCAGCGAGACCGCCGAGATGGCGGACTTCCACCTGGCGACGAAGCCCGGGACCGACGCGTGGTGCCTGGCGGCCCTGGCCGCGATCATCGTGCAGGAAGGGCTCGTCGCGAAGGAGTGGCTCGCCGAGCACACGACGGGCTACGAGCAGGTCGAGCCTGCTCTGCGCAGGATCGAAGTGGCGCGTTACGCAGCCACGTGCGGCGTGGACGAGGACCTGCTGCGCCGGGCGGCTCGCCGCATCGCGAGCGCGAAGAGCGTCTCGATGATGGAAGACCTCGGCGTGCAGATGAACGTGCACTCGACGTTGAACAGCTACCTGCAGCGGCTGGTGTGGCTGCTCACGGGGCACTTCGGCCGCGAAGGCACCAACAACGCGTTCGTGCCCTTCCTCTCGCTCGCCAAGCTGAGCAAGGGGGAAGGCGCCTCGAAGACGGAGCGCGCGAAGGCTCCCGCCGAGCGCCGCAGCCCGGTCGTCGGCGCCAAGATCATCATCGGCCTGATCCCGTGCAACGTCATACCGGAAGAGATCCTGACCGATCACCCGAAGCGCTACCGGGCGATGCTGATCGAGTGCTCGAACCCCGTGCACTCGCTCGCCGACAGCCAGCGCATGCGGCAGGCATTGCGCGCGCTGGAGCTGAGCGTGGTCGTGGACGTGGCGATGACCGAGACCGCCCGCGAGGCCGACTACGTGCTGCCGGCGAGCAGCCAGTTCGAAAAGGCGGACGCGACTTTCTTCAACCTCGAGTTCCCGCGCAACGGCTTCCACCTGCGGCACCCGCTGTTCG
>VEPJ01000045.1 GCA_012026925.1 Gammaproteobacteria bacterium | reverse complement strand
GACTCGGGGCCTTCGAGTTCCGGGCAGGGGGCACGCCGCTCGGGCGCCGGCTCCTCGGGATCAACCTCATCGGGGGCATCGACGACGACATCAGGTTCATCAACCGCAGGGCCTTCGGCTTCCGCGGCGGCGATCGCCAGTGCGGACGCGGCGGCTATCAACAGGAGGCGATGCAGCAGGCTCGTCATATGGCCCGGCATCGTACACGCCGGTCAGGCCAGGCTCAGCTCACTTCGGGCGGCAGCAACCCGTTGCGGATGGCGAACCGCACGAGGCCCGGCACATCATGGATGCCGAGGCGCTGCATCAACTGGGCACGGTGCGTCTCGACCGTCTTGACGCTCACGAACAGGGCCTCGGCGATCTGCCGCGTGCTCTTGCCTTCCGCGACCAGCTGCAGGATCTGCCGCTGCCGTGGCGTCAGGGCATCCAGCCCCGACGCCCCGTTGCCGGCGTGCTGCGCGTACTGCTGGACGAGACTGGAGTCGATCGCGCGACACAGGTAACGACGTCCCGCAGAGATCTCCTCGATCGCGGTGGATAGTTCGTCGAAGGCGGAGTCCTTGTTCAGGTAGCCCGCCGCCCCGGCGGCGAACGCCCGGGCGGCGTACTCAGGGGACGCGTGCATCGAGACCATCAACACCCGCGTCGGCACGCCGAGCCGGGCGATGCGCGACGCCGCCTCGCGCCCGTTCAGGCCTGGCATCGTCACGTCGAGCAGGACCACATCCGGAGGGTCGCGCCGCACCAACTCGACTGCCTCGAGGCCGCCGCCGGTTTCGCCCACGACCTCGATGTCGGGCAGGCTCTCCAGCAGCGCACGCATGCCCGCGCGCACGAGCGCGTGGTCATCAGCCATCAGGATCCTGCGGGGGTTGATCATTGTGGTCACCGGTGGGTGGCGTCAGGGCCGGACGCCGGTTTCGCGAACGGGATGCGAGCTGCGATGCGGCTGCCGCCGCCGGGCCTGGAGTCGAGGTCGATCGTGCCGCCCGCGCTGCGCACCCGTTCGGTCATGCCGAGCAGCCCAAGGTGCTCGCCGCGGCGGATGCGGCGACCCACGACTTCGGGATCGAAGCCGACACCATCGTCCTCGATCACGACATGCAGCACTTCGGATTCGTCACGCAACACGACCCGGATCGTCGTGGCATCCGCGTGGCGGAGCACGTTGCTGACCGCTTCCTGGACGACGCGGAACACGCCCGTGTTGAGCCCAGGCGGCACGTTCGCGACGCCCGGCGAAGCCTCGAACTCGATGCGCAGGTCGAATCGCTTGGCCAGCGTCTGCAGGTAGTCCTCGAGGGCGGGCACGAGGCCGGCCTCGTCCAGAAGCGGCGGCCGCAGGCCGCGCGCGATGTCGCGGGCCTGGCGGATCATCCGGTCCACCATGCCCACCGAGTCGTCCAGGCGCTGCGCGACGGCGGGATCTGCCGCCTTGCTGCGCAGCATCTGCAGGTTGATCTTCGCCGCAGTGAGCGTCTGGCCGAACTCGTCATGCAGCTCGCGCGAGATGCGGCTGCGCGCGTCCTCTTCGGCGGACTCGAGACGGCTGGTCAGCTGGCGTAATCCGGTGGACGCCTCCTCGAGTTCGCGCTGGCTGCGGTTCGCGCGCTCGAGCGCCTCCACGCGCTCCTTCTCGAGGCGCACGAGCGCGGCATTGCGCCGACGCAGGCTGCGCAGCCGCAGCTGGTGCAGCGCGATGAGCAACAGCACCGTGGCCACAATCGCGAAGGCACGGAACCATCCGGCCTGCCACAGCGGGGGTACCATCTCGAATGCCAAGGGCGGAGACGCGTTCCACTGGCCGTATGCGTCGCGCCCGCGTACCTCGAGGCGATAGCTCCCTGGGTCGAGGCCCGTTAGGGTCATCCGGCGGTTCTGGCCGAGCGGCGTCCAGGCACCGTCGTTGAGCCGGTAGGAATACTCGTGCCGCGCCTCGATGAAGTCGAGGACGGCGATCTCCAGGGAAAGGCTCTCTCCGGCCCGGAGCTCGAAACTCCTCGACAGCTCGGCAGCTTGCAACGCTACGCGCGAGCCGGCCGCCAGCCGGTGCACGGCGGTGATCCGCACGGGTGCCGGCGGTCGGGCCAGCATCGGGCTGCCTTTCCCGATGCTGACGAGTCCCTCGCTGGAGCCGAAGTACAGGAACTCGGCGTCCGACGACGATGCTCCCGGATTGAATGTACCCTCCGGCAGGCCGGTCGCCGCGACGAGGTTCGCGACGTGGCCCGTGGCCGGATCGAACCGCGAGAGTCCCTTGCGCGTGCCCAGCCACAGCGATCCGTCCGAGTCCTGCTCGATGGACATGATGGCGTTGCCGAGCAGGCCGTGTTCCTCGCCCCAGCGCTCGATCCGCAAGCCCGCCGGGCCACCAACCCCGCTCACCCGGAACAGTCCGCCGCCGTCGGTCGCAACCCAGAGCGCGCCGCCTGCGTCATAGCGCAGCGCGGTGACATGCTGGCGACCCATGCCGACCCGGCCATCCGCCGGCTCGGCGAACAGCTCGCAAGACCACGGCTCGATCCTGCAACGCCTCAGTCCCGCAACCCGGGTGCCAATCCACAGCGAGTCGTCGGGGGCAAGCGCGAGGGCCGTCACGTAGTCGGCACCGCGCTGGCCGTTCGGATTCGAGTCGGTCGGGTAGGAGCTGAACTGCCCGGTGCCAGGGTCGCGCATCAGGAGCCCCCCTCGGCTCGAGCCAACCCATAGGCCCTTCCGGCCGGCAGGCAGCAGTGCACGGATGTACCCTTGGCCGACGCTGGTGGCGTCGTTGAGGCCGGTCGGACGATCGTCGAGCGTCTGGCCGCCTGGGCCGAACCGATACAGGCCCGTGGCCGTGCCCGCGAAATACTCCCCGTCCTCGGTGATCGCCAGGCTGAGCACGTTGGTCCTGCGGATCGGATCCGACGCCGCGCGTGCCGAGGCGATGACCGTTCCGGTCGTGACGTCGACGCGCTCGGGGCCCCGTGTGCCCACCCAGGGCTGCCCGGCTGTCGCCGTGCCCAGCACCGCAGAGACGCTCTTGTTGCGCAGGCCGCTGCCGTCGGCCACGCGGGTGAGCAGGCGCACGTTTGGATCCGCGAGGGGCGCCCGCAGGACACCTCCACCCCAGGTCCCGACCATGATGACGTCATGGTTCGACGCGAGGCTCAGGGTCTGCAGCGCAGGCGAGCCGTCGTCCACGAATGACGGGGTGAGCTGCGCGACGGCGGGCCAGTTGCCGGCAGGCGGCTCGGCGACCATCAGGCCATGTGTCAGTGTCCCGATCCACAGCCTGCCGAGCCGGTCCACGTGGAGTGCCGCGATGAACGGCTCGGGACCGCCGTCACGCACGAGCTTCACGCGGCGCGCCTCGCGGCGCACGGGGTCGAGCAGCAGCAAGCCTTCCCGCGTGCCGACCCACAGCCGACCTTCGCGCGCCTCCTCGATGGCGAAGACCAGATCGAGGCCGGGGGACCCGCCGGTGAGCTGTGCCGGCGAGTAGGTCTCGAATTCACCGCGTTCCGCGTCCCAGCGATCCACCCCAGCCCCGTGGGTCGCGATCCACAGTCGCCCCTCTGAACTGCGCAGCAGGCGTGAGACACGGTGACGCCCCGCGACCGGCACGGGCTCGGGCACGTGGTGATAGTGAGTAAAGCCTTCGAGGTCGGCGTCCAGGCGGTTGAGGCCGTTCCTCGTGGTGACCCACACCTTGCCCTCACCGTCCTGGGCAACGTCGAGGACGTTGGGATCGCTCAGTGAGCGGGGATCGGCTGGATCATGCCCGTACTGCCTGAATCGACCCGTGAGCGGATCGCGACGGAAGACGCCGCCGCCGAGCGTGCCGACCCAAAGCGCGCCATCGTCCGCCTCGTAGAGCGCTCGCACCTCGAGGTCGCTGGCGCCGCCGGGAGCGGCGAGGTCGGAAAGGAGTACGGTTGCCTCGTACCCGTCGTAGTGGAACAAGCCCTCCCGCGAGCCGACCCACAGGAACCCTTCCCGATCGACGAGCATCGCGTTGACGACGGACGCGGTCAGTCCGCGCCCCGCCCCGAGTTCGGTGAACCGCCGCTCTGCCGCTGCGGGCTGCAGCAGCACTGCGAACAGCAGTCCCGCGAACCGCCAATGCACTGTGAGCTCCTATCTTCGGTCCGCGAACTCGAGCTTGAGTTCCATGTCGCGCACCGACTCATAGAGCCGCCGCTCGCGCTTGAGCGGCCAGTGCTGGTAGAGCAGCGCATCGAGCGGGTACCACAGCGCGACCCAGCCCGCGATGATCAGGCCCTCGTCGAGGAAGCGCGCCAGGATGCCGGGCAGGAACTTCGGCTCGCCGAGCAGCTGCGACCCGAGCATGCATAGCGCCAGAAACAGCACGCCGCGCCAGAGCGTGGCGAGACCCTCCTGTCGCAGGCTCGCGATGTCGTTCGCGATCTGTCCGATGCGCAGCTCGCAGTACTGCTGAAGGCCCGAGCGTAGTCGCGCCTCGAGGTCGGGCGTGCGCACGGCCGCGGGCAGGCGCAATGTCGCGCGCACTGGCCGGCTCGGCTGCGGCCGGATGCGGTTGAGGATGCGCTCGATCCCGGAATCGGCG
>VEPJ01000141.1 GCA_012026925.1 Gammaproteobacteria bacterium | reverse complement strand
AGCCACCAGCCGTAGGCGCTGCCGAAGAACATGCCGCGCTCGAACTTGACCGCCGCGCCTTCCGGATTGAAGTCGCCGTCGTAGAACAGACTCTGGCCCGGGCGGAAGAACGGGTACGGCTGCTTGCCGAGGATGAGATCCGCGCCCGGCATGAACTTCCAGTCGGCGTACGCGAGGTCGAGGTAGATGTCCTTCTGCGACGCGATGTTGGTGAGCGTCTGGTTGGTGGAACGCGGGTCGCCGTCGCCGGAGACGATGCGCATCGTCGCGGAGACCGTGTCGGTCACCTTGGCGTCGAAGCCGAACCGGGCGCGGAAGCGCGCGCGGTTGCGGTTGGCGGCGTCCTGCACCTCCGGGACGCCACCCGTCACGACCACTCGCTCGGTCTCGATGTTCTCGTCGCGCATGCGGAAGTCGCCCTTCCACTTGATGCGCGTGGCCCAGTCGGCGGGCTTGAGCTTCGCGACGCCCTCGTTCGCGGCGCCGGTCTCTTCCGTGAGGTCCTTGATCTGGGCCTTCTGGTATTCCACGGCCTCATCGCTGCGGTCGACGACGGCCTTCAGCTGGTCGTTCTCGGCCTTGAGCGAGGCATTGGCGGCCTCGAGCTTGTTGAGACGGTCCGCAAGCGCCTGCATCTGGGCCTGCATGGCCTCCAGTTCCGCCTTCGTGGCCGTGGTACTCGTCCTGGCGGCCGTCGCGGCGGGTGCCTCTGCGGCAGCCAGGGTCAGTGCCGCGGCGACAGCCGTGGCCAGCAGGGTATTTCTCACCATAGTCCCCTCGGGTTGGTTGCAACTGAACGACAGGATTGCTTCCGTCAACGTCGACATCCGACGGAAGCAGGACTCCATGCCTGCCTTTATAGAACCGGACTGTTACAACGAGGTTGCAGCGGTCGTTGCGGCGACGCGACGTCGCTGCGCGCTGCGGCGACGATGGGCCGGCGTCGCTTCAGGCGGCGGTCGATGCGCGCGGCAGCACGCGGGAGCGCGGGAAGTGACAGGTGAACGTGCTGCCCTTGCCTTCCTGGCTGCGGATCTCGAGGCGCGCGTCATGGCGCTGTAATGCGTGCTTCACGATGGCGAGGCCGAGGCCCGAACCGCCCTGCCGGCGCGAGCGTCCCGCATCCACGCGGTAGAAACGTTCCGTCAGCCTCGGCAAGTGCTCGGCCGGGATGCCGATGCCCGTGTCGCGGACCGACACGTGCCCGCCGTCGCCGTCCACCCACCAGCGGATGTCCACGCGACCGTCGGCCGGCGTGTACTTGACCGCGTTCGACACCAGGTTCGCGAACGCGGAGTGCAGCTCCGACTCGGAGCCGAGCAGCTGTGCATCGCTCTCGATTGCGAGGTTCACCGGTGCCGCGGGTTCCGGCCGGCTCGTCACGTCCTTGCGGATGAGCGCGAGCATCCCGCCCACGTCCACCGGCGAGGCCTCGGCCTCCCCGCCCTGTGCCTCGAGCTTCGAGAGCTCGAGCAGGTCCTGCACGATGCCGCGCATCCGCTCCGACTGGCGCCGCATTTCCCGGACGGGCTCACGCCACACCTCGTCGAGACCCGGGTCCTCTGCAAGCGAGTCCAGATAGCCGGTGATCACCGTGAGCGGCGAACGCAGCTCGTGCGCCGCGTTCGCCACGAAGTCCTTGCGCATCGAGTCGAGCCGCGCCTCGGCCGTCACGTCACGGACGATCAGGAGCTGCTGGCCGGTGGCGTTGGCCGTCACGAGGTGGATCATGAACCACTGGTCCGGCCGGTCCGGCAGCTGGATCCTCGGCGGCAGCGCGTTCCCGCCGCGATCGAGGTACCCGACGAACTCGGGGTTGCGCACGAGGTTGTCGATGCGGATGCCGTAGTCCGCCTTGCGCCGCAAATCGAGCCACTGCCCGGCGGCCCGGTTGAACCAGAGGATCTCGCGGTTCGGCCCGAGCAGTACCGCTCCGTCGGGCATCGCGGAGGTCATCCTGCGGAACTCGCGCAGCAGTAGGAGCACCCGCTGCTTGTGAAACACCTTGCGGCGATAGAGGCGGCTCGTGATCGCCGTCACCTCGCCCCAGAGGCCATTCATGTCGGGTGGCGGCTCCGACTTGCGGTGCCGCAGCCAGTGCTCGAAGCGCAGCAGGTTCCGGGTGTTGAGGAGGAGCAGGACGGCGAGCGCAATGGCGGCGAACAGGGCCGCGTGCCCGGACAGGAAACCGACCGCGGTCGCGACCAGGACGATCGCGACGATCCAGGCGAGGTGCTGCCAGGCGGGTTGCGTCAATTCGTGCCGCCCGGCGCGTGCCTATTCCGGCCGTGTCGAGAAACGATAGCCCGAGCCGCGGACGGTCTGGACCAGGCCGTCGACGCCGAACGGCTCGAGCGCCTTGCGCAGCCGGCGGATGTGCACGTCCACCGTCCGCTCCTCCACGTACACGTTGCCGCCCCACACGCGATCGAGCAGCTGCCCGCGCGTATAGACGCGCTCGGGGTGCTCCATGAAGAACTGCAGCAGGCGGTATTCGGTGGGACCGAGCGTGACCGTCTGCTCGCCGACGGTTACACGGTGACTCGCCGCATCGAGCGCGAGCCCGCCCGCCTCGACCGTCTCCCCCGCACCCACTGGCGACGTGCGTCGCAGCACGGCGTTGATGCGCGCCAGCAGCTCGCGCGGGCTGAACGGCTTGGTGACGTAGTCATCCGCGCCGCCCTCGAGCCCGGACACCTTGTCGTGCTCCTCGGCGCGCGCCGTGAGCATGATGATCGGCATGTCCTCGGTGTCCTTGTTGCGCTTGATGGCACGCGTGAGCTCGAGTCCGCTCTGGTCCGGCAGCATCCAGTCGACGAGCAGCAGGTCCGGCCGATGGTCGGCGATGCTGGCCCGGGCCGCGGAGCAGTCCTCCGCCTCGCGCACGTCGAACCCGGCGCGCCTGAGCCCGAACGCGATCATGTCGCGGATGGGCTTCTCGTCCTCGACGATCAGGATCTGCTTGCTGGTCATGGCCCTGCAATCCGGCGGTTCATGGCAGCCGGATTACAGACGCGAATTATGACACTCTGGTGACAGCGGGGCCCGACGGACGCGCGACGTCGTCACGGACGTACACGGGCAGCGCCGCTTCCGCGGAAACGCCACGTCCCGCCGCGAGTTCGCGCGCCCCGAGCCGGGCGACCGCGTCCGCCCTTGGATACAGGTCTTCATGAACCCGTAATGCGGCGGCCTCGAAACGCTGGCGGAGATCCGGATGGCGCGCGATTCCGTTGCCGGCGGCGTGCCCGAGACCCGCCACGTCGCACGACACGTTTCCGGGCGGCGACACGGCCTCGGCCGTCAACGCCTCGACCGCTCCGTCCGCCTTGCGGGTAAAGATTCCCCAGTAGACCTCGCCCATGCGCGCATCGTTGCAGACCAGGATGCCTTCGCCCTCACCCGCGGGCACCTGCTCGGCCACCGCCGCGAGACTCGACACGGGAGCCACGGGAAGGCCGGTGCCCAGCGCGAGGCCCTGGACCACGCCCGTCGCGATGCGCAGGCCCGTGAACCCGCCGGGACCGCGGCCGAACGCGAAACCGTCGAGGTCCCCGAGTTCGAGCCCGGCCTCCGCCAGCACCGACTCGACCATGGGCAGCACGAGATCGGCGTGGCTCCGCTCCGTGATCTCGAAGCGCAGGCGCACGTGCCCGTCCGTGAGCAGCGCGACGGAGCAGGCTTCGGTGGAGGTGTCGAGGGCGAGGATCCGCATGGTCAGCCCGTCCAGGGATTGACGACCTCGAGCGCGGGAAACTCGAAATCCGCCACGTTGCGGGTGACGAGTCGCAAGTCGTGCTGCAGCGCCGTTGCGGCAAGCAGACTGTCGATCGCGGCGAGCGGCGATCCTGAAGCGGCCGCGAGCCTGCCCCACCGATCAGCCACTGCGGCATCCACCGGCAAGAGGCGGTCTCCGAACCAGTCCGCGAGGTCTTGCTCCAGCCAGAGCCTCAGCGCCTCCCGCCTTGCGCCCCTCGGCAACGCTTCCACTCCCTTGCGCAGTTCGCCGAGCGTCAGGACACTCAGGAACAACGCCTCGTTCGGGACTCGCGAAATCCACTCGGTCACCGCCGGCGCCGGCCTGGCGCGCGAGAGTTCCGACACGACGTTCGTGTCGAGCAGGTAACTCAAAGGTCGACCTCCCGCACGGGCGACCGGCTGCGTTCCGTGCGGATCCGGGAGCCCGCGAGCGGAGATCGTCGAATGAATTCGACGAACGGCAACCGTTTCCCGACCAGGCGTTCGTACTGGGCCGGCGACAGGACGACCGCGGCAGGCTTGCCGTGGACCGTGATGGATTGCGGACCGTCCTGCTGCGCGAGCTTGACGAGTTCGGACAGGCGGGCCTTCGCATCCTGCAGTTGCCAGTTCATCGGTTCGCTCCTAGTCTGACTAGTCAGACTATATCCTGGGGGCCCGCCGGATTCAACGCGATGCCGCCGCCCAATCGCTCCCGCAGGAACTCCGTCACCTCCGCGAGGTCCCGCGTCCGCTTCATCGGCGGCAGGCTCGCGAGGAACGCCCGCCCGTAGCCCTTGGTCACGAGCCGCGTGTCGCAGATCATCACGACGCCGAAGTCCGC
>VEPJ01000181.1 GCA_012026925.1 Gammaproteobacteria bacterium | reverse complement strand
ATCATTCAGAGTCGGCAGGTACGCGACTGAGTCCGGCACGAGTGTCACGGTCGATGTCGATCCGTCTGCATGCCGCACCGGCAGCGGCGCGCTGAATCCCTCCGGCATGTTGCGATAGCCGACGAGTACCCAGTCGCTCTCTCGATTCGGGCCGAACCGCAGTACATCCCCCGCCCTGAGCCCCGCCCGGTCCGCCGGACCTCCCGGCGTCACGCTCTTGATCTGCTTGGCATGCCCGCCGATCCACTCGGCCTCAAGCCCGAGACTGGCGCGCTCCAGCTCGACCGCCTTGACCGCGCGCGCGTAGTTGCCGAGCACCACCGCGACGACGGCCATGGCGAGAATCGCGTTCACGACCCGCACCCACGTCTTGGGCTTCATGGAATTCTTCATCGTCGCGAACCCTTACCGTTCGCGTGCGCACGACCCGACGCGCGTGATCGCGCATCGCACGGTCGCTCCCGGACTCCGGCCCGATTCCCCCTGAGGCTCATGTTCCCTGTGCCCCCGTTTTCGAGGGATTCTGCGCCCGTTTCTTTCTCAGGTGAATTGAGCGCCACTCAATGCGAACGGTTCGCGTCTTTCGCCGCAGCGTCGCCCTCACTCAATACGAATTGGCCGCTCACGACCCCGGGTGTAGCGTGCTTGGAGGAAGCGGCACGGACGGCCCGACCATGAAAACGAAACTGTGGGTAAGCACGGCGTCGCTCGTCTTCCTGCTCCTTGCCGACCCAACGACCGTACTCGCCGCCAAGCCCGGCGGCACGTCCCCTTGCCCCATCCTGCAGAGCACGGATTTCGCGGTGTATGGGCAAACTTTCAAGGGCGGTGTCGGTACCAGCAGCCGGAGCTGGATGGCGCACTTCTTCGACTGGTGGAAGGCGCAGGACCCGACGGTGGACTACCTGTTCCTCACGGCCACGCAGGCCCAGGCGTGCACGAACCTGAAGACGACTTACCCGGCGCTCAAGATGTGGGTCCAGCCGGGCGGCAACGCCTATGACCAGCAGTCCGCCCTCGGTACCGCGGGCAAGGCGAACATCAACGGCTTCATCGGCAGCGGCGGCGCCTACCTCGGCGTCTGCGCCGGTGCGTACTACGCGGCTCACGAGTACTGGTGGGAAGGGAAGTACTATGCGCACCCGAACCTGCTGAGCGCCTACCCCGTCCCGCTGGAGGGCGCGATCGGCGGCATCGCGCCGTGGCCCGGCTACGCGCTGACGGTGCTCAGCAACGGCCGGAACGCGATCTACTACGGCGGCCCGACGATCGGCCTGCAGTACACGAGCACGATCGCAGGCACGGTGGATGCCCACTTTGACAGCCTCGGCGGCACCCTGCCCGCGGTCATCACTTACGGGAACCTGCTCCTCACCAGCGTGCACCTCGAAGCGTTCGAGAATGACGGCATCAGCGGCTTGAGCACGACGGACCGCGTCGAGAACTACAAGTACCTCGCCAACCTGATCAACCGCGTCGCGGGCACGAGCTTCAAAGTCCCACCCTACGTCGGCGGTACGCCCGCGTGCAGCGACGGCATCGACAACGATGGCGACCAGTTCGTCGACTACCCGGCGGACAAGGGCTGCAGCGGCCCGCTCGACGCCGACGAGACGGACGCGCCGCCGGGACAGGTCATCGCCGACGGCTTCGAGTACGGCCTCGGCGCCTGGGTCGTGACCGGGACCGGTGCACCGTGGACTGCGAGCTCGCTCGACCCGTACAGTGGCAGCGGTCACGCGTACGCAATCCAGCCAGGCGTGAGCACGATGACCTACCTCGAGCGGACGTTCAGCCTCGCTGCATTCGCCAGGGGCGGTCACCTGATCTATTACCGCAGGCTGATCGGCCTCGACGGCCCGGACGAATTCGTCGCCGAGTACTACGACGGATCGTGGCACACGCTCGAAGCGACCGGGAGCGCAAGCGCGAACGATGTGGCGTACGTCCAGAAGGAGTTCGACCTGCCGCCACGCGCGACCAGGCTCCGCTTCGGCTGCATGGCGGGCGCGGTGAGCGAGAAGTGCGAGGTCGACGACGTCAGCCTGTTCGGCCAGTGAGGCCCGCCACCTGCTGTACGCCGTCCTCGGCGAAGTAACCGGCGATGCGGTGCGGCGACGACGTTGCTCCCGGCGATCGCTGCAAGGAGCAACCATCGCTCAGCCGGCCCACGAATCGCATCACGCCACGCCGCGAGGCGCGGGCGGGCGGCCGTCACCCGGCGACCCGGCGCTGCAGTGCGACACCCGCCAGGATCGCCGGCACCAGCGTCAGCAGGAAGAAAAGGTGATACCAGACGGGGAACGTGTGCCAGAGCTTCGCGTGCAGCGCCGCGAACAGGCATAGCATCAGCACCGCGAGCATCCAGCCCGCGGCACGCGCACCGCGCGCGACCCAACTGCACGCGAAGCCAGCAACCACCGACGCAGCAAGCCCGACGAACAGGCGCCCGATCATCATCACCAGCGTGAAGACCATGCTGGATTCGGCCGCCGCATAGCCAGGCAATGCATAACGCTGCCCGATGTTCAACACCGTGGCCGCCACGATCCAGGCGACGACACCGACCACCACCGCCACGATCGAACGAATCATGCGCACCTCCTCGGTATCGCTCAGGGACGGTATACGAACCCGCCGCCACCAGTCGGCGGCGCCGAGACGGTCAGCTCCGCGAACTCGCACAGCCAGCGACGCGTCTCGCACGGCGCCACTATTTCCTCGACGAAGAAGCGCTCCGCCGAGCGGAACGGCGAACGCAGCCGGTTGAGTCGCTCCTGGATCTCGCGTCGCGCGGCCTCCGGGTCGGGCGCGGCTTCGATCTGCGCCTTGAATGCCGCCTCGATGCCGCCTTCGGGCGGCAGCGAGCCCCAGTCGCCGCTCGGCCACGCGATGCGGTAGCGGAAGCGCGTGTGATCCATCATGCCTGCGCCTGCCACGCCGAACGCGCGTCGCAGGATCACCGCGCACCACGGCACCGTGGACTGGAAGATCGTGGCGATCGCGCGCGTGCCATCGCGGATGGTCCCCGCCTTCTCGGCCTGCGAGCCGATCGTGAACCCGCCGACGTCCACGAGGTGCACGATCGGCAGGCCGAAGGTTTCCGCCAGCTCCACGTGCCGCGTGATCTTGCGCGAGGCCGCTGCCGTCCAGGTACCGCCCATCTGCCCTGGATCGCTCGCGATCACCGCAACCGTCACGCCCCGCAGGCGCGCTAGCGCCGTCACGGCGGACCGTCCCCACGCACGTCCGATCTCGAACACGCTGCCCTTGTCGAAGACCGCGTCGAGGATCGGGCGGATCTCGTATGGCCAGCGGCGGTCGCGTGGCACCGCTTCGTCGAGCCAGGCCTCGGCGCGATCGGCCGGATCGTCGCAGGCGACTCTTTCCGGCCTGACCCCCGCGCGGCTCGGCAGGTAGGAGAGAAAACGCCGCGCCCGCGCGAAGGCTTCCGCTTCCGACTCGACGACGTCGTCCACGCTGCCTGTCGACGCGTGCAGGTCCGCGCCGCCGAGCTGGTCCGCAGTGACCTTCTCGCCGGCCGCCGCGACCACCGGCGGCCCCGCGGTGAACATCTGGCTCAAGCCGCGCACCATCACCGAATAGTGGCTCGCGACGAGGCGCGCCGCGCCGAGTCCCGCCACGGGACCGAGACCGAGCGCCACGACCGGCACGCGCCCCATGTTGGCGACGACCTGGTCGAAGCCGGGCACGTAGGGAACGTAGGTCGCACCGAGTTTCTCGATTTCCGCCACGGACCCGCCGCCGCCCGTGCCATCCAGCAGGCGCACCAGCGGCAGGCCGTACTCGGCCGCCATGAGCTCGGCCTGCACGTTCTTCTCGTGGTGGTACGTCTCGGATGAGCCGCCGCGGATCGTGAAATCGTCGGCGCTCACGACGACGGTGCGACCTTCGATCGTGCCGCGTCCGGTGAGGCAGCTGGACGCACGGAAACCCGTGAGCGTGCCGTCCGTCTCGTAGCGTCCCTCGCCCGCCAGGCTGCCCCACTCGCGGAACGAGCCCGGGTCGAGGAGTGCGGCGATCCGCTCCCGAACGGTCAGCTTGCCGCGCTTGCGCTGCCGCTCCACGCGCTCGGCACCGCCCATCTCCGCCGCCAGCGCCTGGCGTCGGCGCATCTCCGCGATCTCCTCGTGCCAGCCCTTCTCCGCCATCGGGTCACCTCGGGTTCAGTCAGCCGTCGCTCGAGCCGGCAAGGTGACGCACCAGGCCGTCTCGTGGCAAGCACCCGGACGTGCCCTCGTGCTGCCGCCCGGCGGATCCGCGTGACTCCCGACCCGCGGGACGCGTACCATTGCCGCCCCCACCGTTTCCCCTGGAGTTCCTGATGATTCGCCCCGTTTTCCGCGGCACGACCGCGCTCGTGCTCGCCGGGCTCGCCACCCTCGCTTCGGCCGCCGACCCCGCCCTGACGGACGCGGCCTCGAAAATGAGCTATGCGCTGGGCTACCAGCTGGGCAGGGACATGACGTCCGTCGACATCCGGCCCGACGCACTCGTCAAGGGCCTGCAGGATGCGCGCTCGAAGACCAAGTCGCAGCTGACCCCCGACGAGAGCAGCGCGCTGCTCAGCGACCTGCAGAAGAAGATCGCGGAGGAGCGCGCCAGGAACCAGGCCGCGGAACTCGAGAAGAATGCGGCGGCGGGCGCCGGCTTCCTCGCCGAAAACGCCAAGAGCCCCGGTGTCGTCACGACCAAGAGCGGCCTGCAGTACAAGGTGATCACGCCGGGCACGGGCAGGAAGCCGACCGCGAGCGACACGGTCACGGTCAATTACAAGGGCACGCTGGTCGACGGCACGGTGTTCGACAGCTCGTACTCCCGCGGCCAGCCCGCCTCGTTCCCGGTGAACGGCGTGATCGCCGGCTGGACCGAGGCGCTGCAGCTGATGCAGGAAGGCGCGAAGTGGCAGGTGGCCATCCCACCGGCGCTCGCCTATGGCGACCAGGGCCCGCTTGCGAAGCAGGTGCTGCTGTTCGAGATCGAGCTGCTCAAGGTCGGCGCACCCGAAGCCGGCAAGTAATCCGGTCAGCCGAAAAAGAAGCGGGGCGCGGGCCGAAAGCCCGCGCCCCGTTTTCTTCGGGGTCCCCGGCGTCGGTGCTCAGCCGAGTTCGACCGGGACGAAGATCCTCGAATCGCCGCGCTGCACGAGCAGCGCCACGTGGTCCTTCGAGCCGGACACGGCCTTGCGGAGGTCAGCAACGCTCGCGACCTGCGCACCGTTCGCCGAAAGCACGATGTCGCCCGGACGGATGCCCGCCTCGGCAGCCGCACCGTCCACGTCCTCGACGACCAGGCCCTGGCTCACGTCGGCCTCACGACGCTCCTCGGGAGACAGCGGCCGCACCATGAGACCGAGCTTGCCGGACCCGGACTGCCCTTCGTTGTCCGCGACCGTGTTTTCCTTCGTCGCCTCGCCGACCTTGACGGTGAACTCGCGCGCGGACTTGTCGCGCCACACCTTGAGCTCGACGGGCTTGCCCGGCGTGGCCGCCGCGACGATGGACGGCAGCTGGCCCGCGGTCGCGATCGGCTGGTCGCCGAACGCCAGGATGACGTCACCCGCCTTGAGCCCGGCCTTGTCCGCCGGACTGCCGCTCTCGACGTTCGACACGAGCGCCCCCTCGGGTTTCTCGAGCCCGAAGGACTCCGCGAGCGCCTGGTTCACGTCCTGGATGCCGACGCCCAGCCGGCCGCGCGTGACGTGCCCGTTCGCCTGCAGCTGGCGGCTCACGTTCATCGCGACGTCGATCGGGATCGCGAAGGAAACGCCCTCGTATCCGCCCGAGCGGCTGTAGATCTGCGAGTTGATGCCGATCACCTCGCCGTTCAGGTTGAACAGCGGGCCGCCGGAGTTGCCGGGGTTGATCGCGACGTCGGTCTGGATGAACGGCACGTAGGAATCGTCGGGCAGGTTGCGGCCGAGCGCGCTCACGATGCCCGCCGTCACGGAGTTGTCGAATCCGAAAGGCGCGCCGATCGCCACGACCCACTGACCGACCTTCACCGAGCGCGGGTCGCCGAAGCGCACCGTCGGCAGGTTCTTCGCGTCGATCTTGATCACGGCCACGTCGCTCGCCTCGTCCTGGCCGAGAACCTTGGCCTCGAATTCGCGTCGATCCTTGAGCTTCACCGTCACCTTCTCCGCGTTCGCCACCACGTGCGCGTTGGTCAGGATGACGCCGTCGGACGCGACGATGAACCCGGAGCCCTCGCCGCGCATGGGCATGGAGCCACCGCCGTGCGGCATGCCTGGGAACCCGTGGAAGAACTGCTGGATCGGGTCGTCGGGCGCGAGGCCCGGGATCGACGGCATCCGGGCGGAGGTCTTCACCGTGCCCTTGACGCTGATGTTTACGACCGCGCTGCCGTACTGGTCCACGAGCGCGCTGAAGTCGGGCAGGCCGTAACGCGCCGACGCCGCGGCCGCAGGGTTGGTCGCGCCAGCCGGCGCAGCGACCGCGGTGCGCGCGGCAGCATTCTCTTCGGCGTGGGGGGCCGCGCCGTACAGGTACAGCGCGCCCGCCGGCAGCGCGACCGACGCCGCGCCCGCGATGGCGGCCAGCCAGGGCCGGCCGAGCAGATTCTTCGTTGCCATGGTGCGTCCTCCGATGAGTTCGGCTCACGGCGGGACAGCCCCTTCCGTGACTGGACACATCCTGCGGACGGAGACTTAAACGATACTTAAGCAGCCGCCGCCGCGGCTGGGAACAGCACGCGGACCCGCAATCCACGCCCGTCGGCGCCCGAACCGAGTTCGACCTGCGCCCCGTGCTGGTCCGCGATCGCCTTCACGATGGCGAGCCCGATGCCGCTGCCGGGCGAAGCGGTGCCCGGCACGCGGTAGAAGCGATCGAAGACCCGCTCCCGCTCCGCGACCGGGATTCCGGGCCCGGTGTCGCTCACCTCGATGACCGCGCGTGACGCGCCTTCGCTCGTCTCCCGTCGCACCGAAACGTCGACGCGCCCGGCCTGCGGCGTGTAGCTGATCGCGTTGTCCACGAGATTGCGGACGAGCACGCGCAATGCGTCCGCATCGCCCGGCACCGTCGCCGGTTCGGCCACCGCGACGCCGAGATCGATCTGCTTCGAGTCCGCCAGAGGCACGAGCTCGGTGACGACCGCGCGCGCGAGATCGTCGAGCGCAACGGGCCCCGCGGGCTCGTGCGCTGGCCGTCGCTCGTGGCGCGCCAGCGTGAGCAGCTGCTCGACGAGCCGGGTCGCACGCGCCACCCCGGCCTTCAGCTGCCCGCTGGCCGCCGCCCGCTCCGGTTCGCCGGTCGCCGATTGCAGCGCCTGCAACTGCAGGCTGAGCGCGGTGAGCGGCGACCTGAGCTCGTGCGCGGCATCGGCGATGAAGGCACGCTCGTGCTGCAGGGCCGCCGCGAGGCGGGACAGCAGGTCGTTCAATGCGTCCACGAGCGGACGCACCTCGTCTGGCAGGCTCGAGGATGGCAACGGGTCGAGCGCCGCCGGACTGCGGGTGCGGACGGAGCTCGCGAGTTCGCCGAGCGGCCGCAGCGAGCGACCCACGATCCACCAGATGAGCAGCGCCAGGGCGGGCATGAGCACGCCGAATGGCGCGAGCGTGCGCAGCGCAAGCCGCGCGGCGCGCTGCTCGCGGATCCTGAGCGCCTGCGCCACCTGGATCACGTGGCCGCGGGCGATGACGCCGAACACCCGCCACCGACCCGCCGGCGAGTCCACGGTCGACAACCCGAGCGTCGTGGCCGCAGGCAGCACGGCCTGCGGCTGCGACTGATAGAGGCGTTGCCCGTCGAGCGACCAGACCTGCACGACGAAGTCGTACTGCGGCACTTCCTGCGGCAGGCCCTCGGGCGCGGCGAATCCGTAGGCCTGGTCGCGCAGCAGCAGCGCCGTCTCGCGCAGGTGATAGTCGAAGAAGGCATTCGCCTCGGCGAGCGAATTGCGATAGATGACGAAGCCGCCCGCGACGCCGATGAGCAGCAGCGCGCCGAGCAGCCAGATCAGCAACCGTGTGCGCAGCGAATTCATTCGACGGGCGGCACGCGGTAGCCCACGCCGCGCACGTTGCGGATGAAGTCCGCGCCGAGCTTGCGGCGCAACGAGTGGATGTGCACCTCGACGACGTTGCTGCCCACTTCCTCGTCCCAGCCGTAGAGGCGCTCTTCGAGTTGCGCGCGGGAGAGGATGCGGCCGGGGTGTTCCATGAGCGCGTGCAGCACCGCGAATTCGCGTGCGGAGAGCGGCACGACCTGCCCTTCGCGCCGCACCTCGTGCGTGGCCGGGTCGAGCGTCACGTCGAGATGGGTGATGACCGGCGCGGCGCGCCCGCCCTTGCGGCGCAGCACGGCGCGTACCCGGGCCGCGAGTTCGCTGAGCTCGAACGGCTTGACGACGTAATCGTCGGCACCGGCATCGAGGCCTTCGACGCGATCGGTGATCGAGTCGCGCGCGGTCATGACGACCACGGGCAGGGCGGACCCCTTGCGGCGCAGACCCTTCAGGATCTGCAGGCCCTCCTTGCGCGGCAGGCCGAGGTCGAGCAGGCACAGGTCGTAGGTACCGGTCTCGAGCGCGAGATCCGCGGCGGCGCCGTCCTGGACCCAGTCCACGGCGAAGCCCTGCCGATGCAGCCCGTCGCGCACGGCCTCGCCGATCATCGGATCATCTTCTGCCAGCAGGAGCCGCATGGCGCCTCGACCGTCTCCGGTACCCGGGGCGCCACAGGATGAAGCAGCGTCGCGGCGGCTTCAATTGCGACGGCAACCGGAGGTCGCTGCACTGAACTCGAGCGCTGCTGCGGACAATACGTACTGCACCGCAGCATTCCTTCGTTACCATATATTAGCGGTTACTAATTTTTCTCCGGATCGGAAATCGCCCATGGCGCACCTGTCGAGGCGGAGGTTCCTGAAGATCGCCGGTTTCAGCGCGGGCGCTGCCGCCATCGCCGGCGGCGGCACGCGCACGCTCCAGGCCATGGCGACGCGCGGCCCGGCCGGCGAGACGCGCACGGTCCCGACCTCGTGCGACCTCTGCTTCTGGAAGTGCAACGCCATCGCGCACGTCCGTGACGGCCGCCTCTGGAAGATCACCGGCAATCCTGCCGACCCGCTCTCGCGCGGCCGGCTCTGCCCGCGCGGCACCGGCGGCATCGGCGCCCATTTCGACCCATCCCGCCTGCACGCGCCGCTGATCCGTCGCCAGGCGCGCGGCGAGGAGGTCTGGGCCGAGGTCACGTGGGACGAAGCCCTCGGCTACGTCGCCGACCGCATGCAGAAGATCAAGGCGACCTACGGGCCCGAGGCCGTCGCGCTCTTCGCCCACGGCATCGGCGGCGCGTTCCTCAAGCACACCCTCAAGGCGTATGGCGGCGTCAACATCGCGGCGCCCTCGTTCGCGCAATGCCGCGGCCCGCGCGACGTCGGGTTCGAGCTCACGTTCGGTGAGGGCATCGGCTCGCCGGAGCGCACCGACATCGCGAACGCCCGCTGCCTCGTGCTGATAGGCTCGCACCTCGGCGAGAACATGCACAACACCCAGGTGCAGGAGTTCGCCGAGGCCATCGCGAACGGCGCCTCGATCATCGTCGCGGACCCGCGGTTCTCGATAGCGGCGAGCAAGGCGAGACACTACCTGCCGGTGAAGCCGGGCACGGACCTGGCGCTGCTCCTCGCGTGGATGAACGTGCTCGTCACGGAAGGTCTCTACGACAAGGCCTACGTCGAGCAGTTCGGCTTCGGGTTCGAGAACTTCGCGGCGGAGATCGCAACGCGCACGCCGGAGTGGGCCTATCCGGAGACCGGGATCCCGCCCGAGCTCATCCGCGAAACCGCGCGCGAGATGGCCCGCCATCGGCCCGCGACGCTGGTGCACCCGGGCCGGCACACGACGTGGTACGGCGACGACGCGCAGCGCGCTCGCGCCATTGCGCTACTGAACGCGCTGCTCGGCAGCTGGGGACGCAAGGGTGGCTTCTACTATCCGTCGAGCATGGATGTGCCCGGCTATCCCTATCCGGCGTACCCGAAGTCGGAGCGTGGCAAGGTCGACAACCCCGAGCACAAGTTCCCGTTCGCGAGCGAGGCCATCACCACGGGCATCCGTGAGGCGACGATCTCCGGCAAGCCCTATCCGATCAAGGGCTGGCTGGTCTACGCCACCAACCTGGTACAGGCGCTGCCGGCACAGGAAGAGACGATCAAGGCCATCCAGAACCTCGACTTGATGGTGGTCGTCGACGTCGTGCCTTCCGAGATCGCGGGCTGGGCCGACGTGGTGCTGCCCGAGACGGTGTACCTCGAGCGCTACGACGACCTGAACGTCGAGCTGTTCCGCGATCCGTTCGTGGCACTGCGCCAGCCGGTCGTGCCGCCGCCGGGCGACCAGAAGCCGAACTGGTGGATCGCGCGCGAACTGGCCGTGAAACTGGGACTCGGCGCGTACTACCCGTGGAAGGACATCGAGGAATACCTCGACCATCGACTGAAGGCCGCGGGCCACAGCCTCGCGGAGCTGAAGCAGGTCGGTATCGTGAAGGGCGCGAAGCCACCCCGCTACTTCGACGAGGGCGTCGCCACCGAGTTCGCGACGCCGTCGGGCAAGATCGAGTTCTACTCGTCGCAGCTCGCGGCGGCCGGGTTCGACCCGGTACCGCGCTACACCCGGCCGGTCGAGGGCCCCCCGGGATCGTTCCGGCTGCTGTACGGCCGTGCGCCCGTGCACACGTTCAGCCGCACGCAGACGAACCCGATCCTGCAGGACGCGATGAGCGAGAACGAGGTGTGGGTGAATGCGAGCGTGGGTGCGCGGATGGGTCTAAGGAGCGGCGACTACGTGACGCTGCGCAACCAGGACGGCGTCGTGAGCAATCGAGTGAAGGCGCGCGTGACCGAGGCGATCCGGCCGGACTGCGTGTTCATGGTGCACGGCTTCGGGCACACGGCGCGCGGCCTGCGCGGCGCCTATGGCAGGGGCGCGAGCGACTCGCAGCTCATCACGCGTTACGTGACCGATCCGCTGATGGGCGGCACCGGGACCAACGTCAATTTCGTGACCATCGAGGCGGGAGCCTGAGCCATGGCGCGTTTCGGAATGGTCATCGACACCCGCAAGTGCGTTGGCTGCATGGACTGCGTCATCGCCTGCAAGACGGAAAACGACGTGCCGGACGGGCACTGCCGCGACTGGATCGGCCAGCGCCTGCAGGGCACGATGCCGGACCTCCGGCTCACCATCACCTCCGAGCGCTGCAACCACTGCGACCGGCCGCCCTGCGTCACCTGCTGCCCGACCGGCGCGAGCCACGTGCACGACTTCGGCAAGGTCGTGCTCGTGGACCACGACAAGTGCATCGGCTGCAAGGCCTGCCTCGCGGCCTGCCCCTACGACGCGCGGTTCGTGCACCCCGACGGCTACGCGGACAAGTGCACCTTCTGCATCCACCGCGTCGAGAAGGGGCTCGCGCCGGCGTGCGTGTCGGTGTGCCCGACGCACAGCATGTACTTCGGTGACCTCGACGACCCCGACTCGGAAGTGAGCCGGCTGATCGCCTCGCGGCGGCATTTCGTGCTGAAGCCCGACGCCGGCACGCAGCCGCGCATCTTCTACCTGGAGTGAGGCGATGCTCGAGCTCGTCACCACGCGACACAATCCGCTCGTCGATCCCTCCCTGCACATCTGGGGCTGGGAGATCCCGGTGTACCTCTTCCTCGGCGGCTGGGTCGCCGGGTGCATGGTCCTGTCGGGCTGGCTCATGCGGCGCGGACGCGCGCCAGGCCAGGGCTCCGTCGCCTACGTCCTGCCCTGGGTCGGCATCGTGCTGCTCAGCCTCGGCATGGGTGCGCTGTTCCTGGACCTCGAGCACAAGCTCTACGTCTGGCGGATGTACCTGACCCTGCGGCCGACCTCGCCGATGTCCTGGGGTGGGTGGATCCTGATCCTCGTCTACCCGGTCATGGCACTCGCGGCACTGGCGGCCATCCCGCGCGACCTGCTGTCGGGCTGGCCCTCGCTGGCAGCCTTCGCCGAACGCCTGCGCGCGGGCAGGAGCCTGCGCCTGCTCGGCACCGTCAGCATCGCCTCCGGCATCGCCCTCGGCATCTATACGGGCATCCTGCTCTCGAGCCTCGGCGCGCGACCGTTGTGGGCGAGCGCAGTGCTCGGTCCGCTGTTCCTCGTCTCGGGCCTCTCCACCGGCGCCGCCTTCGCGCACATGATCGCGCGCGACCCGGAGGAGGAATCGAGCCTGCTGCGTGCCGACATCCTGTTCCTGGTCACCGAGCTCGCACTCATCGCGCTGTTCCTGATCGGGCACCTGACGTCAGGTGCGCAGCACGCGCACGCCGTCGCCCTGCTCCTCGGCGGGCCCTACACCGCGGTGTTCTGGGTGTTCGTCGTGGGCCTCGGGATCGTCGTGCCGCTGGTGATCCAGTCGCTGATGGCTTCCCATCGCATCGGCCACACGGTCATCGCGCCGCTGCTCGTCATGGCGGGCGGGCTCGCGCTGCGCATCGTCATCGTCGCGGCAGGCCAGTACAGTCACTGGATCGTACCCTGATAACCGGTCCGGGCCGGCGCGCATAGTTGGAGGAGGTCATCGTGTCAGCAAGTCCCATTGAACCTGCCGGAACGCGACCGGGCGCCGGGCCGGGCGGCTACGCCAACCCGTACGTCGCCGGGATCGGCCTCGGCCTCGTGCTGCTCGGGGCGTTCGTCATCATGGGCCGCGGACTCGGCGCCTCCGGCGCCTTCAGTTCGACGCTCGCCTGGCTCGTGAATCTCGTGGCGCCCGCGCACGCGCAGGCGAACGAGTACTTCCAGGGCTACCTCGGCGACGGCAGCACGCACCCGCTCAAGGCGTGGCTCGTGTTCGAGGTGATCGGCGTGCTGACCGGGGCGCTGCTATCCGGGCTGCTCGCCGGCCGCGTGCACTTCGCGATCGAGAAGGGCCCGCGGGCGACGGCGGCCCTGCGGCTCGCGTGCGCGTTCCTGGGGGGCATGCTCATGGCGTTCGGCGCGCACCTCGCGCGCGGCTGTACCAGCGGCCAGGCCCTCACCGGCGGCGCGCTGCTCAACGTGGGCAGCTGGGCCTTCATGATCATGGTCTTCGTCGGCGGCTACGCGGCCGCCTGGTTCATGCGGTGGCAATGGCGATGATGACACCACTCTACAAGTACGGCTTCTTCGGCGACGAGATGTCGCTGATCGTCGCGGTCCTGCTCGGCATCGGCTTCGGGTTCTGCCTGGAGCGGGCGGGCTTCGGCAGCGCCCGGAAACTGGCCGCGCAGTTCTACCTGTACGACATGTCCGTGTTCAAGGTGATGTTCACGGCCATCGTCACTGCGCTTCTCGGCGTGACCTATCTCGGCTGGATCGGCTGGCTCGACCTGTCGCAGGTCTACCTCGTGCCGACGTACCTCGCACCGCAGATCGTCGGCGGGCTCGTGCTCGGCGTCGGGTTCGTGGTCGGCGGCTACTGCCCCGGAACTTCGGCCGCGGCGGTCGCGACCGGCCGCATCGACGGCATGGTGTATGCGCTCGGCATCTTCGCCGGCACCTTCGTCTACGCGGAGGCGTATCCCGCGATCAAGGGTTTCGTCAACGCGACGCCGATGGGACAGGTCACGCTGCCGCAGGTCTTCGACATCCCGTGGGGCGTGCTCGTCTTCGCGGTCGTGCTGATGGCCGTGCTCGGGTTCTGGGGCGCGACCAGGGTGGAGCGCTGGATCGGGAGTCGCTCATGAAGTGGCCGACGCTGACGCTCAACCAGAAGCTCGGCGCCCTGGCGCTCGCGCTCGGCGCGGTCGCGCTCCTGAGCCAGCCGCACAAGGGCCCGTACGTGAAGCTCGACGCACGGGAACTCGCGATGATCGTCGACAAGGAGGTCGATCACGTGAAGCCCGCGGAACTCGCCGCGTGGATCATCGAGGGGCGGTCCGACTACCGGCTGCTCGACCTGCGCAGCGAAGCGGCGTACGCGCAGTACCACATCCCGACGGCGGAGAACGTGCCGCTCGCGGGCCTCGCTGACTTCGCCGTGTCGCCCGGCGAGAAGATCGTCCTCTACTCCGAGGGCGGCATCCACGCCGCGCAGGCATGGATGCTGATGCGCGCCCGCGGCCACGCCAACGTCTACACCGTATTGCTGGGGCTCGACGGCTGGAAGGACGACGTGCTGTTCCCGGTGCTGCCGGCGGACGCGAGCCCGCAGGAACGGGCGCGCTTCGAAAAGACGGCGGCGGTCGCGAAGTTCTTCGGCGGCCAGGCCCGGGTAGGCAGTGAGGCAGCGGCCGGCGCGGAACCCGGACTGCCTGCGATGGCGGCGCCGGCACCGAGCGAGATGCCGAAGCTGGCGCCGCCCGTGCCGGGCAAGGCGCCGGCGCCGATGACGCCGAGGAAGAAGAAGGAAGGCTGCTGACACTGAATGCGCGCGCGACACGGGCCGCGCGCGCATTTGCGGCCGTTCGCGTCAGTCCGCGACGCCGTATTCGCGCACGAGGTAGTCGACCAGCCGCTTCTGGTCCTCTTCGGTCACGGGCGCGCCCATGACGGCCACCATCTTGTGCACCTCGGCCTCCCACGTCGCGCGCTTCATGAACTTCGAGTTCATCTGGATGTAGTCGAGGCTGTGGCAGCCGCTGCAGTTGGCCGTCACGGTCTGCACCTCGGGCGCATCCCGCAGGCGGATCTTCGTTTCGTCGGCGACGGCGCTGCCGAAAGCGGTGAGCGCGGCGCAGAACACGAGTGCGAGCTTCGTCTTCATGTCGCCCTCCTCAGACGGCCTCGATGCCGATGCGCTGGATGACGTTGTTGTTGTAGCCGGCCGGGTTGAAGATCAGCTGCTCGACCTGCGTCTGGCCGGCACCGTTCGAGGCGCGCGCCGAGATCGTGTGAGCGCCTTTCGACGGCTTGAACACGAACTGCCAGGGCCGGAACGAGAAGCGCCCGAGGTCCGCCCCGAGCTCGGCGTCCTGCCAGCTGCGTCCGCCGTCCGTCGAGACGTCCACGGAGCGGATGCCGTAGCCCGCATCCCAGGCCATGCCCTTCACGACCAGCGGCGCGCCGGCCCTGACCTTCTGTCCTTCGCTCACGTTCGTGACGAGCGAGTTCACGACGATCTCGGTGATCGGCGTGTTCTCGGCGGTCTCCTGGGACGTGAAGCGATCGACCGAGGGGAATTTCCCCTTCGGAACCCGATAGGCCTTGGCCATCCAGAAACTGGCCACCGGCTGCGTCACCGCACGGATGCTGACGATCTTCTTCGTCCAGTACGTCGCCGTCCAGCCCGGCACGATCAGGCGCGCCGGCGCGCCATTCCAGTGCGGCAGAGGCTCGCCGTTCATCTGCCAGGCGACGATCGTGTTCTCGTCCATCGCCTTCCAGACGGGGATGCTCTTGATGAAGTCGGGCGTGGCGTCGAGCGCGCCGCGATCCGCGCCGTCGAGGGCGAGTTCGACGGCGTCCTTGCCGATGCCGGCCTTCGCGAGCAGGTCCTTGAGCCGCACGCCCTTCCAGCGCGCGTTGCCCATCGCGCCATAGCCCCATTGCACGCCCGGCACGTGCGGGTCCGAGAGCCCGCGCCGGTTGCCCGAACACTGGCAGACGGCCACGATCTCGACCTGCTCGAAGTCGCGCTGCAGCTGCTCGAGCGTGACCTCGAACGGCGCCGTTACGGCATCACCGCCGATGCCGAGCTTCCACTCTCGTGGATCGATCTCCGGGATCGACGCGAGATGCCAGCGCACGAAGAAGCGGTCGTTGGGCGTGATTACGTCCGTGAACTGGGAGACCGGCGTCTCGAAATTCGGCGGCCGGAACGAGCGCTTGATCAGCGGCTGCTTGCCCGGCAGCGCGAACATCTCCTCGCTCGCGATGGTTCCGTCCGGCAGCCCGGCCCACAGCGATCGCGGCAGCAGGAGCTGCGTGCCGGCGAGCGCGAGGCCGCCAGTGACGCCGCGAACGAACGTACGTCTGTCCATGCTTCTCTCCCCGCACTGCCACCGAGGCGCCAGGACCGGCGCCCGCGCGCGGCCCTCAATATAGCGCCTTGATCAACAACGTGCTGATGATGCCCACGATCAGCGCGGACGCCAGGCCGAGACCCAGCGGCTTGAGCCCGATGCCGCGGATGCCCTTGATGCTGGTCCCGAGCCCGACGCCCGCCATCGCGATGCCGAGACAGTAGGCCATCACGTGGCTCGCAAGCTTGACGAACCCGTGCCACTGGTCCGGCGTCAGCAGGCCGAAGGGTCGATCGCCGAGGTCGCCGATGGTGCGCAGCAGGCTCATGGCCGCAAACCCGACGACGAAGAGCGGCACCATCGTGTACCACGGTGGCGGTTCGGTGCCCTCCGACGAGCGGCGGTGGTAGAGGATCGACATCAGCGGGATGACGATCAGCATCGAGAGGTTGCGCTCGAGCTTCGTCACCGTCGCGACGTTGAGCGCCTCGGGCGCGTGGTAGTAGTCCTGGTACACCATCCCGGCGCCGGCCACCTGCGAGGTGTCGTGCACGGCGGAGCCGAGGAACAGCCCGGCCCGGAACGCGTCGCCGGAAAAGAGCCAGTGCGCGACGAACGGATAAGTGAGCATCGCGAAGAGGCCGAAGATCGTGATGCAGGCCACCGCGTAGCTGGTCTCCTCCTTCTGCGCGGCGATCGTCGGCGAGACGGCGACGATGGCCGTGTTGCCGCAGATGCCGGTGCCGACGGCGATCAGCGTGGCGAGCCGGTCGGGCAATCCAAGTCGCCGGCCGAAGAACGTCACGAGCAGGATCGCTGCCGGGATGGTCACGAGGATGATCGGCAGTGACTTGAGCCCGATCGCGCCGACCTCGACGATGCTCAGCTTCAGGCCGAGCAGCACGATGCCGATGCGGAGCACCCGCTTGACTGCGAAATCGATGCCCGGCTTCAGGGACGCGGGCAGCGTGAGCACGTTGCCGATGGCGAGGCCGAGCAGGATCGCGACCATGATGCCACTTATGGCGCCCGGCCCCATGCCGAGCGCCGCCGCGATGGCGTCCGCCAGGAGATTACCGACGAATGCCAGCGCCAGTGCGAGCAGGAAACCAGGAATCACGTTCATCACCCTTCTCCAGCCCCCGCCGATGCGTGGCGAGGCGGCCTCGTCGACCGCCTCGCGGCATCCCCGCAAACCTGTACGCCCGCCCGGTCCGCGCTTCAGCGCTTCCAGCTGTAGCTGATCTCGAGCTCGAACTGGTGCATCGAGAGCTCGACCGTCTGGCTCGGATCGAAGTTGTTCGGGCCCTTGACCGTCTTCTTCGGCGCGTACATGAAGGACAGGCTCAATTCGTCGCCGCCGCTCATGGCGCGGGTCAAGCCGGCGGTGAAGTGGTCCTCCACCACGCCCGGCGCGAGGATGTTGAATGTCATCTGGCTCTTCGGAATCGGCTGGTGGTCCGCGAAGCTGTAGCCGGCCCGGAACGTCCAGTCGGCGTCGTACTTCCAGGCGCCGCCGAACTTGTAGATCGACATGTCGTCCCAACCGAAGCCTGCGCCCCGGTTGCCGCCGAGGCAGCCCTGCAGGTTCGTGCCGCCGAGCGACGGACAGCCGTAGAGATTCTCGATGCGGTTCGAGACCGAGGGCGTGTCGGAGTACCAGATCTCCTGGTAGTCGAACGACAGCGACCAGGCGTTGTCCGGGCGGAAAGTGAGGCCGATCGTGGCCGTGGACGGGATGTCGAAACTGCCCTGTTCGGCGAAGAGATCCGAGTAGTCGCCGAACTTGGACATCGACATCTTCGACGTGTATGCCGCTGCGACACTGAACATCTTGTTGATGTTCCAGAGCGCGCCGACCGACCCGCCGAAGCCATAGGACATGTCGTGCCCATTGCCGGACAGGTGCGTCGGCATCCTCGGCGTGCCGGTCTGCATGTACGACTCGACGTACGTTCGCGTGTACGGGGCGAACATCGGCACGCCACGCGCCTGGAAGCGCTGCATGGCGAAAATCGCCGAGACACCGAGCGAGAACTGGTCGTCCGACTGCTTCCAGGCATAGGTGCCGTTGAGGAAGCCCTGCATCTGTTCCACGCCGGCTTTTCCGTTGCCGCCCTTCGCCCCGCCGCCGTACGTACCCCGGAACGTCATGGGAGGGGCCGGACCCGCCGCGCCGTCAGGATCGAAGGTCGCGGTACCGCCTTCCCACTGCGTGTTCATGCCGCCTCGGGCATAGAAGGCCGCCGCAAGCGCGTTCTGGGCGTCGAGCTTCCAGTTCATCGCGACGAACGGGATCGGGAAGAACTCGTTCTTGCTCGAAATGTTGTTCGGACCGATCGTGAACGCGCAACCCTGGTTCGGGAAGCAGCCGCCGTTTGCCATGCTCGGCGACGTCCTGTAGTCGCGAATCGGGCTGAAGAAGCCGATGCCTGCGTCGATCGTCTCGGGTAGAAACGCCAGGCCGGCCGGGTTCGTGGCGATGGACAGGAGTTCCTGCGGATCGGCGCTACCGGCGCCGGCTTCGGCCTTGCTCTTCGTCCCCGCGCCGTGGGTGAAATACCCGTTGGTCGCGGAAGCCGTGCCAGCGGCGAGCGCCAGGGCGACGGCCAGGCCCAGGATGGTGCGAGTGCGAATCGTGCTCATGTAACCCCCAACCGGCCGTCGTCGCGGCCGCAGTGACAGATTAGCGATTGCTGAATTCTTCGCCCGGTCTTCTCATCGCCACAAGCCGGGCTTTCCTCTACATATGATCGGTCGAGCCGGCATCGCGTTGCCGTCCGGCAACACGCCGACCGGCCCTCATGCCTTGTGCTTCAGCACGAAACGGAAGACGTTGCCTTCCGTCGAGGACTCCACGAGCTCGTGCCCGGTCGTGCGGGCAAATGCCTGGAAGTCCTTGACCGCGCCCGGGTCCGTCGCGAGCACCTCGAGCGTCGCTCCCGGCGACATGGCGGACAGCGCCTTCTTCGCCTTGAGGATGGGCAGCGGGCAGTTCAGCCCCTTCGCGTCCAGTGTCTGGTCAGCCATGGATTGTTCCGTCTCCGTGTCTGGAAAGTGTTTCAGATGAACAGGTTGATCTCGGACTGGGTCGCGACCTCGATGTAGGTCGCGGCGCCGCCGAGCTCGATGCCTTCGATCATGTCCTCGAGCTTGTACTCGAAGAGGTCCATGGTCATCTGGCAGGCGATCATGCGCACGCCCGACTCGATCGCGAGCTCGCGCAGCTCGGGAATCGAGGCGACGCCCTTCTTCTTCATCATGTTCTTCATCATGACCGTGGCCCCGGCGTCGACGCCCGGGATCATGGACATGACGTTGGGCATGCCCATGTGCATGCCCGCCATCGGCATCTTCATCGCCGGGTTGCCGAGCGGCGACATCTTGAGGTCGAGGTCCTTCAGGAGCAGCGGCAGCCCGTAGAACGTGAAGAAAAGCGTCACGTCGAGGCCCATGGCCGCGGCCGTCGTCGAGAGGATGAACGGGGGATACGCCCAGTCGAGCGTGCCCTTGGTCACGATGATGGACATGCGCTTGGCGCCGGACGATTCGGACATGCTGGCTGCTCCCCGTGTTATGGCATTCGGCTGCGCCGACCAACCCAAGCTAACAGAGATATCTTTATTAGCAAAGTCGAATTAATTACTCTCGGCTAGTGGTAAGTACCTGCACGGCGCCCGATTTTGTTTTGCGACGCAGCATCGACGCGACTCCGCGCCGCGCTGCGCCGCTGCTGGTCGGCAGCCATTCTTGCCGGACCCGCGGCTTCGGGCGCAACCATCCACTCGCCATCCCGCGCGTCGCCACGGTGATGGAGTTGTGCGAGCTGCTCGGCTGGCTGGACGAGACCAGCTTTCGACCGGCCCCCGCGGCCAGCGTCGATCGGCTCGCGACGTTTCACGACCGCGATTACATCGAGGAACTGAGAGCGGCCGACCAAGCCGGCAACGTCGATCGAGCCGTCCGCGAACACAGGAATTTCGGCAACCTGGAGAATCCGCTGTTCCCGGGTGTGTTCGAGCGCGCAGCCACCGCGGTCGGCGGATCGATCCTCGCCGCCGAACTCGCACTCGAGGGCCGGGCCGTCTTCCATCCGGCCGGCGGTACGCACCACGGTCGCCGCGACCGGGCGAGCGGGTTCTGCTACTTCAACGACCCGGTGTTCGCGATCCTCGCGCTGCTGCAGCGCGGCTGCAGCCGCGTCCTGTACGTGGATGTCGATGCGCACCACTGCGACGGCGTGCAGGACGCGTTCGACGGCGACCCTCGCGTGCTGATGGTCTCGATACACGAGTCCGGGCGCTGGCCACACACGGGTGCGGTCGGCGATCGCGGCGCCGGCAGCGCATTGAACCTCCCGGTCCCCGCCGGGCTGAACGACAGCGAGTTCAGGTGCCTGGTGGAGGAAGTCGTACTGCCGGCCGGAGCGGCGTTCGCGCCGGACGCCGTGGTCATCACCTGCGGAACGGATGCGCTCGCCGGCGATCCCCTTTCGCGGCTGGCGCTGAGCAACGTCGCCCTCTGGGACGCCGTCACGGCCGTCGGCGGGCTGGCAGTCCCGGCCGTCGTGCTCGGCGGGGGTGGCTACAATCCGTGGACGCTGGCACGCTGTTGGACCGGCCTGTGGGGCCGGCTGGCGGGCCGCGACATTCCCGGGACGCTTCCGACGGCCGCGCGGCAGCTGCTGGCGGGCCTGGAGTGCGACCTGGTGGACGAAGACGACCGGCGGCCCGAATGGTTCTCGACGCTGGCCGATGAGCCGAACTCCGGGCCGGTCCGCGCCGCGGTCCGCGATCTCGTGGCGACGCACGATCGGGGGACGAACGCATGAGTTGGCATGAATCGCTGGGCCGGATCGAGGACCTCGAGGACGCGCCGCTCGATGCGCGCCTCGTGGCCGAATTCGAGCGCTCGGCCTCGGACACCTCCGCCCGCCCGATCCGCTTCTCGACGCCGACGTTCAAGGACTACGCGAGCACCGAACTGAAGGGCTGCTCGAAGAACAGCTTTCCCTCGTTCTCGATCACCGCGGCGGCCTGCGGGCTCAATTGCGACCACTGCCGCGCCGAAATACTGAAGCCGATGATCCCGGCCACCTCCCCGCTCATGCTCGACCAGAAGGTGCGCCACCTCGTCGCGACGCAGGACCTGCAGGGTTTCCTGCTCTCCGGCGGCTCGAACCGGCGCAACGAGATTCCCTATGAGCGCTACTACCCGGTCGTGGAGCGGCTCAAGCGCGACTTTCCCTACATGAAGATCGCGATCCACACGGCGCTCACCGACGAGGCCGGCGCGCGCGCGATGGAAGCGGCGGGCGTGGACACCGCGATGATGGACGTCATCGGCGCGGACGAGACGATCCGCGACGTGTACCACCTCGACCGCCCGGTCGAGGACTTCGAGGCGACGCTCGCGGCCCTCTGCGCGACGTCCATGGAAGTGAGCCCGCACATCGTCATCGGCCTGCACTACGGACGTATCCTCGGCGAGACGAACGCGCTCGACATCGTGAGCCGCCACCGGGTCACGGCGCTCGTGCTGGTCGTCGTCATGCCCTTCTATGCGAAGCCGGGGCTCTACGCGGTGCCGGAGGCGACCGATGTCGGCCGCATCTTCGGCGAGGCGCGACGGCGGCTGCCCGACCGGCAGGTGCTGCTCGGCTGCGCCCGCCCGCCCGGCATGCACAAGCGCGTCGTGGACGCCTACGCCGTCATGGCCGGCCTCGACGGCATCGCCTTCCCCGCCGACGGCGCGGTCGCGGTGGCGAACGCGATCGGTCGTCCCTACCACCAGGAACACGCCTGCTGCTCGATCAAGATCGGGGCCGCGCCCCGGGCGAGCGCGGCCAGCACCTGCGCCGCGTGAGCGCGCGCAACACAGCCACGGGAGTCGCGAGATGAGCTGTCTGAACCAGGGCGCGGATGCTTCCGAGGCACAGGCCGCGGACGGCCGATCCTTCAATTCCTTCGCAAGCATGGAGCCCCGCCCCCCGGTCGCCACGCCGGTCGCGGCGCGCAACGGCAAGCGCGTGAAGGAGGCGGCCGTGCCGCCGCAGGGCGTCTACCTGCCCAACAACAACGTACTCACGCCGCAGATGCGTTCGCCGGAGTACGTGCAGATGTCCACCGCCGCGGCGATCACGCTCGGCGTGATGAGCGGCAAGATGCACCGCTGCAGCTGCACGCGCTGCCTGAACCTGCTGCTCACCTACCCCGAAGGCTGCCGCGCGAACTGCGCGTACTGCGGGCTCGCACGGCATCGCGCGGCCGACCGAGACTACGCCGCCCGCAACTTCATCCGCGTGGATTGGCCGGCCGTGCCGATGGCGGAGATCGTGGAGCGCGTGGCGCGCGACGGCGATCGGAGCCCCTTCCACCGCATGTGCATCTCGATGATCACGCACCCGCGCTCCGACGAGGACACGGTCTCGGTGCTGAAGGCGTGGACCTCGCGCATCGACCCCTCGACCATCCCGGTGTCGATCCTCTCGAACCCGACGACGATGGAGCGCGCCGACGTGCAGCGCCTGAAGGATCTCGGCGCGGACATCTTCACGGTCGCACTCGACGCCGCGACGCCCGCGATCTTCGACCGCACCCGGGGCAAGGGCGTGCAGTCGCCGCACAAGTGGCAGAAGTACTGGGAAGTGCTGCACCACGCCCGCGACATCTTCGGGCCGCAGAAATTCGGCGCGCACATCATCGTCGGCATGGGGGAGACCGAGCACGAGCTGCTCGCGCTGGTGCAGCAGCTGGTGGACCTCGGCGGCCACAGCCACCTGTTCAGTTTCTTCCCCGAACAGGGCTCGCTCATGGACCACCTGCCCGCGACGCCGCGCGACCAGTGGCGGCGCGTGCAGCTCGCGCGCTACCTGATCGACTACGCGGGCGTGCGCGTGGACCAGATGGTGTTCGACGGCGAAGGCCGCGTGACGGGCTACGGGTTGCCCGAGGCGGAGGTCGAGAGGTTCGTGAGCGAAGGCGTCGCGTTCCGCACGTCCGGCTGCCCCGGCAAGTTCCGCGACGACGTCTCGGCCTGCGATCGCCCGTACGGCGACTCCCCGCCGAGCAACATCGCGAGTTACCCGTTCCAGCCCACAAAGCAGGATCTCGGGAAGATCCGGCGGCAATTGAAGATCCCGGTCGTGCAGGGCTGACGGACCGTGGGGGGAACGTTCCGGGTCGTCGACACCGGCGTGCGCGAGGGGCGCTTCAACATCGCCCTCGACCAGGCGATGCTGGAGGAGCACCAGGCCGGCCACATCCCCGACACGTTCCGCTTCATGCGCTTTCCGCCGACGGCCCTGATCGGGCGCCACCAGGCGCTGCGCCAGGAGATCGACGTCGAGTACTGCCGCGCCCGGGGCGTCGGCATCGTGCGGCGCATCACGGGTGGCGGCGCGATCTACCTCGACGAAGGCCAGCTAGGCTGGGGGCTCATCTTCCGTCGCAACGCGCTCGGCCCGGGCTCGCTGGCCGAACTCGCCCGGGACATCTGCGTCGCCCTGGCCGCCGGGCTGCGCACGATCGGTGTCGAGGCCCGCTATCGCC
>VEPJ01000205.1 GCA_012026925.1 Gammaproteobacteria bacterium | reverse complement strand
CGAGCCCGTGTCCGTCGAGCACGCCGCGCACCGCGAAGAGGGCCGCCTTGGCGTGCAGGGTGCCGAAGATCGTCTCGACGAGGATCAGGTCGACCCCGCCCTCCACGAGCGCGCGCGTCGCCTCCACGTACGTGGCGGCCAGTTCGTCGAACGTGACGTTGCGGAAGCCCGGGTCGTTGACGTTCGGGGACAGCGAGGCTGTGCGGTTCGTGGGACCCAGCGCGCCCGCGACGAAGCGCGGCCGCCCGGTCCTCGCGGCCACCTCGTCCGCGGCGCGGCGTGCGATCTGCGCGGCGGCGAGATTCAGCTCCCGCACCAGTGATTCCGTGCCGTAGTCCGCCTGCGACGTCGCGTTCGAGTTGAAGGTGTTCGTCTCGACGATGTCCGCGCCGGCCTCGAGGTAGCGACGGTGGATCTCGCCGATCACCTCCGGACGCGTCAGCACCAGGAGGTCGTTGTTGCCCTTGAGGTCCTTCGGCCAGTCCCGGAAGCGCTCGCCGCGGTAGTCCGTCTCGCCGAGCTTGTAGGACTGGATGACGGTACCCATGGCGCCGTCGAGCACGAGGACGCGTTCGCCCAGCAAGCGGTGGAATTCACGGATGCGTTCGGGTCGCAGCATGGTCAGGCCTCCGCCGCGGCGCGGGGTGCCGTCGGTGCGCGCACGCCGAGGGCATGGCAGATCGCGTAGGTGAGCTCGGCGCGGTTCAGCGTGTAGAAATGGAATTCGTTGACGCCGTGCTCCTGCAGGCGGCGCACCTGCTCGATCGCGAAGCTCGCGGCGATCATGCGGCGCGTCTCCGGGTCGTCGTCGAGGCCGTCGAAGCGGTGCTGCAGCGACTCGGGCACGCTCGCGCCGCAGCGCTTGGCGAAGCGCAGCATCTGCGGGAAGCGCGTGATCGGCAGGATGCCCGGCACGATCTGCGCGGTGATGCCCGCCGCGGCGCACGCGTCGCGGAAGCGCAGGTACTTGTCCGTGTCGAAGAAGAACTGCGTGATCGCGCGGCTCGCGCCCGCATCGAGCTTGGCGCGCAGGTTGTCGAGGTCGAACTTCGCGCTCGGCGCCTCGGGGTGCACCTCAGGGTAGGCCGCTACCGAGATGTCGAAGTCGCCGACGGTCTTCAGCCCCCTGACGAGATCGACCGCATACGCGAAACCCTCGGCGTGCGGAGCGTAGCCCGACTGTCCGGCCGGGGCATCGCCGCGCAGCGCGACGATGTGGCGCACGCCTGCATCCCAGTAGGTGCGCGCGATGTCCAGGATCTCGCCGCGCGGCGCCCCGATGCAGGTGAGATGCGGCGCCGCAGTGAGCGGCGTCTCGCGCAGGATGCGGGTGACGACATTGTGCGTGCGCTCGCGCGTCGAGCCGTCGGCGCCGTAGGTGACCGACACGAAACGCGGCGCGAGCGGCGCGAGGCGCTGGATCGACGCCCACAGCGTCTTCTCCATCTCCGGATCGTTGGGCGGGAAGAACTCGAAGGACACCGTCACCGGCTGCATGTATTTCACTCTCGGGTGTACGAGGACGCCCGCCTGTCAGGCGGCGGCGGCCTCCGGTTCTGGAATGGCGACCGCGAGCAGCAGGTGCGCGCCGCTCACGTCGCAGGGGCGCAGGCGGTCGCACGCGAGCCCGGCATCGGCGAGCCAGGCGCGCAGCAGGGCCAGCGGATGGGCGTCGGACGTTCGTCGCTCGAGCGCCTCGAAGTCCTCGATGACGACCAGGCGGCCGTCGTTGCGCACGACGCGAGCCGCTTCGCGCAGATCGTCGGCCGGGCGCGCGGCTTCCGCGAGCACCCGATCGATCACGACGACGTCGAAGCTGTGCGAGGGGTGCGGGAGTACGGCGAGTTCGCCCTGCTGCAGCACGCAGTGGTTCATGCCCGCCGAGTGCAGCACGGCGCGCGCCCGCTGCACGATGCGGCGGGACGGGTTCATGCCGACGGCGCGGCGTGCTCGCGCGCCGAGGCCGGACATCAGCTCGTCGGGGTCGCGGCCGAAATAGAGCAGCGACCCATGGCCGCGCTCGCCGAGTTCGGATGCGATGAGCGGCACCAGTTCGTCGGCCTGGTTCGCGACCGCTCCGACGTCGCCCGCGGGTTCGCGCCCCTCCCGTTCCTCGAGCACGCGGCGCAGACGCTGCTCGTCGTCGGCGAGCACCGGGTCGGTCGGGTCGAGCAGTTCGAGCATCTGCCGAACGAGCCGGCCACCCTCCATGTCTGCGCCAGCCACGCGGTAGTAGATCCAGTGCTGCTCGCGGAAACGCTCGAGCAGCCCGCAATCATCCAGGAGCTTCAGGTGCCGCGACACGCGCGGCTGGCTCTGCCCGAGGATCGTCGTGAGCTCCGACACCGAGAACTCGCCGCGCGCAAGGATCGCGAGCAGGCGGACCCGTGACGGCTCGGCGATCGCGCGGAGGCGCGGCAGCAGCGTCTGCAGTGAACTCGGCATGCGTCGCAAATATAAAGATGTCTTTATGTTTTGTCCACGGACTTGGGCGAACGAGCCCCATGGGCGCTCGCGTAGGTATTCGCGGGCCGGCGGTTTATCCTTGCGCCCCGCAGCTGGCCGCCCGGCAAGGATCCCGCACGTTGACGATATCCACGACCACTCCGCGCGACCCGGATCGGCCGGGTGGCGGTCGTCCGGAGCGATTTTCGAGATCGGACCTCGAGCGCAGCACCTCCCGCACCCTGCACGAGGGGCGCTGGGCCAATGCCGTCGTCTCGACGCTGGAATTCGGCGGCGACCGCTGGATCGTCAAGGACTTCCGCCCGCGCTCCCTCCTGGTGCGCAACCTCATCGGCCGGTTCCTGGTCCGTCGCGAGTCCCGCGGCTTGATGAAACTCGCGGACGTGCGTGGCGCGCCGATGGACGCTTTTCGGGTCGACGCCTTCGCCCTCGCCTATCGCTTCGTGCCGGGGCGCGGACTGCGGCGGTACCCCGGCGAGCTGCAGCCCGTGTTCTTCCCCGCACTCGAGCGCACCGTGCTCGACATGCATGCCCGCGCCCGCATGGTGCACCTCGACATGCGCAATGCGGACAACATCCTCGTCACCGAGACGGGCGAGCCCATGCTGCTCGATTTCCAGTCGCACCTCGGCACCCGATGGATGCCGGGTCCGTTGCGGCGTTTCGTCGAGCGCATCGACCTTGCGGCCATCTACAAGCACTGGGCGAAACGCAGCCCCGGAACGCTCGGACCCGAACGCGCGGCGGCGCTCGCGCGCATGAACCGGCTGCGTCCGCTGTGGGTGCTGCGCGGCTACATCGGCGCCGGCCGCCCCGACAAACGGCGCCACAAACGGCGATAATGCGCAGCCGATCCGCCGAGGAGCGTTCCGTGGTCGAAGCCATCCATCGCCTGTTCAACAACCCGACGCTGCGCAAGGTGCTCGTGAAGAGCCGCGTCCTGCTCGGGCTCGCGGCAGTCGCCGCGATCGTCTGGTACATGGACCCGAGGTGGCTGCTCCCGGGCTTCCTGGTCTCGATGTTCGGCGAAGCGATCCAGCTGTGGTGCTTCGCGTCGCTCGACAAGGGTCGCACGCTCGCGTGCAACGGGCCGTACGCCATGGTGCGAAACCCCATGTACCTCGGGCGTTACTTCATCATCCTCGGCGGCCTGATGCTCCTCGGCAACCCGTGGCTGCTCGCGGCATACACCGTGCTGTACTACTTCTACATGGTGAACCGCGTGCAGCGCGAGGAAGAGTACCTGCGCGGCGTGCTCGGCGCGCCCTACGCCGAGTACCTGCTCCGGGTGAACCGCTTCCTGCCGGGCGCACCGCTGCCCGGCAACCCCGTGGCCTTCTGGGACTGGAGGCTGCTCAAGCAGAACCACGGCACGACGAATCTCGTCGCCACGCTGGTCTTCTGGATCGCCGCCTTCCTGCGCTTCCGCTACGGCGCCGGCTGAGCGGGCGCGGCCGGCATGCGGCTCGTCTTCACCAAGGGGCCGGGCAAGTCGGACCGCCTGCAAGTCTTCCGCCCCGGTCGCCCGGCGGAGACAGTGGACTGCCCCAAGCAGCGGATCATCCCGCACGACATGGTTCACTACGCCGTGGAGCACACGCTCACGTTGCGTGGATTCCTGAATCGCGTGAAGGCCGGCGAGCCGGCCGGTTTCCGGATGGGCGCCGATACGCAGAGTGATTCGGTCGAGCGCCTGGTCGAGGTGTTCCAGGGCGACGCATGGTCCGGCGGAACGACCCCGCCCGCGCGCATGCTCGAGCTCTATGCGGTCACCTGCGAAGCGCGTGCCTGCCCTGCCCTGTCGATCGGCGAAGCGGACGTAGAGGCGGTGCGATCCGCGATCGCCAGCCTCGACGCACGCTGGTCAGCCGTTGCAGTCGGAGGCGCGCTCGAACTGGACCTGTAGCTGCGCGCTTCGGAGCACTCGCTCAGTGCACGCCGGAGCCGCCGGCCCCGGGCCGCGAATCGCCGGCGAACAGCACCGCACAATCCACGGCATCGAATCGGTACGCGCGACTGCAGAACTCGCAGCGCACCTCGACCTGCCCGAACTCCGCGAGCACCGAGTCCACTTCCGTGCGGCCGAGCGAGCGCAGCATGTTGCCGACGCGCTCGCGCGAGCAGCGGCAGCGG
>VEPJ01000043.1 GCA_012026925.1 Gammaproteobacteria bacterium | reverse complement strand
TGATGACCTTGTCCGGGTCGCACAGCGTGTCGCCGGTCGTCACGTCCTTCATGCCGACCGCCGCCGCGATGTCGCCGGCGCGCACTTCCTTGATCTCGTCGCGCTGGTTGGCGTGCATCTGCAGCAGCCGGCCCACGCGCTCCTTCTTGCCCTTCACGGAGTTGATCACCGTGTCGCCGGAGTTCACCACGCCCGAGTACACGCGCAGGAAGGTGAGCTGGCCGACGTACGGGTCGGTCATGATCTTGAACGCGAGCGCCGAGAACGGCGCGGCGTCGTCGGCCGGGCGGTCCTCGGACACGCCGCGGTCGTTCTCGCCGGCGACCGGCGGGATGTCCACCGGGCTCGGCAGGTACTCGATCACGGCGTCCAGCATCGCCTGCACGCCCTTGTTCTTGAAGGCCGAGCCGCACAGCATCGGCGTGATCTCGTGCGCGAGCGTGCGCAGCCGCAGGCCCGTCTTGACCTCGTCCTCGGAGAGCGTGCCGCCCTCGAGGTACTTGTTCATCAGTTCCTCGTTGGCCTCGGCGGCGGCCTCGACCATCTTCTCGTGCCACTCGTTCGCGGCGTCGGCGAGTTCCGCCGGGATGTCGCGGTACTCGAACTTCATCCCCTTGGAGGCCTCGTCCCAGTAGATCGCCTTCATCTTCACGAGGTCGACGCCGCCCTGGAAGTGGTCCTCGGCGCCGATCGGGATCTGGATCGCGACCGGGTTGGCCTTCAGGCGCAGGCGCATCTGGTCGAAGACCTTGAAGAAGTTCGCGCCGGTGCGGTCCATCTTGTTGACGAACGCGAGACGCGGCACGCCGTACTTGTTCGCCTGGCGCCACACCGTTTCCGACTGCGGCTGCACGCCGCCGACCGCGCAGTAGACCATGCACGCGCCGTCGAGCACGCGCATCGAGCGCTCGACCTCGATCGTGAAGTCGACGTGACCCGGCGTGTCGATGATGTTGATGCGGTGCTCGGGGAAGCTGAGATTCATCCCCTTCCAGAACGTGGTCGTCGCGGCCGACGTGATCGTGATGCCGCGCTCCTGCTCCTGCTCCATCCAGTCCATCGTCGCGGCGCCTTCGTGCACCTCGCCGAGCTTGTGGTTGACGCCGGTGTAGAACAGGATCCGTTCGGTGGTCGTGGTCTTGCCGGCGTCGATATGCGCCGAGATTCCGATGTTCCGGTATCGCTCGATAGGAGTTTTTCTTGCCATTGGTGCCGCCTTAGAACAGCTTGTGTCGCCGGACCGCGCAGCGGGCCGGCGTATCCTCAGAATCTGAAGTGCGCAAACGCCTTGTTCGCCTCCGCCATGCGGTGCACTTCCTCGCGCTTCTTCATCGCGCCGCCGCGGCCTTCCGCGGCTTCCATCAGCTCGCCCGCGAGGCGCAGCGGCATGGATTTCTCGCTGCGCTTCTTCGCGGCCTCGCGCAGCCAGCGCATCGCCAGCGCCATCCGCCGCACCGGGCGCACCTCGACCGGGACCTGGTAGTTCGCGCCGCCGACGCGACGGCTCTTGACCTCGACCATCGGCTTCACGTTGGACAGCGCCTGCGAGAACACCTCGAGGGCGTTCTTGCCGCCGGCCTTGGCCTCGATCTGCGCCAGCGCGCCGTAGACGATGCGCTCGGCGACGGCCTTCTTGCCGTCGAGCATGATCACGCTGACGAACTTGGTGATGTCCGGCGACCCGAACTTGGGATCCGGCAGGATTTCGCGCTTCGGTACTTCGCGACGACGTGGCATGTCACACCTCTTGTGTCTTCAGTCGTTGGGCAGGCGCCTGCACCGCTTCCGATGCGCGGGCGCCCGCGGAATGCGGCCCCATGGTGACGGGCCGCGACTTACTCGGACGGCGTCCCCGCGCAGGGGCGCGCCGACCGGGGAACCGGGTTACTTCGGACGCTTGGCGCCGTACTTCGAACGGCTCTGCTTGCGGTCCTTGACGCCCTGCGTGTCGAGCGAGCCGCGCACGATGTGGTAGCGCACGCCCGGCAGGTCCTTGACGCGGCCGCCGCGGATCAGGACGACCGAGTGCTCCTGCAGGTTGTGGCCTTCGCCGCCGATGTAGGAGATCACCTCGAAGCCGTTCGTCAGGCGCACCTTCGCGACCTTGCGCAGCGCCGAGTTCGGCTTCTTCGGGGTCGTCGTGTAGACGCGCGTGCACACGCCGCGCTTCTGCGGGCTGTTCTTCAGCGCCGGGCTCTTGCTCTTGACGGGTTCGATCTCGCGCGCCTTGCGCACGAGTTGATTGATGGTCGGCATACGCTCAGTTTTCTCGACGTTTCTCGATGCATGTGCGAGCCGACGGGCTCGCGGAATCTGGATCTCTGTTCTACAGGGGTGCGGCGGTACGTCGTGCTGCAGGCTTCCGGCCCGCCCTGTCCGATGCTGCCGGGACGACGCGGGAAGCTGCGACCTGGACTCGACCGGCAGCGCCACAGGAGCAGGCGGTGGCGCCTCGGCGGGCAAAGAGCGCAGCGCCCGGGCGGGCGCCGAAAAGCTCGCAATTATCGCCACCCATCCAGTGCAGTGTCAAGGCGCCCTGGGCCCCAGGTCCAGAGCCCGGAAGCAAAACGGGCCCGCCATCGGCGGGCCCGCTTCCCCGACCGGCGCCCGGCCGGGCTACTCGGTCACCTCGGCCGATTCGTCGGCCCCGGTTTCCGGTTCGCCCTCGGTCGTGGTGGCAGCCATCGCCTCCATCGCCGCGAGCTGCTGCTGCTCGAGGGCATCGGCGGCCTCCTTGTCCTTGCGGGCGCGGTGGAACGCGAGACCGGTGCCCGCCGGGATCAGGCGCCCGACGATGACGTTCTCCTTCAGGCCGCGCAGATCGTCGCGCTTGCCCATGATGGCCGCCTCGGTCAGCACCCGGGTGGTCTCCTGGAACGAGGCCGCCGAGATGAACGAGCGGGTCTGCAGGCTGGCCTTGGTGATGCCGAGCAGAACGGGGTGACCGCTCGCCGGCTTCTTGCCCTCGGCTTCCATGCGGACGTTGATTTCGTCCATCTCGCTCCGATCGATCTGCTCGCTCTGCAACAGCTCGGTATCGCCGGCGTCGTCGATCTCGACCTTCTGCAGCATCTGGCGAACGATCACCTCGATGTGCTTGTCGTTGATCTTCACGCCCTGCAGCCGGTAGACGTCCTGCACCTCGTCGACGATGTAGCGCGCGAGCGCCTCGATCCCCAGCAGGCGCAGGATGTCGTGCGGATCGGCCGGACCATCGACGATGTTCTCGCCGCGGTTGACGACCTGGCCGTCGTGCACCAGCACGTGCTTGTCCTTCGGGATCAGGAACTCGTGCTCCTTGCCGTCGAGGTCGGTGATGATCAGCCGCTGCTTGCCCTTCGTCTCCTTGCCGAACGTCACGGTGCCGGTGACCTCCGCCAGCGTGCCGGCGTCCTTCGGCGAGCGCGCCTCGAAGAGCTCCGCCACGCGCGGCAGGCCGCCCGTGATGTCGCGCGTCTTCTGCGACTCGGTCGGGATCCGGGCGAGCACCTCGCCCACCGCCACCTGCTGCGCGTCGCGCACGACGATCAGCGCGCCGATCGGGAAGCTGATGGTCACCGAGTGCTCGGTGCCCGGGATCTTCACTTCCTCGCCAGCCTCGTTGACGAGCTTCACCTGCGGCCGGACGCCCTTGCTGGACGCGCTGCGCCGCTTGGCGTCGATCACGACCAGCGTCGACAGGCCCGTGACCTCGTCGATCTGCTTGGCGACCGTGACGCCTTCCTCGACGTGCTCGAACTTCACCGTGCCCGCGTACTCCGTGATGATCGGGCGGGTCAGCGGATCCCACGTCGCGAGCTGCACGCCGGCCTTCACCTGGCGGCCGTCGGCCGCCAGCAGCGTCGCGCCGTACGGCACCTTGTGGCGCTCGCGCTCGCGGCCGTTGTCGTCGACGATCGTGACCTCGCCCGAACGCGAGATCGCCACCTGCTCGCCCTTGGCGTTGGTGACGTAGCGCATCGTCGCGGTGAAGCGCACGGTGCCGTTGCTCTTGGCCTCGACGCCGGACGCGACCGCCGCGCGCGACGCCGCACCACCGATGTGGAAGGTCCGCATGGTCAGCTGGGTGCCGGGTTCGCCGATCGACTGCGCGGCGATCACGCCGACCGCCTCGCCGGAGTTGACCAGCGTGCCGCGGCCGAGGTCGCGCCCGTAGCACTTGGCGCACAGGCCGTAGCGGGTCTCGCACGACAGCGGAGTGCGCACGCGCACCTCGTCGATGCCGAGCGCCTCGATCCGTTCGACCGAGTCCTCGTCGAGCAGGTGGCCGGCCGGGTAGAGCACGTCCTGCGTGTCCGGATTGATGACGTCGGTCGAGGCGACGCGGCCGAGCACGCGGTCGCGCAGTGCCTCGATGACCTCGCCACCCTCGACCAGCGCCTTCATCGCGACGCCGTTGGCGGTGCCGCAATCGTCCTCGGTCACGACCAGGTCCTGCGTCACGTCGACCAGGCGGCGCGTCAGGTAACCGGAGTTGGCCGTCTTCAGCGCGGTGTCGGCGAGACCCTTGCGGGCGCCGTGCGTCGAGATGAAGTACTGCAGGACGTTCAGGCCCTCGCGGAAGTTGGCGGTGATCGGCGTCTCGATGATCGAGCCGTCCGGCTTCGCCATCAGGCCGCGCATGCC